>JAUVVA010000014.1 GCA_030604905.1 Verrucomicrobiota bacterium | reverse complement strand
GGCCGTGAGGCTCAGGTCGCCGTTGCCCACTTCGATGGCCTGCGTGGTCGCGGCTTCGATGGTGATGGTCGAGCCGGCGAGCGCGGTCAGGGTGGTAGCCTGGGCGATGGCGATCTCCTGCGAGGCGTTGAGCGACTCGAGGGTGATCGTGGAGTTGGTCTCCGCGAAGAGGTCGGCGGTGCCGCCGATGCTGATGATCTGCTCGTCACCGGCCTGGACCAGGACGTTGGAGTTCTCGGTCGCGACGATGTCGAGCAGGCCGCCAGCCGTGATCGTCTGGGTGAGGGCCGCGGTGACATCGAGGTCGGAGTTGTCGTTCACCAGCGCGGTGATGGCGCCGGACACGTCGACCAGCTGGTTCGCGTCGGTCGCAATCTGCACGTAGGCGTTCGCGTCGGCGTCGATGGCCAGCGAGCCGCCGGCCACGGTGATCGACTGGTCGTCACCGGCGAGCACGAGGATATCCGCGGCGTTGGCCGTGAGGCTCAGGTCGCCGTTGCCCACTTCGATGGCCTGCGTGGTCGCGGCCTCGATGGTGATGGTCGAGCCGGCGAGCGCGGTCAGGGTGGTGGCTTGGGCGATGGCGATCTCCTGCGAGGCGTTGAGCGACTCGAGGGTGATCGTGGAGTTGTTCTCCGCGAAGAGGTCGGCGGTGCCGCCGATGTCGATGGTCTGCGCATCAGCGGCTTCCACCGTGATGAAGGAGGCGCCGGTAGCGGTGAGGGCGAGGGACTCACCGGCGGCAATCGACTGTTCGTTGCCAGCGGAGACGAGAATCGTGGCGGTGTTGTCGGTCTCCATCTCGATGTCGGTGGCGACATCGATGATCTGGTCGTTGCCGGTCTCGATGGTGACATTGGCGCCGCTGACGTCGGCCTGGACGAAGAGGCCGGAATCGACAGAGACGATGCTCTGGTTGTTGCCCGCCTGGAGGAGGACTTGGGCGTTCTCGTAGTTGGCCAGGAGCGAAATTTGCTGACCCGCGGAGATGGCTTGGTTGTTGCCGGCGGTGATGAGCGCGCGCGCGCCGTCGGTGCCGCCCTCGGCGACAAGGGTGCCGGCGACGGTGATCGTCTGCGAATCGACGGCGGTGATGGCCGCGTCGCCTCCCTGGATCGTGTTGGCGTCGGCGTTGGCGCGGACGAGGAGGTTACCGTTTTGGACCAAGATGGTCTGCGCGGTGAGCGGATCGGCGTCGGCACCGAAGGACTCGATGGTGGCGTGGGCGAATTCGCCGGCGCCGCCGAGGATGTCGAGATCGCCGCCGGTGACCGTGATCAGCTGACGGCCTTCGGAGCCGAAGGCGCTGATGGTGGCGGTGGAAGAATCGCCTTCGCCACCTTGGACGGTGAGACCGTTGCCGGCGGTGATGGTCTGGGCGAGGCCGGGGGTGGTGTCGAAGCCGGAGGACTCGATGGCAACGCTGCCGCCGATGCCGGTGCCGCCGGCGAGCACGATGGCACCGGAAGCATCAATCGACTGGGTGGCTTCGCCGGAGTTGGTGGCCTCGATAAGGGCGCGGTTGCCGGAATTGTCACCACCGCTGAGGAGGATGTCGCCGGTCACGTCGATCACTTGAGCCAAGTTGGTGCCGTCGTTGACGCCGGCCGCGGAGATGAGCGCGGAGGCGTTGGCGCCGGCGCCGATCTGAGAGGCGAGGACGAGATCGCCGTCGGTGACGGTGATGGCCTGACGACCCTGGGAGCCGGTGGAGCGAATCTCGGCGTTGGCGGAGGAGCCGAGGCCGGAGTTGAGCGAGATGCCTTCGCCGACGGTGATCGATTGCGCCAGACCACTGCTCGAACCGTAACCAGCGGCGATAATGCCGGCGGAAGCGTTGGCGGCGGTGCCGCCGCCGATGCTGAGGGTGCCGGCGACTTCGATAACCTGGGTGGCGTCGCCGGTGTTCTCGGCGGCGATGCGGGCGCCGTAGGGGATGCCGGCGGCACCGTTGGCGGCGATGATGAGATCGCCCGAGCGGACCTCGATGCGCTGGGCTTCCTCGCCCGCACCGGCGTTCAGGCCGGAGGCGGCGATGCGAGCGGTGGAGCCGAGGCTGTTGCCGCCCTGGATGTTGAGGTCGCCGCTCTCAACGACGATGGACTGGCGTCCGTCGCCCGTGGTGTTGATGCGGGCGGTGCTGACGGCGATGCCGGTGCCGCCTTGAACGGTGAGGTCGTTCTCGACGGTGATGAGTTGGACATCGTCGCTTTCGATGAAGGCCAGGGCGCCTGAGCCAATGCCACCTTGGACGGTGACGGAGCCCGCGACGTCGATCTGCTGGGTGCCGGCGAGGGAGGAATCGCGCTGGACGCCAGCGGTAGCCGCTAGAGCACCCGAGCCACCGAGGACGAGGAGGTCGCCGTCTTCGATGGAGATAATCTGGTCGCCCGAGGAGCCAGAGGCGGTGATGGCGGCGGTGGCGCCGAGCGCACCGGAGCCGCCGCGAACTTGGAGGTCGCCGAGGCGGGCGGTGATGGACTGGTCTCCGCCGGTGTTGGTGATGGCCGCGGAAGCGCCGGAGGCGGTGCCACCTTGCACGAGGATCGCGACGCCGCCTTCGGCGGTGTTGCGGGCGGTGATGGATTGACCGCCGGCGCTGCTAAGCGCGGCCGAGGAGCCGGTGCCGGAGCCACCGCGGACGGTGATGCGGTCGGCATCCACGGTCATGAGACCGGAGGAGTTGACGGAAGCGGTGGAGGCGAGGCCGCCGTTACCACCCTGAACAAGGACCTGGCCTTGGTTGGCGGTGGCGGTGAGGGTGAGCGCGCCGTTGGCGCCTTGGGCGCTGACGATGGCGTCGTTGCCGGTGAGACCGGCGCCGCGACCTTGAACGCGGATGCCGGAAACGGCGTCGGCGGTCTGGTTGAGCGCGGTGATGCTGATCGCACCATCGCTGGTCTGGACGATGGAGGAGCGGGCGGGGCCACCGGCGGCGAGGCCGATGATCACGTCGTCGCCAGCGGTGATGCCGATGGCCGGGCGGACGTTGCGGTCGACGGTGCCGGTGGTTTGGACGGTGCCGCCGGAGATGATGACGTCGCTGCCGGCGTTGAGGCCGGTGAGGCGGATGATGCCGCTGTTTTCGGCGGTGATGTCGCGCTCGACGCGGATCTGGTTGGTGGCGATCTGCACGCCGCCGGCAAAGGTCGAGGACTGGACAACGTTGGCCTGCTGGGCGGGGGCCGTGACGTAGGTGTTGATCCAGGCCGGGGTGGCCTGCGAGGTGGTGCGGATGCCGCCGTCGACGAAGGTGGTGCCGAAGCCGAAGGCCTGGATGAAGGTGGTGGCGAAGAGGGCGTCGCCCGCGGTGGCGGTGACGTCGACGTTGTTGGCGGCGGTGATGAGGATGTCGCCGAGCTGGGTGCCGGCGCCGGCGATGCCGTTGAAGGCGATGTTGCCGGTGACGGCGGCGTTGGTGGGGGTGCCGGCGATCAAGACGAGGTCGTTTTGACCGGGGGCGTTGGAAACGTCGCCGTCAACGAGACCGTTGAGGGTGCCGTTGAAGATGATGTCGCCGACGGTCAGGTCGGAGAGGCCAGCGTGGGTGGTCAGGACATTGGGGGCGGTGGTGCCGCCGCCGACGAGGATGCCGGAGCTGCCGGTGTAGATCTGGTGCCCGAGGGTGGCGATGGTGATGCCGTTGGCGAAGGGCAGCTTGCTGTTGTTGGCGGCGCTCGAGGTCTCGCCGTTGATCTGGATGCCGGCGGCGTTGACGGTGAGGGACTGGAGGACGTTGACGGTGCCGACGTCGCTGTTGAAGCGGGTGATGCCGCTGTCGTTGATGGTCAGCGCGACGGGGGTGCCGGCGAGTTCGGAGTTGAGGGTCGCGTTGAACTCGGCGCCACCGGCGTTGATGGTGGTGGCGGCCTGGTTGAGGCGGAGCGCGTCGTTGAAGATGGCGTATTCCTCGGTGGTGAGGGTATTGCCACGGAAGAAGGTGAGGCCGGTGCCACGCTGGGCGGGATCGCGATCCGTGACGAGGCTGAGCGCGGTGACGTTGTCGGCGAAGGTGGTGGTGCCGGTGGTGTTGATCACCATGCGGCCGAGGGCCTGGCCGCCCGCGCCGACGGTGTTGGCGAAGGTGATGTTGCCGGTGCCGGCGTTGACCGTGAGGTCGTTGGCGAGGCTTGTGTCGCTGTCGACGGTGCCGTTGAAGAGCACATTGCCGCCAAGGGCGGGGTTTGTGCCTCCGAGGAAGGTATCGGGGGCGAGGCCGTTGGTGGAGACGACGATGTCGCCCTCGAGACGGATGTTAAGGAGGCCGTCGGCGGAGGTGAAGGTGATGTTGTCGCCGGAGGTGGTGATATCGCCGGCGGTGCGGACCTGCCCGGAGCCGCCGCCCGCGCGGGTGATGGTGACGAAATCGTTGGCGAAGATGTCGCCGTCGACACCGAAGACGAGGTCGGTGCCCGCGCCAAAGGTGATCTGGACGTCGGCCGGGTTGATGCCGGTGCCACCGGTGGTGCGGACAAGGCCGGTGAAGTTGATCTCGCCGTCGAGGGCGTCGACGGTGCTGAGGTAACGGAAGTGGCCGTTGCGGGCGATCACACGACCGAAGGCGTTGATGTTGTTCCCGGTATTCTGGTTGAGCGTGATGCTGCCGTTCTGGGTGATGAACTGGGCGAGGCCGTCGATGACGAGGGCGTTGGCAGGATTTTGGATGATGGCGCCGGTGCCCTGGGTGCTGATGAAGAGGTCACCGTCCATGTTGATGGCCCCAAGCTGGATGCCGGTGCTCTCAAGGAGGTTGACCGAGGTGACGGATCCGAGGTCGCGGGCGATGTTGACGGTGGCGACCGAGGTGCGGATGAAGCCGCTGTAGTCGTCGCCGAGCACGTTCTGGACGTCGTTGGTCAGGGTGGTCGAAGTGGTGTCGACGCCAACGGAGGCGATCTGGCCGTCTTGGGCGCGGATGTTGAGGACGTTGGCAATGACGCGGTTGTCGGTGTCCGCGAAGTCGAGATTTCGGAAGTCGCCGGCGACGTTGAGGTTCACGGTGCCGCTGGTGCCGGAGTTGATGCCGGCGCGCATGGAGAAGTCGCGGAAGGTGAGGTTGACGGTGTTTCCGCCGGAGATCGGAGCGGTATCGGCCTGGTCGATATTAAAGGTGCCGAGGTCAAGGGTGGTGACGGCGGAGGAGGATATCTGGCCGGTGAGCGCGAGATCGCGGCCGCCGCGGTAGAGGAAGTCGCCGAGGAGGGCGCGGCCGAGGGAGATCTCGTCGACCTCGTTGATCTCGGTGCTGAAGTTCACGAGGCCGGCGCGATTGATCACGCTGAGGTCGCCGATCGTGAGGATAGCGGTGGGGGCTTGAGTGACGTTGCCGCTGCTGCCGGCGGCGCCAGCGGCATTGGTGCCGGCCTCCAGGACGAAGCGCTCGGCGGCGGAGGCGGCGATGATGGTGATGCCACCGGTTTCGCGGAGGTGGACTTGATAGTTGGCCTTGTCGAACTCGAGTCCGTTGACGGTGGTGCGCAGGGGGTTGACAGTGCCGAGAGCGTTGCGACCGACGTCACCGAAGCCGGTGAAGATGAGGTTGGCGCTCGGGGCGTTGATGGCTTGGAGGGCGCCCTCCTGCGCGACCGTGGCGACGACGCCCGGGTTGATGATGAACTGGATGTTCCCGGTGTTGGTCTTTGCGATCTGATTGGCGATCGAAGAATTGGCGAGGACGATGCCGTTGCCGGTGAGGCCGCCGAGGTTGGTGCCGGTGGTGATGGTGTAGATGCTGTCGAGGACCTGGCCGACGTTGTAGTTGCCGACGAGCTCGGAGCTGTTGAGGACGATGCCGTTGCCGGACGTGGCGGTGGAGTTGATGCGGCCGGAGCGGGGATCGAGGCCGAGGTTTCCGGCAAAGAACACGATGCCGCCTTGGCCGTCGCGGTCGCTGTCGGCGTTGATCGTGAGGGTGCCGTTGCCGCTGTGGTTGATGGCGGCGCCGATGCGGTAGTCCTGAAGCGCGGTCAGGATCACATTGCCGCTCAGGTTGGTGTCGGAGAAGATGCCGCCGTTGGGGTTGAGGTCGGAGATGAGCAGGTCGGCGTTGCCGGCGAAGACGGTGCCCGCGATGATCGGCGTGCCTTCGAGAATGACCGAACCGGTGCCTGCGGAGGCGCCGCTGCGGACGGTGCCGTTGATGATGACGGGGTTGACGGCGTAGTTTCCAACCAAGGCGAGGTAATTGCCGCTGGTCGAGATAGTCTGGCCGGCAGCGACGACGAGGCCGCCGTCGGTGTAGATCTCGAGGCCGTTGTTGCCGGAGATGCCGTTCACAGTGCCAAGACCATCGAAGATCGAGCCGAGATTAATCCCGGCAAGTTCGAGGTTATTGGTGACGAGGTTGTTGGTGTTGACGACGTAGAAGCCGTTGTTGCCTTGGCCAGCGAGGCGGGTGACGCCCTCGACCAGGAAGGCGTCGACGACGTTGGCGACGTCGGAATCGCCCTGGAGCGAGGTGCCTTGGCCGCCGACGGAATTGGAGCCGTTGGCGCGGAGGACGAGCTGGCCGCCGGCGCCGGTGAAGGCGAGGGTGCCGAGGGAGCTGAGGCTGCCGCCCCCGGTGAGGTTAACGATGCGGTTGTCACCGCCGATGGTCAGGCCGCCGAGGCCGATCTCGAGGCCGCCGGCGCTGGTGATCGAAAGACTGTTATCAACGGCACCGGAGAGCGTGGTGAACTCAACGAGGGGTCGATTGATCCGAATCGGGGTGGTGGCGCCCGCCTTGTCGAAGACGATGGACTCGGCGCGCAGGTTCGGCTGGTTGGTGGCGAGCAGGCCGGTGCCACCGGTGCCGGCGAGACGGATCTCGGAGCCGGCGATGGTATTGGCGCCGCTGCGGATGAGCAGGCCGTCGTGGTCGAGGACGACAAGCGGGGTGGCGATGTTGCCGATGTTGGCACCGCTGGTGAGCGTCCCGCCGGTGCGAATTCCGATCGAGCCGGTGCTGTTGGTGCCGACCGTGGCGGTGTTGACGAAGGTGCCGTTGGTGGCGGTGATCTCGATAGTGGCGGCGTTGGTGCCTAGGATACCACCGATGGACACGTTGCCATTGGACGAGGTGATCTCAATGGCCAGGGCGTTGGTGCCGATGGCGGCGGTGGACGTGAAATTGCCGCCCGCTTGTGCTTCGAACAAGGCGGCGCCGGCCGAGGAGGCGCCGTTGATGGCGATATCTCCACCGGCAGTGAGGATTACGTTGCCGGAGGTGGCGCTGGCATTGTTGCCGAGGGCGGCGCCGATCGTGATGTCGTCGCCGGCGGTGAAAGTGATGTTCTCCCCCCTTGAACCGGCCACGATGGCCGAGGCGGTGGTGGTGATATCGCCGGCAGTGGCGGTAACCTCGATGTTGGCGGCGTTGAGCGTGCCACCGAGGGTGACGTCGCGACCGGCGAGGAGGGTCGCGTCGCCGTCAGCCGAGATGGCCGAGCTGGTCGAGCTGGTCGAGATGTCGCGGGTGGCGTTCAGGAGGATGGTGGCGCCGGCGGTGATGGTGCCGGCGACAGAGAGGTCGGCGTCGTCACCGGTGAGGACCACGGAGATCGCGCCGGCGGTGGCGTTGAGGCCGGCCGTTACCGAAGTATAGGGGTTGAAGCCGGAGACGGCGAGGAGCGGGGCGATGGTGATGGTCGCGCCGTTTGAGTTGTTCTCGATGAAGATCGAGCCGCCGTCGGCGAGAACCTGAAGGGTGTGGGAGCCCGCGGTGTAGAGGGGGCTGGCCGCGTCCGTGCCGACGTTTATGGCGGCGATTTCGAGCCCGCCGCCGTTAGTGAATGCGACCGGAGTGGTGCTATCGCTGGTGGTGACGTCACCGTCGGAGCGGAGTTTCACCTGAGCGTTGGCGCCGGTGAGGGTAAGACCGTCGATGCCGTCGATGGAGGTGATTTCGAGGTCGGTCTGGGTGCGGAGCAGAAGGTTGCCACCTACTTCACCAGCGAGGGCCTGGATCTCGTTGTTTTGGTTGGTGAGGATGACATTGGAGGCGGCCTGCGCGAGGAGCCCGGAAGTGGTGATGGCACCGGTGGTCTGGGTGATGGAGCCGGTGTCGGACTGGAGGGCGAGAGCGCCGGTGCCGAGATCGATGCCGGCAGTCGCGACGGCTACGTTGCCGACATTGCGGAAGACGAAGTCGCCGCCGTCGGTGGTGGCGGCGACGGTGCCGCCGAAGGTGTTGGCCTCGGTGCCGAGGTTGACGGAACCGCCTTGGGTGGAGACAACCAGATTACCGTTGGTGGCGGTGGAGGTGATGGCGCCGGACTGGGTGATGTCGGCGGCGAGGTTGGTCGTGGTGAGCGAGAGATTGCGACGGAGGGTCGAGGCGCCGAGGTCGATGTCGTTGGCGCCGGAATGGACGAGGGTGACGTCGCCAAAGGCAGTGGCGGCGGTATCCTGCACGTTGAACTCGATGTTCGGCGCGAGGACGTTGGCGCCATCGTTCAGGATGATGCTGCCGCGAGTGAGGCCGGGCAAGACGTTGCCGGCAGAGGCCTCGGTGGTGAGCGAGAGGGTGGCGCTCGCTCCGGTCATGTTGATGGTGCCGGTGCCGGTGCCGTCTTGGAGGATGCCGGTTTGGGCGCCGCTCACGTGGCCGCTGGTGCCGGGGAGGGCGGTCTGGACGCTGAGGGTGGTGATCTGGTTATTGCCAGCGAGGGTGATGGCATCGCCGCCGAGGACACCGTCGAAGGCGAAACCGGACTCGCGCGAGACGATGGTGAGGTCGCCGGCGATCGTGCCGGGGATGGCGGTCTGGCCGGCGCCGGTGCCGAGGGTGATGACGCCGACCTTGGAGATGGTGAGGTCATCGCCGACGGCGAGGCCTCCGCCAAAGATGTTGTCGGGGTCGGTCAGCGTGGTGGTGCCGGTGGCGTTGACCGTGGCGGTGCCGGCGACGGCGATGCCGACATCATCGGCAACCGGATCGTTGTTTTGCTGGGTGACGTCGCCGGTGACAGTGAGGACGAGGTTTCCGCCCACGACGAAACCGTAGGGCGCGCCAGCGCTGAGGTCGCTGGTGGCGAGCTCGAGGTTTTGCGCGTTGGTGATGGCGACGTTGCCGGCGGTGGCGGAGTTGGTGACAAAGCGGGAGACGCCGGCGACGTCGATCACGCCGGAAGCGGCTTGGGAGATGGTGGCGCCTTGGACGAGAAGAGCGTTGGCGCCGGAATTGGTGGTGACGAGGGAGCCGTCGATGATCGCAGCGCCGGCGCCGGCGTTGAGGCTGATGGTGCCGCCGTCGGCGTCGAGGGTGGAGGCGGCGCCTTGGGTGATACCGGTGCCGGTGATCACGATGGCGCTGTTGTCGGTGGTGATGTCGCCGTCGATGATCGCCTGAGCGCTGGTGGCGTCGAGCGTGGCCCCGGAGACGTTGATGATGCCCGCGCCCGGAGCGAGGGTGACGCCAACGCCGGTGAGCGACACGGAGCCGCTGGCGGTGGTGTTGATCAGGCCGGAGACGGTGAGGAGGCCACCGGCGCTCACGTCGACGAAGCCGTCGTCGGTCTGGAGGCTGGTGATGGTGACGCCGTCGATGTCGACGAAGGTGATGCTGCCGGTGTGCGTGCCGACGGTGCTGAGGGTATCGACGTCGTTGTTGGTGCCGATGAGGGTGACGGTGCCGCCGCCGTTGCCGAGCGCGAGCTGAGTGGCGGTCAGGGTGCCGGTGGCGGATTGGCTGATGCCGCCGTAGGTGCCGTCGTCGAGGACGTTGGCCGTGAGGGTGATGGTGCCGCCGGCGCCGAGGGTGCCGGAGCCGAGGTCGATGGAGCCGGTGTCGTCGGTGTCGCCAACCGCGGCGCTGATGGTGAGATTTTCGGCCGCGGTGACGACCGCGGTGCCGTTGAGGACAAAGCTGTCGCCGGTGTTGAATTCGAGCGAGCCGGTGGCTTCGGTGACGGTGACGCCGCTTTCGACGGTGATGTTGTCGTTACCGGCGGACTCGGTGGCGGTGTAGGTGAAGGTGTTGCCGGTGCCACTGTCGGTGGTGGTGTCGGCCGCGAAGGTGATGGGGCTGGAGGCGGTGATGGAGCCGCCGCCGGTGATGGAGGTGGTCTCGAGGGAGGCGTCGAGGGCGGCGAGGTCCGCGATGGTGAGCGCGCCGGTGTTCGTGAGGGTCAGGCCGCCGGCGGAGACTTGGGCGGCGAGATTGGTGACGGCGGTGTTGAGGTCAGTGACGGCTCCGCCGGCGATGATGCCGAGGTCGGTCGCCGTGAGCGTGCCGGCAGTTTGGGTGACGGTGGTCTCGGCGTTGAGGAGGATGGCGTCGCCCGCGGTGAGGTCACCGGCGATGGTCATGAAGCCGTCGGCGTCGTCGGTGTTGTTGCTGACGGTGTCGAGGACGAGGGTGGTGTCGGCGGCGACGGTGGCGCCGGAGGCGATGATGATCGCGTCGGCGGAGGTAAGGGTAACGGAGCCGGCGGTCGACTCGACGGTGACTCCGCTGTCGATGGTAAGGTCGTCGTTGTTGGGGCCCGTGACCTCGGTGGTGGCGAGCGAAATGGCGCCGGCTTGGATGAGGTCGGAGGCGACGGTGAGGGGGCTACCCGCGACGATATTGGTCGCGCCGCCGCCATGGTTGCCGAGGGTTCCAGCGAAACCTTGGACGGTATCGGTCAGCGTGGTGGGACCGGTAAGCTGGATCACGATGTCGCCCGAAGTGCTGTTGGTAAAGGCGAGGCTGAGGCCGTCGCCAGCCGCGATCTTGATCGGGGCGGAACCGGCGCCGATGCCGGTGCCGGCATCGAGCGACACGGAGCCGGCGGCAAGGCCGCCGCCAAAGGTGATGTCCGGCCCGAGGATGAGGCTGGTGATGGCGCCGCCTGTCAGAAGATTGAAGGTGAAGCCATCCGCGAAGTCGATGGATTCACTGAAGGAGATTCCGCCGAGGTTGGAGGCCGACCCGATGGTCAGGACACTGCCAACGGCAAGTCGGCCGAGGATATCTTGGGTGACATTGAAGGCGCCCGGAACGGGGTCGGCGCCAAAGTTGATCACCAGGGTGTCGTCGGCCAACCCAAAGCCGATACCATGGGCCGAGAGGGTGCCGTCCAGCACGATGGAGCCGACGGTGAAGCTGATCTTGCCGGAACCGGCATCGATAACGGAGCCGAGGGTCGACTCGAAATGATCGGGGGTGAAGAACGCGATGTCACCGCCATCACTGGCCACGGAGTAGCCGCCAGCCACCACGATGTTACCGGAAGCGTCGATTTGGATATCGCCGCCGTTGGACTCAATGTCTCCGAGAAGAAGGGCACCGGAGCTGCCGATGCGGATATCGCCGGAGGAAGAGGCGAAAATAAGACTGGGGAGAGAATCGGGGTCGCCGTTTCCAGTGCCTTGGAGCACTTGCAGGGTGCCGCCGGCCCCGTTGGTGATGCTTCCGCCGGCGGAGAGCACGATGTTGCCGACAAAAGTATCGTCGCCGCCGCCGACGCGAACGGCGTCGCCAGTCACCAAGGCAGTGGCATCTGAGAGCGCGATGTCGCCGGTGGTCGCAAAGATGGCGATCTCGCCAGTGCGAATAGCGTCATTGCCCAGGCCCGCAATGCCGCCGGTGAGACGGGATTCCCCGGTGATCAACTGGCCGGAGCCGGTGACGGAGGTCTCGGCGACGACCGTGATGCTGCCGGAACGAAGGTTGTCGAAGCCGGCCAGGCTATCCACCTGCTGGGCGTTTCCGGTGCGAAGGCTGCCGTCGAGGATGACGTTCGCTTCGTCACTCACCACAACGATATCGCCGGTCGTGGTGTTATCGGTGCCGGTCAAGTCTCCGGTGATGCGGGCATCGCCCGTGACCAAAGATCCGGTCTGAGTGATCTCGACCGTTTCGGTGGCGAAAAGTTGGATGTTTCCCGATGTCGCAGTATTCGCGAGCAAGCCGTCGGACATGACCGCATCGCCGGTGCGGAGCGACCCTTCGACTTGGAGGTCGGCGGAACTGCCCAAAATGATCGAGCCCGACGCGACCACGTCCGCGCCGGACACGATGCCACCGCCGGTGATCAAGGTGTCGCCGGTGCGGAGCACCGCACTCTCGGAGATTCGGACGCCGTCACCACCGAGGACGATGTCGCCGCTCGTCGCCTGCTCGACAAACAGGCCGTTGACTTGTGCGGAGTCACCGGTCTGGAGGACACCGTCGACCGTGATTTGCCCGCCCGCCGAGAAGCTAATGAAGCCAGACGCGGTGATGTCGGTATCCAACAACCCCGCGTTGCCGCTCAGGGTGGCGTCTCCCGTGACAAGCGTGGCGGTATCGCTGATAAGGATATCCTGCCCGGCGCCGATCAAGATTCCTCCGCTGCGCGCGACGCGGTTGGCGGCGTTGTCCGCGAGGGTGTTGTTCCCGGTCGCCACGGATCCGTGGATCGTCACCGAGCCGCCCGCGTGCAACTCGATGAGACCCGTCTGCCCACTGGAGGCGGTGCCGCTGCGACTGGTGGATTGGATCGCACCGCCCGAGGCGACGGTGATGTCGTTTCCGGCGAAAAGCGACACGGCCGAGTTTGAGCCGTTCGCCGCGCCGCCGGTGCGAATCGTCGCGTTGATAAAGATGTCGCCAACGCCAGGCGTGACCGCGGGGGCAAAGGTGGGCCCGCCATCCCAGCCGGCATAGACCGCGATCGTTCCGGGATTGTTGGAGGTGGAGGTGTTGATGATATCGGCACCGAGCTCCTGGACGAAGTTGCGGTGCGCGAGGAAGGTCAGGTGATTGGTGCTAGAGTAGGTGACGCCGTCCTGAATGGTGATGTCGCCGACGCCTCCGCTGCCGCTGGTGCTGATGATGACGGATGCGGAAGCCAGGTTGCCGGTGATGGTGCCCCATTCGATGGTGGCGGGACCGGTGGCCGACGAAAAGATGTTGGGATTAGCGCCACTGAAGCTCCCGCCGAGCAAATCCTGGCCGCTCGCGACGATGATGATGTCGCTCGGATCCAGCAGCAGGGTGCCGGTGGCGCCGAGCGGAGCGCGAAGGTCGGCGCGGCCCTGGAAGTCGAGGTGCTCTTTGCCGGAGACCTCGGCGAAGCCGCCGTCGCCGCCGAGCTCGCCACCACGGGCGGAGATGTTGCCTTGGAAACGGGTGACCTCATCGGCCCAGACGATGACAGTGCCGCCATCGCCGACTTCGGCGGCGTCGGCCAGGAGGCGGACGTTCTCGCCAACAAAGGTGCGGGAGGCGTTTTGGACGGAAGGATCGGCCGAGCCCTGAAGGCTGCCGCCGACAAGGATGGTGCCACCAGAGCCGGTGGTGGCCGAAACATCGACCACGGCGTCGCCGGTGAGGCCGACGCGGTCGCCGGTGATCTCGACGCGGCCGCCGCTACCGTCGGCGTTTTGGGCGCTGATGGTGCCGGAGCTGAGGACGGTGCCGGTGGCGCCGCCGGTGAGGAGGACACGGCCGCCGACGGTTTCAAAACCTTGGGCGCGGATGATACCCTCGTTGTTGACGGCAGTGGAGAAGGCGTTGCCGGTGGCCTGAAGGGTGGCGAGGGCGGCGTTGATCTCGCCGCGGTTGCGGACGGCGGCGCCGTCGAGCGTGGTGTCGGCGCTCGTGCCGACGAGGATGCTCACGCGGTTGTCACCGCTGGCGGGCTGGAGGAGGATATGCGAACCGGAGGCGAGGCCGGCCTGACCGCCGGGGGCGAGGATGTTACCGGCGTTGTCGATCTGGCGGGCGAAAAGGAAGACGCCGTCGGCACCGGTGATGGAGCCGAGGTTGGTGATCGTGGCACCGGAGGCACCGATGAAATCGAGCGAGCCGCCCGCCAAGAACTGGTCATTGGAGACATCGAGGGTGGAGCCGATGAAGGAGCCGGTGTCGATCACACCGCCGGGGCCGACCGTGATGCCGTTGGGGTTGATCAGGATGATGCGGCCGTTGGCCTGGAGCGTGCCCGCGATCAGCGAGGGGGTGAGGGTGACCACGCGATTGAGCGCGGCGGCATCGGGGTTGTTCTGGATGAACTGGGTGAGATGCCCGGCATCGATCGAGAAGTCCTGCCAGTTGATGATGGCGCGCTGGGAGGTCTGGGTGATCGTGAGCGTGTTGCCGCTGCGGTCGAAGGTCGCTTGACCTGCGACCACCACCTCGCCGGTGGGATTGGCGAGCACGGAGACGATGCCCACCGGATGGATGCCGACCATCGTTGAAACGACCACGGTGCTGACAATGCGGTTAAACGTGGTGGCTCGGTTGGCGCGAATGATCGAGAGCATTGGGAAAGGACGGCGAAAAGTTAGCGAAAAAGCGGATACCTAGGCAGACACGAAGATCGCACCGGGAGGAATTCCGATGGCTTCTAGGCACTAACTCCCAGTTTTCCCCAAGATATTGCAAGGATATTAACACCCGGCCTTTTCCCCACGATTAGCCTGCGCGAATGCGGGAAAAATCCCTATTGATTTTGCGGCTGGACGCGACGGGCCGCCATCTGCACAGGTGCAAGCCCATGACTTCACTTCTCTCCAAGCTCAACCTCCTCGCCGGAGCGGTCGTTCTTGCTCTGGCCGTTTGGCTCGTGGTGCTCGCTTCGGGCAACCAAAAGCTACAGGCGGAAGCGCAATCTCAAGTATTCCAAATCCGCACCGGCCAGCAGACCCAGCAGATCACCGGTCAGGTGGCCACCAACATCGTCCGCGACATGGCCCAACTCTCCCTGGCAGACGTCGAGCTGCGCAATCTGCTCCAGCGGCACGGGTTCACGGTGCAGGTTCGCCAGCCGGTCAACGGCCAGCAGGCCCCGGCCAACTAAAGCGACCGCACGCGCGTTCCCTCCCCCACCCTCTCACCCGTCGCCTCGATCCCCTTTTCCACCGTGAGCACCGAGAAAAAAGTCTCCTCCGATTCCCTCTTCACGCAGGGCGCGATCCTAATGATCGCCCTCTCCCTTGCCGTCCTCTTGGGCTGGCAGATCAACCAAAGCCTCTCCGCCCGGGGTAAGCTGAAACAAGCCGTCGAACAGAGCACCGTCCTCGTCTCGGAAGCCCAAGCCAATCAAGCGCGGACGGCGCGCCAACTCGAGGTGTTCCTTTCCGACCTGCTGACGCTCGCCCAAACCAACCCCCAAGCGAAGGCCATCGTGGACCGCTACGGGATTCGCCGCAACGCGCCGGCCGATCAAGCCACCCGTTAAGCGCAGCCCCCCGGTAAAGACCGCTTCAGTCAACCCGCCCTCCTAATCCGAGGGCGGGTTTTTTGCGGCCGGCGAGTGCGAGGGGGAGGCCAGAAGCGGAACAAAGGAGGGCAAAGGAAACCGCGCAAAACCCCCGAAAAGGACTGGCGGCGGGCTGGGGTTTGTAGGGCAAGGGCGTTCGCCCGCGAATGCCCGGGCGGGGCGGGGCTCGAACGCGGGCGTCCCGCGGTCGCGGTCGTCGGCGCGACGCCTACCTCGAAAGGGCCACGAGCAGCACGCTGATATCGGCGGGGTTTACGCCGCTGATCCGGCTGGCTTGGCCGAGGGTGACGGGGCGGGCGGCGGCGAGCTTGGCGCGGCTCTCGGCCCGCAGGCCGCGCACGGCGTTGAAGTCATAGTCCGCCGGGATCTTGATCTTCTCGATGTCGGCGAGGCGCGCGATTTGACGCTCCTCGCGGGCGAGGTAGCCGGCATAGGTCACCCGATAGTGCACCTCGGCGCGCTCGGCAGGCGAAAGCGCGGCCAGCTCAGGCAGATGAGGGAGCAGCGCAGCCCAAGGATCGCCCGCCGAGGGGCGGGCGCCAGTTGTAGGCCCGGGCGCGGCCGCGCCATCCGAGCCCGAGCCCGCCGAGGCGGCGGACTCCCCTACCCCGGCTCCGCAGGCCTCGGGCGCGGGCGCAGACGCGGACGCGGAGGGCGTGGCGCTCTGGGCCCGGCGGAGATGGTCGGCCCAGGTGCCGATGCCGAAGCCGGCGGCGGCGGGCAGACGCGTCTGCTCCAGGCGCTCGATCCACTCCCGGATCCGGGTCGCCTTGGCCTCGATGCGGGCAAGGCGGGAAGGGGAAAGCAGGCCGCAGGCCCGGGCGTGGTGGACGAGGCGCAGCTCGGCGCTGCCATGGTTGAACAAGAGGCGATGCTCGGCCCGACTGGTGAACATGCGGTAGGGCTCGCGCGTGCCCTTGGTCACTAGGTCGTCGATCAGCACGCCGATGTAGCCCTCGTGGCGGGCGATCACGAGCGGCGCCTCTCCCCTGCCCTTGCGGGCGGCGTTTACGCCGGCGATCAGGCCCTGGCAGGCGGCCTCCTCGTAGCCCGAGGTGCCATTGATCTGCCCGGCGAAGAAAAGATTCTCCACCTTGCGCGACTCCAGCGAGGGGAAGAGCTGGGTGGGCGGCGCGAAGTCATACTCGACCGCATAGGCCGGGCGCAGCAGCTCGGCGCGCTCGAGGCCCGGGATGCTGCGCACCATCTCCACCTGCACGGCGAAGGGCAGCGAGGTGGACAGGCCGTTGATGTAATACTCGTTGGTCGCGCGCCCCTCCGGCTCGAGGAAGAGCTGGTGCCGCGGCTTCTCGGCGAAGCGCACAAACTTGTCCTCGATCGAGGGGCAGTAGCGCGGCCCCACCCCCTCGATCTCGCCGGAATACATGGCGGAGAGGTGCAGGTTGTCGCGCACGAGCTGGGCGGTGTGCTCGGTCGTGTAGGTGATCCAGCAGGGCACCTGATCGCGGCCCGGCTGCCAACCGAGCCGGTCTTCGCGTAGGGTAGTCGGCGAGGTCGGGCCGGGGGGATAGGAGGCGGCCAGCACCGGGTGTTCCACGTGGAACAATGGCTCGGGGTCGCGGGTGTCGTGGAACGCGAAGAGGGTCGGGGAGGCGTCGCCGTGCTGCGGCTCCATCTTCGAAAAGTCGATCGAGCGCCCGAGCAGGCGGGGCGGCGTGCCGGTCTTGAGGCGCTGGAGCTCGATGCCCGCCTCGAGGAAGCTCGCGGAGAGCGTCTTCGCGGAAAAGTCCCCGAGCCGGCCACCCTCGTTCTTGTTTTGGCCGATGTGCATCAAGCCGCGCAAAAAGGTGCCGGTCGTGACCACGACGCTGCGCCCGCGGAATTCGAGGTCGAGGTTGGTGCGGACGCCGACCACGCGGCGGGCCCCGCCGGCGCCGGTCTCGGCGGGGGCGGCGAAGAGCAAGCCGGTGACGGTGGCCTGGAAGAGGCGCAAGTTTGGCTGAAGCTCCAGAGTGTGCTTGAGGCGAAACTGGTAGGCCTTCTTGTCGCACTGGGCGCGGGGCGACTGCACGGCCGGCCCCTTGGACTCATTGAGCAGGCGAAACTGGATGGCGGTGAGGTCGGTGTTGATCGCCATCTCCCCGCCGAGGGCATCGATCTCGCGCACGATTTGCCCCTTCGCCTGGCCGCCGATGGCGGGATTGCAGGACATCTGGGCGACGGTATCGAGATTGCCCGTGAGCAGCAGGGTGCGTGCGCCGGTGCGCGCGGCGGCCAGGGCGGCTTCGCAACCGGCGTGGCCGGCGCCACAGACGATCACATCGAAGATTTCGGGAGAGGCGGACATCGGGACGAACGAGAATGGCCGCAAAGAGGCGCAGAAAGCGCAAAAAGGAAAAGCGGGGTGCCGGCGTCTACTTGCCGATGCAGAAGGTGGCGAAGAGGGAATCGAGCCTGCGCTCGTTCTCGAGGCGGCCGGCGATCTCGCCGCGGGCGTCGAGCGCGCCGCGGAGATCGGCCGAGACCAGCTCGATGGGCTGGGGTGGGGTGGCGCGGAGGCCGCCGAGGGCGGAGCGGAGTGCCGCCTCGGCCCGGCGCAGGGCGTCGGCGTGGCGGGCGTTGACCGCGATCTGCTCCTCGGCCGCGAGGCTGGGCGCGAGCGAGTCGGCCCGGGCAACGATGGCGGAGCGCAAATCGTCGAGCCCCTCGCCGCGGAGCGCGGAGACATAGACCTGGGGGAGCAGGGAGGCGATCGGCGGCGGGTCAGGCAGAAGATCGACCTTGTTCAGGATGAGCAGGGTGTTGTCGGGCCGCAGCAGCGCCTTCGTGTCGGCCGGCAGGGCGGGGAGCGGCTGCGTGGCGTCGACCACCCAAAGCACCAGGTCCGCCTCGCCCAAGCGCTCAAGGGTCTTGGCAATCCCAAGCGCCTCGATTGTGCCCGGTGCAGGATTGAGCCCGGCGGTATCGATTAGGCGGAGCAGATGCGGGCCGACTTGGAGCGGCTCCTCAATGAAGTCACGCGTAGTGCCGGGCTCGGGACTCACCAAAGCTCGCTCCCGGCCTACTAAAGCGTTGAGCAAGCTGCTTTTACCCACGTTCGGCGCCCCGAGGAGCACGGTTTTTAGTCCCTCGCGCAGCAAATCCCCGTAGCGGTGGGTGGCGAGAAGGCGGCTTGTTCCACGTAGAACATCCGTCAGCCCCCCGACAACGAGCTGGCGGTTTTCCGGTGGCAGGTCTTCTTCCGGAAAATCAATGTAGGCCTCGATTTGCGCAAGTATCGCAAGGAGTCGCTGAATGAGCGCGTCGAGATGGCGGCCGAGGCCCCCAGCAAGCTGACGCTGGGCCGCCACGAGCGCGCGCTCGCTACGAGCGTGGATAAGATCCATGACCGCCTCGGCTTGGGTGAGCTCGATGCGCCCGGAAAGGAAGGCGCGGCGGGTGAACTCGCCCGGCTCGGCCGCGCGGCAACCTCGGGCAAAAAGGTCAGCCAGAATAAGTTGCACAATCAGCGGACTACCATGGGGCGTCAATTCCAGCGCGTCTTCACCGGTGGCGGTGCCAGGGCCGGGAAAGAAGGTCCACACAAGATCGTCGAGGCAGCGGCCATCGAGGGCGCGGTATGAGGCGTAGACCGGACGGCGCTCGGGCAGGGTGGGGGAGCGAGGCGCGAAAATGGCGGCGACGAGTTCACGACAAAGGGGACCGCTCACCCGGATGAGGGCGAGGGCGGAGGTGCCGGCCGGCGTGGCGAGGGCGGCGATGGTGTCGACGGCGGAGGGAGGCAAGGCGGACATGGTGGAACCGCTAAAGGACGCTAAAGGGCGCTAAATCAGAGAAGAGGGAGTGGGTGTCCGCGGGGGCCTTTATCAGTTAACCTGTTTTCGAATAGGGATTTAGGACGATAGGCTGGCGAGGGCCTGGGCAATGGGGATGGCGTGGCGGCGGCGGTCGAGGAACACGTTTACCTCTTGGTAGCCGGCCTCGAGCAGGAGTTTGAGCGCAGCGGGGTATTGGTCGCCGACGCGGTCGGGGCGGTGGGCGTCGGCGCCGAGCACCACCGGGATGCCGCGCTCGCACATGAGGCGGAGCTGGAGCGGGCCGGGATTCATCTCGGGCAGGGATTTGAGCAGGCCGCTGGTGTTAAGCTCCATCGCCACCCCGGTCGCGGCGATACGGTCGAGGGCTTTTTCGATGTAGGGCCGGATGCGCGGGAAGTGCCAGTCGATCGGCGACTCGTTCTTGATCAGATCGGGGTGGGCGAGGGTGTCGAAGAGGCCGGTCTCGGCCGAGAGCGCGAGGTGGTCGTAGTAATGTTTTTGATACGCGAAGACGTCGCCCTTGAAGTAGAGCTGACGGTAAAAGCCGATCTGGTAGTGCACGCTGCCGAGCACGTGGTGCAGCGGCGCGCGGCGGTGCAGTTTCTCCAACCACGGCTCCACGCCGGGCACGAAATCGCTCTCGAGGCCGAGGCGCACGTCGAGGCGGCCCGCATAGGCGTCGCGAGCCCGGTAAACCATCGCGACGTAGGTATCCCACTCGGCGTCGCTCATGCGGACGTCGGGCGACCAGCCGTTGGGCAGCGGCGCGTGGCAGGTGAAGATGATGCCGCGCAGGCCGCGCCGCAGCGCGTGTTCGCAATACTCCTCCGGCTCTCCGACCGCATGTTTGCAGAGCGGCGTGTGGCAGTGGGACTCGTAGAGGATCGGCGCGGGCGGAACGGACATCCCCGCAGGGTGGGGCAGGGGAGGGCGCCCGCTCAAGCCTGCGGGCACCGGAGCGAGGGGCCGGGCGCGGGCCGCCTCACCGCGCGCGGACGATCAAGAGCGCGCGGTCGTCGTGCCGGGGCGCGAGGGTGCAGAATTGGCGCAGGTAGCGGTCCACGCGGCGCAGGATCTCGGCCAGGGGCTCGCGTTGGTGGCGGCGCAGGCTGTCCGCCAGGCGGTCGCGGCCAAACTCCTCGCCGCCGGCGTTGCATGCCTCGTTGATGCCGTCGGTGTAGAGCGCGATCAAATCGCCGGCGGAGAGCACCACGCGGCCCTCGTCGAGCGTCGCCTCGAAGAGCTCGTCGGGCGCCATGCCGAGCGCCATGCCGCCGTCGCCGAGCAGCACGGGCGCGCCGCCGCCGTCGCGCAGCAGCAGCGCAGGCTCGTGGCCGGCGCGGCAGAAGCGCAGCGCGAGCGTATCCAGATTAAGGATACCATAGAAGAGCGTGATATACATGCCCGGCGGCATGTCGGGCTGGAGGGCGCGGTTGACGCGCCGCAGCACGGCCGCCGGCGAGAGCTCGCCGGGCGCGCAGAGGCGCAGGCTGGCGCGGCAGGCGGCCATCATCAGCGCGGCGGGGGCGCCTTTGCCCGAGACGTCGGCGATCACGAAGCCGTGGTGGCGCTCGTCGACCGGCAGCACGTCGTAGTAGTCGCCGCCGAGCTGCTGCGAGGGTTGCGAGAGCACCTCCACCTCCACGCGGCCGAGAGGGGGGAAACGGCTGGGCAGGAGGTGCTGCTGCACGTCACGCGCGAGGGCGAGCTCGCGCTCCTGCGCCTCGCGCGCGCCGGCCTCGGCGGCCTTGCGCGCGGTGACGTCGGTGATGAGGCCCTCGTGGTGCGTCACGTGGCCGCGCTCGTCGATGCGCACGATGGTGTGGTCGTCGACCCAGCGCACCGAACCGTCGGCGCACTGGATGCGGTATTCCTGGTTGTATTCGCGGTGCCCGGCGGCGGCGTGCGCGTCGACCTCGGCGCCGACGCGCTCACGGTCCTCGGGATGGGTGATGTCGCGGAAACTGAGGCGGCGGCTGGTGAGATCCTCCGGCGAGTAGCCGAATTGACGGATGCTGGCCGAGACGAACTCGACGGGCCAGTTGCCACCCTCGGCGCGCCAGAGCACGACCACGGAGGGCGAGCGATCCACGATGCGCGCCATCTCCTCGAGACGCGCGAGCGCGGTGCGCAGTTGTTCCTGCGCCTGGCGGCGGATCGAGATGTCGCGCCCGACGCCGAAGAAGGCGCGGCGCTTGTCGCGGTCGCTGTAGGCGGAGCCGGTGGAGGCGTGCCAGATCCAGCGGCCGTCGCGGTGGCGGGCCCGATATTCGATGCCGTCGCCGTCGCCGCCGGTCTCGAGGGTGCGGGCGAAAAACACGTCCCAGAGCGCGACGTCGTCGGGGTGGATGAAATCGCGGAAGGGCGTGCCGATCACCTCGTCGACCGGGTGGCCGAGCTTGGAGGTCCAGGCTTGCGAGACGAACTTCACCCGACCCTCGGGCGTGAGGGCGTAGAGGATCTCGCTCGCGGTCTGGATGTAGGTGCGCCAGCGCGCCTCGGTGCGCCGCAGCTCGTCCTCGGCGAAGCGGCGCGCGGTGATATCCTCAAGCATCGCGAAGTGATGCGTCACGCGACCGCTGCCGGGCGCGCGCACCACGACGACGGTGAGGATGCCCCAGACCACGCGGCCGTCGGCGTGGATGTAGCGTTTCTCGAGGGTGAAGGCGTCGCGCTTGCCGGAGTAGACCTCGGTGTTGAGCTCATCCTGGCGCTTCCAGTCGTCGGGGTGGGTGACCCTCTGCACGTTGGCGATGTCGGCGGCCTCCTCGGGCGTGAGGCCGATCAGCTCGCAGAAGCGGCGGTTGACGTGGTTGATGCCGGCCCGGCCCTGCTCGTCGACCTCGCGCCAGCTCAGCCCGATGGGCGAGTGGTCGAAGAGAAGCTGCAGCTCGCGGGTTTTCTGCGTGAGCTGGCGCTCGACGTTGACCAGCTGCGTCACGTCGGTGCGCACGGAGAGGTAGCCGAGGCGTCGCCCGCCGAGACCAAAAAGCGGCAGGATCGTGGTCTCGACCCAGTAGAGGCGCCCGTCCTTGGTGCGGTTGCAGATGGTGCCGCGCCAGGTCTCGCCTCCGACGATGGTTTGCCAGAGGCCGCGATAGAAGGAGTCGGGGTGCTGGCCGGACTTGAGGATGCGATGAGTTTGGCCGATCAGCTCGGGCTCGGAGTAGCCGGAGATCTCGCAGAAGCTCCGGTTCACGTAGCGGATCACGCCCTCCTCGTCGGTGAGCGCGACGATGGCATGGTTGTCGAGGCCCTGACGCAGCCAAGCCAGCAGCATCGGCTCGTAGGCATCGAGCTGTTGGTCCAGCGACATCGCAGTGGGGGCGGTCATGACAGGGGGGAGTGGAGCTAAGAAACAGCGCGACGGGCGGGGCTCAACCCTTGAGCGCACCGGCCGCGATGCCTCCGACGAGCTGACGTTGCAGCAGGACGTAAACCAGGAGAATCGGCAGGGTAACAATGACCAGGCCCGCAAAAAGCCGCGCCTGGTCGCCGCCGTATTGGGCGGTGATGGCGAGATTGGCGAGGCCGAGGGGCAGGGTGCGCGCCTCGCCCGCGCCTCCACCCACCAGCATGAAGGCGAAAAAGTATTCCTTCCAGATGCCGATGAACTGGAAAATCGCCACGGTAACCAGTCCCGGTCGCGCCAGCGGGAGCATCACCCGCCAAAACGCCGCCCACTCCCCGCAGCCATCCACCACCGCCGCCTCGTAGAGCGTGCGCGGCAGGCCGCGATAAAAGCCCGCCAGGATAAACACCGCGAAAGGCAGGCCGTTGGCCGCGTAAACCAGCACCAGGCCGAGCCGCGAATCGAGCAGGCCGAGCGCGCGCAGCTCGAAAAACAAGGGCACCATCGCGAGCTGCGCCGGGATCATTAGCCCGGCGAGGAACAAGGTGTAGGCCACCGGCCCCAGGGGCAGGCGGAAGCGCGCGAGCGCGTAGGCGGCCGGCGCCCCGAGCGCGAGGATGAGCGCGACCGAGGCGGCGGTGACGAAGCCCGAGTTGAAGAAATACTCGCCCAGCCGCGCGCCTTCCCAGGCGCGTTGATACGCGCCAAAATCCGCCTCCGCCCAGACCGGCGGCGCGAGCGGATCGCGCAGGATGGCGGTGTCGGTCTTGAGCGACGAGTAGGCCACCCAGACCATCGGCATCACGGTCCAGGCCGCGTAGCCGAGCAGCACGCAGGCGAGCAGCAGGCGCGAGACGCGGAAACCCGCGCGTGCCCCGCGCTCGGCCGCCGCGGCGGTGGATGCGGGCGCGCTCATAGTTCCACCGCCTCCTTCCGGGTGGCGCGCAGCACGGCGAGGCTGCCGATCAGCACCATGCCGAAGAGCAGCACCGCGATCGCCGCCGCCCGCCCCACTTGAAACTCGGTGAAGAGCGTGCCGACCATGAAGGTGCCCAACGTGTGCACCCCCGCCGAGGGATCTTGGGAGGTGAGCAGCCAGACCAGCTCGAAGGCGTTGAGCCCGCCGATGAGGAGAAACACCGCCGAGATCACCAACACCTCGCGGATGAGCGGCAGCGTGATGAGGAAAAACTGCCGCGGCTTGGAAGCGCCGTCGAGCTCGGCCGCCTCGTAGAGATCCGCCGGCACCGCCTGCATGGCGGCGAGGTAGAGCACGAGGTTGAAGCCGCAGGCCATCCAGAGGTAGATCGGCACGAGCGACCAGTAGAGGTTGGCCTGCGAGAGCCAGGCGTGCCCCGCAAAACCCTGTAACCAGTTCACCACTACAGCCGGCCCGCCCAGGCGCCCGAGCAGATCTCCGAGCGCGACGAGCGAAGCGTTGGCCAGGCCGCTCGTCGGCTCGTAGGCCGCCAGCCAGATGAGCGCGGCCGCGATGCCGCCGAGCAGATTGGGGAAGAGCAACACGACCCGCAAAGCCCCCGCGCCGAGCCCGCCGCGGTGCACGTAGGCGGCGAGGCCGAGCGCCACCGGCACCACCACGAGCGGCGGCACCACCATGAGAAAGAGGTTGTTTTGCAGGGCCGACCAGAAGACGTCGCTCTCGAGCAGCAGCCAGCGGAAGTTGAAGGCGCCGGCCCAGCTCATCTCGCCAAAGCCGTCCCAGCGCGTGAAGGCCCAGGCGAAAGCGGTGAGTCCCGGCAGCAGCACGAAGGCCGCGTAGAGCGCGAAGGCCGGGCCGACGAAGCCCCAGCCCTTGCGCGCGCCCAGATCGCCCAAGTGCTCGGGCGCGGAGGCGGGGCGACGCGAGCGCGGCGGCGCGGCCGTGACGCCGGCCCCGGCACTTCCCGCGGCCACCGGCGGCGTGGCCCTGCCACTCCGAGACCACGGACGGAAGGCCCAGGCCGCACCGATCCCACGGGCGAGACGCCCGTGCCACCGCGACAGCCAGGCCAGCCAGGCGACGAGACCGAGCAAGACCGCGCCGAGCAGCAGCGCCTTGGGCAGGTGGCGCGGCTCCACGTGGTCGGGGCGCAGGGCGCGCTCGCGCTCCACCGCGGCGGCGCGCTCGAGGCGCCGCCCAAACTCCTCGGGCGTGATGCGCCCGGTCATGAGCAGGTAGCGCGCGTCGGTGAGCGCCTGGGCGAGGGTGGCCTGCGCGGCCGAGGCCGGCGCGGGCGCGGCGTCAAAGGCGTGTCGCGCCGCGCCGAGGATCGCCGCGGTGTCGGCCATGCGCGGCGAGTAGTGCTCGGGGCCGGCGGCGAGGAGCGCGGTGGGCGCGTCGGCCACGGCGGCGAAGCGCAGCACGCGCTCGCGCGAGGTGAGAAAGCGGAAAAAATCGAGTGTCGCCCGCTCCCGCTCCGGATCGCCGGTTTGAAAAAGAAAATAGTAGCCGCTCTGCGCCTGGACCGTATCCGCCGGCGTGATACCGTCCGCAAACACGGGAAAGTTCATCGCGCCGAGCTCGAAGTCCGGCGGCAGGCGCCCGCGCATCTCGTTGGCGAACCAGGAGGCGGAGAGCGTCATCGCGCTGCGTCCCTCGAGGAAGGCCAGCTGCGCGGCGGTGTGCGTCATGCCCTCCCAGCCGCGCACGAGGTGCCGGGTGGAGACGCGTTGCAGCACGGCCGCGGCGCGCGCGAAACGCTCGTCGTCGCGCGTGCCGGCGGCCAGGGCGTGGTAGGCGGCGTAGCCCTCCGGTCCTACGAGGTTGTAGTGGGCGGCGCGCAGGATGGCGTCGCCGTAGCGCATGGTCACGCCGGGCAGCGAGAGCGGGGCGATGCCGGCGGCCTCGATCTGTTCACAGAGCCGGAAAAACTCGTCCCAGGTGCGCGGCACCTCCCAGCCGTGGCGGCGGAAGAGGGCCTTGTCGTAGAAGATCGTCCAGATGGCGTGGGCGAAAGGCACGCCATGCACGCGACCCTCGGCGTCGCTCCAGCGGGCGAGCACGCCGGGGCGAAAGGTGTCGCGCCAGCGGGTGTCGCCTTCCCAGTTGAGGTCTTCGAGCGCGGGGGCGAGGTCGAGGATACGGCCGGCCTGGATGAGGCGCGGGTAGAGCAGCACGGCGTCGGTGGCGTCGGGAAAATCGCCGGCCATGACGCGCGTGCGCACCTTGTCGTTGATCCGCGGGTCGCCGTGGATGTGCACGCGGACCCCGGGGCGGAGTTTTTCAAACTCCCGGGCCGTCTCCTCGAAAAACTCCGCACCGTAGCCGGCGACGAGCACGGGGATGTCGAGCGTAAGGGCCGGCGGAGGAGCGCCGCGCTCCCGGGGCGCGCCGAGCGCCCAGCAGGCCGACAGCAGGAAAGCAAAGAGAGCGAGGCTACGGAGGATCCCTTTCACGCGACCGGCGACGCTTGTCGCGTGCGCGGCGCGACAGCAACGCGCAAAGGGGCAGGGGACACAATCGCCCGCCGCTCGCCGCGCGGAGGCTCTTGCAGGACCAGGCCTACCTATGCGGTCGCCGACCGGTGCTACATCGGACGAGCTAGAGCGGCACCTTGAGCCCGGCGTGGCGGGCGAGGGCGCGTTGGCGCTCGTCGAAGGTCAGGAAAGAGCGCGCACCCAAGTGCACCGCGGTCGCGACGTGGAGAATGTCGAGCGTGCGATGACCCTGGCGCGTCGTGCGTTGCTCGGAATAGGTGGCGGCGAGCTGGAGGACGGCATCCATGTCGCAGGCAACGAGGCGATTCACCCCGGCGGCCACGTCGGCAGCCCAGTTGGCAAGCATCGCGTCCGCCTCGATCTGGCCGTAGCCCTTGTCGCGATCCGCCGCGTGCAACCACACCTGCAAGCGCAGCGCCTGATGAAACTCAAACTCCAGCAGGCGCGTGAAGGGCAGCGGCTCGTGCAGCGTGCCCCGGTGCGCGATCGCCGCCGGCGAATGCACCTGCCGCCGGTAGAGGGAGCAAAGATAACTGGTGTCGGGATAAGCGTCCACAGCGGGAGCAGGCTCAGGGCTCGCCGGTCTCAAAGGCGCGCATCTCGTCCACCTCGGCCTGGGTGAAGACGCGCTCGCCAAAGATCTTCTCCGCCCGCGCCCGATAATCCGGCAGCTTCGGTTTCGCCGCTCCCTTGCCCGATGCGGCTCGCTTGGGCTGGCCCAGCGTGGCGATGGGCTTGCCGCGCTTGGTGATCACGATCTCCTCCCCCCCCGCCAGCCAGGCTTCAATGCGGGGAAAATCGTAACGCAGGTCGCGAACGGTCGCCGTCTTCATGCATCACAAGCATGTGATACTTTGCTCGACCGTCAAACCCGGCCTCCTCGCCGCCCCGCGCCGACCCCGCCGAGCCCACCCCGGGATTTTTCTCGCCCACGCTCCGGCGGCGCATCCCCCGCGCCAGCCTTGCCTTGGCGCAGCGGGCCGGGTTGCTTGGCGGACCATGTTCCAGGTGACCTTCTCCGCCCAAGCCCTCGGCGAGCTCAAGAAGCTCGACCCGCTCGCACAGCTCACGGCCGTGGAACCGGTGAGCAAACTTCGGCCCGAGGACCTCCTGCACCCGCGCGAGCCGCTCGGTCGTTTCACCCGCGCGGGCAAAACCCTCTACCGCCTGCGCGACGGCGAGCTGCGCTACTACTTCGAGACCCACGGCGAGGAGGCCCTCCACGTCCTCTACATCCTGCACTCACACTCGCTGGAGGATTTCCTGCTCCGCAACCGCCTGCCCGTCTCCGAGGACCAACTCGTCGAGCAACACTCCAAGTTCTGGAAATACCTCGAGTCGTTGACGAAGTAAGCGCCTCCCGCCGCCGCCGCCCCCGATCTCCCACGCGTTGCGGCCAACGCGCACCCTCCTCCCAAGCGCCTTCTCCCCATGCCCAACTCCCGCCCGCCGCTGATCGACGAGGACTACGAGCCGCCGCTGGATGTCGCCTCCGCGAGCCGCATCTACTTCCTGCCCAACTTGATGACGGCGGGAAACCTCTTCTGCGGCTTTGTCGCCGTGATCATGTGCATCCAGGCGCACTACGCGATGCGCGTCTCCGACGTGATCACCGCCGAGGCCGCCGGTTACTTCCAGCGCGCGGTCTGGCTCATTTTTGGCGCCATGGCCTTTGACGCGCTCGACGGGCGCCTCGCGCGCATGGGCGGCAAGGAATCCTTCTTCGGCGCGGAGTTCGACTCCCTCGCCGACGTGGTGTCCTTCGGCCTCGCCCCGGCCTTGATGGTGTTTTTCCTCATCCTTTCGCCCACCCAAGGCTACCCGCACTTCCGCGAGATCGGTTGGCTGCTCGGCTTTATCTATCTGCTCTGCGCGGCGATCCGCCTGGCGCGCTTTAACGTCATCACCCACCCCCTCCTCCAAAAACCCGGCATCCGCGGCGACAAGGACTTCGTCGGCCTGCCCGTGCCCGCCGCCGCCGGCACCGTGGCCGCCCTCGTCCTCTTCCTCCTCAACCTCGCCACCCACGAGCGCGACCTCCAGCGCTGGGCCCTCGTGTTGCCCGTGCTCATGCTTCTCATCGCCGTGCTCATGGTCAGCACCGTGCGCTACCCGAGCGGCAAACAGATCGACCTCAAAACCAAGACCAAGCTCACCACCCTCGTCCTCTACGTCGCCGTCGCCGCTGGCGTGGTCGTCTACAAGGAATACGGCATGCTGGCCTGCTGCCTCGGCTACATCTTCTTCGGCCTGATCCGCCATTTCCGCCGCGCTCGCCTCCGCCCCGCCAGCCCGGCCGGCGGTCCTCCGCCGCCCGCCGACGCCACTCCCCCCGGCGCCGCCTGACCCCCCTTTCCCCAGCTGCGGAAAACCTCGTGAACAACTCTGCGAACAGCACCCAACAACTCGCCGCCTGCGCGTAAGCCCCCCTTTGCCCAATCCCGCCAAGGGATTGCTCGCAGGGGCCGGATGGGGGATTTTCAGAGGGGAAAGACCCGGTTGTTGGAGTTACTCGCAGACCTTAAGGAGAAGGCTGACTTACTTAAATAGGATAGGATTTAAGCAGAGCTTGGGAAAATCTCCCAGACCCCCGCCAGGTTCTGTCCCAGCCCCGCATCCCCGATCGCCCCGAGCCTCGGGCGCCCAAGCCCGCCCCAAGCCCGACCCGCCCGGTCTTTGCGCCCCGCCACGTCTCCCGCGCTTTTGCGCTTTCCCTCCGCCCTCGTGGCTTGCTCATTCTAACACACTCTTTTTCCTCCCCGACCTCAGCGCCGGCTTCAAACGCGCCCCAGCTCCCGATTTCGCTCCCATCGTCCCCCTCATGAAATTCAAGATCAACCGCGACCACTTCAGCAACGGCCTTGCCCAGGTGCTCAACGTCGTCGGCTCCAAGGCCACGATGCCCATCCTCAGCAACGTGCTGATCGAGGCCGAGAAGGACGGGGTGACGCTCACGACCACCAACCTCGACCTCGGCATCCGCGCCAAGATCAAGGCCGAGGTCAAGGAGACCGGTTCTGTGACCCTGCCCGTGAAGCGCCTCGCCGGCATCGTGCGCGAGCTGCCCCAGCTCGACGTGTCCTTCGACGCCGCGCCCAACCACCAGGTCAAACTCTCCTCGGGCGGCTCCGTCTTCCGCATCATGGGCATCGGCAAGGAAGAGTTTCCGCCGCTCCCCGATTTCGGCGACGACAAGACCTTCACCCTCGAGCAGGGCGAGCTCCTCGGCATGCTCAAGAGCGTCGCCTACGCGCAGTCGACCGACGAGACGCGCTACATCCTCAACGGCGTGTATTTCAATTTCCGCGACGCCAAGCTCTCGCTCGTCGCCACCGACGGCCGTCGCCTCGCCCTCATCTCCAAGGAGCTCGAGGTGCCCGCCGAAAAAGCCGGCGCGATCATCCTTCCCGCCAAGACCGTCTCCGAGCTCCTCCGCATGCTCGACAAGGGCGAGAAGCTCAAAGTTTCCTTCAACGATCGCCGCGCCGCCTTCCAGATCCACGCCGACAATCCCGACAGCGGCCTCGTCGACTCGATCTACCTCTACAGCAAGGTCGTCGAGGGCAACTACCCCAATTACCAGCAGGTCATCCCCAAGGAGACCCACCAGCGCGTGAAGCTCGAGCGCGAGCTCTTCACCGAGTGCGTGCACCGCGCCGCCCTCGTCTGCTCCGACAAGAGCAACTCCGTGAAACTGAAGCTCAGCAGCAACCTGCTCGAGATCAGCGCCAGCAGCCCCGATTTCGGCGAAGCGCACGAGAGCATGGCCATCGCTTACAGCGGTCCCGACCTCCAGGTCGCCTTTAACCCGCAGTTCATCATCGATCCGCTCCGCGCCCTCTCGAAGGACGAAGTGTATTTTGAGCTGAAGGACGAAGTAAGCCCCGGCGTGCTGAAGACGCTGGAAAACTTCGTCTGCGTGGTGATGCCCGTGCGCATCAGCTAAGGCCGGCGTCTGCCCGCGATGTAGGGCCTTCGCTTGCGAAGGCCACGCATGCGACCGCGCACTTCCGCCTTCCGCTTCGCAAGATCCCGGCCACCCAGCCGCGCTAAACCTCGACCGTAGGTCCTCCGCGGTCACGGCCGTCGGCAAGCGCCGGCCCTTGCTAGCCCCGTGCAAGCGGGTCTTGTGGGAATGGCGCGAAGGCTCTACCGTCTCCCGTTTCCCCTCTCCGTGGACAAGCTCACCCTCACGCCGATTTTCCTGCTCGTGCCCGCGATGGTGGTCTCGCTGGTCTTGCTGCGGCTCAACCAGCACTACGCCTCGCCCACTCTGGCGATCGTCAACCGCTGGATCCGCTGGGCGGTGCTGGCCGGCGGGATGGCGCACTTCGTTGCCTACTTTGGCTGGAGCGAACGACCGCTCGCCGTGCTCTTCGTCGTGTTCCTCATCGGCTGGTTCCTGATCGAGAGCATGTATCACTGGCTCGCCATCCACGCGATGAGCGTGAGCCCGCTGCCGCTTTTTCCCCGCTTCAGCCTCAACCGCGGCGGCGACGAGTGGCCGGTGCAGGCGCGTTTCCTACGCCTTCGCGACCAGATCCGCGCCGCCGGTTTCAAACACGTGCAAGCTCTCCGCGCCGAGGTGATGAACGGCCTCTACGTCCGCTCCTCCTTCTACCACAGCGCCGATGGTTGCACCCGCCTGCAGGTCACCTTTTTGCCGCAGCCCATGGGCAACCTCACCGTGTGCCTGCACCTCTCCACCCACACCGCCGACGGCCGCCGGGTGGTGACGGACAACCATCACCTGCCCTTCGCCGGTTTTTATCCGGAGCACTGGTGGGTGGAGCGGCGCCCTCTTTGTCGCAGCCTGCCGCGCCTGCTCGCGCGCCATCGGGATCGGCTCGCACAGGCGGCCTCGACCCCGGTGCCGTGGACCACGGAGCCGCTCGACGACGTCAACGCGCAGCAGAGCGAGCTCGAGCATCTCAACACCCAACTCGGCTTTCTTCTGCCCAGCCCCGAGCACGAGGAGCGAGGCCGCATCAGCTCCGAAGGGCGCTACCGCGTCTGGAAGGAGATGCTGTCGCTCAACTACCTCGGCCGCCCCGCGCGCTACGAGTGATCGGCTCCAGCGCATCTACAGTAAAGCCGTAGCCGGTTTGGAGTGGCCTGGGCGTGCCACTCCATGATCCGAGCCCACGGGCGAGACGCCCGTGTCACGTCACGCGCGCTGTTCGACTCGAACCTTCGAGCGGTGGTTCTTCGCCCTTCCGACCGTTTCTTCCCGGTTCAAAGGCGACGGCTATAGACGGCGCCCGTGGCGTCGCTGAAGCGGAGCACCCCTTCGCTGATGCCGATGAAGGTAAATCCGCCGTCCACCAGTTCGCCTTCGCGAATGATCCGTCCGGCCACCACGATGCGTGCCGGGTCTCCGGGCATGACCGCGCTGATGGAGAGCTCCGCCACCTGCAGGCTTCGTTGAGCGTCAAGCAGGGGATCAGTGGTCGAGGGGAAAGACGCTAGGCTGGGTTCGCCTGCGGTTGTAGCCGGAAGCTCGGCCCGCGCCTGCGCGGCGATCAGGTTCTCGGCCTGCGCGGCGTTGATTTGCATCCAAATCACAAAGCCGGTGAGCGGCAGGGCGATGAGGGAAAGCAGCCACCAGAAGCGCTGCCGGACCTTCGCTTTGCGGAGCGCGGCTTCGGAGGCGGGGTTACGCGGCACCGGGGCCGATACCGGCACTCCGGGTGTCTGGAAGGGAGTCGCACTGGCTCCGGCGCGTTGCTTCGCTTTGGCAAGGGCTTGGGCAATGTCGCTCATTTGTAAAATCCGTGTTTAGTGTCCAGCGTATGGCGACTATGACTAGGATAAACTCCCTATCAAGCAGGCAAATTTGGAAGTTTTTCGGGTCCTGACGCCGGGAATTGGCGGGACGTCCCGGCCGGAGATTTGCGGCGAGGGAGATGTGCCGGACTTCCTCTTTGTCCGCCCCAAGCCCGGATTTCCGCTCGATCGATGCGAATCACAAGAACGGGCGCACGCACCGGGTGGTGCGCCGGGTATCGGCGGCACCGTCCTCATCATCGAGTTCGGCCGCTTGTGTGGGATCGCCGTTCGGGCGGGAGCGAAAACGCTATTTGGATGACGCTTCGTTGCGTCGGCTGAGCGCTTCGCCGCTATCAGTAGATGACGGTGCGGACGTTCTGGCGGGTGTCGGTGGCGGTGCGCGGGTCGCTCCACTTTTCCTCGGTGCGCAAGGACTCGGGAGTGATGTATTCCTGCACCACCGCACCATCCACGTAGATCTTTACCCAGATGCCACGCAGTTCACCGCCGCTATTATAGACCCAGGAGCCCCGGCGTTTGCAGACCTCGGCGGTGCGGGTGCGGAAAGATTCGGAGCGTCCGCTGGGGATCGGGGGCAGATCGACCGCGCCGGTGACGACCACCGGGTTGGAGACGTCGGGCATGGGGCGGGCGAACATGTTGTATTCCACGCGAATCTTCTCCGCCGGGTAGAGGTTGCGGTTCAGGATTTGCAGGCTGTAGCCCCAGTCTTCGTGCTGGTGGGCGTAGCCTTCAAACTTAGCGAGCACGCGGGTGGCGCCCTTGAAGCGACTGACGCTCAATTCGATTCGGCTGGGATCGACGACGTTGCGCGAAGGTGGGCGGGGGGATGAGCCGGCGGCTTCGCGTGCGGGAGGGGTGGATTGCGCCTGGGCCGCGGGCGGGTTTGCAGCCGCGTTTCGGTGCCACGCGCGGATCCGCGCCTGATCTTCGTCAATCAGGTTGGCCAGCGAGAGTTCAAATACGCGGCCGTCGTCCCGGCGGATGGTGAGCTTGTCGCCGTCGAGCGAGAGTGGCTCGGCCGTGATCGAGCGCCCGAGCAAGTCGGTGAGCACCATCCCCTGCGCCGAGCCGAGTGACTGGAAACCGAGAAAAAGCGCGAGCAGCAGCAGCCAGCGCGGAAAAAGGTGGCGGGTGAAGCGGCGGCAAGCCACGGCGGCTGGAGCAGGAAAGGACACTTCCCAAAGTTGCATCCGGGTGCTGCCCCGTGTCCAGTTATTTGAACGTAGAAATACGTAGCGAAAGCCCCGGCTGACATTGATTGGTCCGCGGAGGATGATCCTCGCGACGGCGCGCGGTTGTCGCCCGCCTCGGCGCCTGGTCCGACCGGGCCGGAGCGCCGTGCGCGACACGCCGGAGGCGGGCCATCAAGCCCCTACGGCTTCCGGAACAAGTAGTGGCTGACGAGCCACTCCTCGCCCTTGCGGTAGCCCCAGAGCTCGGCGCAGGCCATGTAGAAGACGCGCCAGTAGCACCACCACTTAAGCGCTTGATCAGGACCGTAGGTGTCGCGAAAGAGCGGCAGGATCTCGGCCTTGTGGGCGTCCATGTTTTTGAGCCAGTGCTCGGCGGTCTGCTGGTAGTGGCGCCCGTTGACCTTCCAATCCTGCACGAGCTTCAGGTCGTCCTGGAACTGCGGGAGCAGATCGTGCGCGGGCATCTGGCCGCCGGTGAAAAAGTAGCGGCTCATCCAGTCGGAGGCGTCGCGCGCCACGAAGTGGTAGCTGAAGGCGTGGTGCGTGAAGATGTGGCAGAAGAGCAGGCCGCCGGGCTTGAGCCAGCGGGCGATGTTGCGGAAGAGCAGTTCGTAGTTTTTGAGGTGCTCGAACATCTCGACCGAGACCACGCGGTCGAACTGCGCGGGGGTGATGTCGAAGGCGTTGATGTCGCAGGTGATGATGCGGAGGTTTTTGATCCCGCGTTTGCGCGCCTCGGTGTCGATGTGGTCCTTCTGCGTGCGCGAGTTGGAGATCGCGGTGATCTGCGCCCCGGGGAAGCGCTCGGCGTTGTAGAGGCAGAGGGAGCCCCAGCCGCAGCCGAGCTCGAGGATCTGCTGCCCGTCGGCGAGCTGCGCGCGCTCGGCGTAGAGCGCGAGCATGTGCTCCTCGGCCTGGTCGAGCGTCTCCTTGCCGCTCGGGTAGAGGCAGCCGGAGTATTTGAGGCGCTTGCCGAGGCAGTATTGGTAGAAGGGCGTGGGCACCTCGTAGTGCTGCTCGTTGGCCGCGGCCGTCTGCTCGGCGAGCGCGCGCGTCCTGAGGTCGGCGACGTAGGCCGAGCGGTCGTAGCGCGTAGTCTCCTCGCGGATACGCTGCGCGAGCAGGCGGCGGATGCCGACGCGGATCAGCCAGTCGGGGAGGAGGTCTTTTTCGAGGAGGGAATCGATCATGTCGGAAGATTTGGGAACCGCTAAAGCGCGCTAAAAGACGCGAAAGCAGAGAGACGAGCAGGATTGATTTAGCGAAACTTAGCGGATTTTAGCGGTTCCTTTCTGAAACCAGGGGACAAAGGCGGAGACGCGGCGCTGGTAGTCGCGGTAGGCCTCGCCCTTGCTGCGCAGCGTCTGCGCCTCGGTGGCGGGGATGCCGGTCACGCGCAGCAGCAGGTAGAGGATGGCGGCCGGCGCGATCAGCCCGAGCCAGCCCCAGGCCGCCGGCAGGGCGAAGAGCGCGAAGCTCACCCAGGTGAGCCAGACGAAAAAGTAGTTCGGGTGCCGGCTGTAGGCCCAGAGCCCGAGCTCGCAGACGCGGCCCTTGTTGGCCGGGTCTTTCTTGAAACGCGCCAGCTGCGCGTCGGCCAGGCTCTCGCCCGCGAGCGCGACGACGAAGAGCGCGAGCGCGGCGAAATCGAGCGCGGTGAAGCCGGTCTCGGCCCGACCGACCGCGAGCAGGAAAGGCACGGCCAGGATGACGACGGAGAGCGCCTGGTATTGGTAGAACTTGAACATCTCCGCCGCGAAGTTCTTCGCCCAGCGCTGGCGCAGCTCCTGGTAGCGGCCGTCCTCCTCCGGGTGGTGGCTCATCACCCGTCGCTGGAGGTAGGCGCCGAGGCGCAGGCTCCAGGCGAGGACGAGCCCGCCGACGAGCAGGCGGCGCGGCAACCAGCCGGCGCCGAGCAGGGCGTAGAGCAGTGCCACCGGGCCGAAGGCGTAGCTCCAGGCCACGTCGACGATCCCGTAGTTGTCCATCCGGCGCGCCAGGCGGTAGAGAAACGCGAAGGCGGCGCAGCAAAGCAGCAGGGCGAGGGCGGAGAGGAGGAGCGGGTGCATCGTCGGGCTAGGGTGTCTTCAAAGCCGGCTGCAGGCGGCTTGGGGTGGCATGGGCGTCCCGCCCATGTTCCGAACCCTACGGGTCCCGCGTCCGCGGGATGCCACGATGATCGCCCAATTTATCGGCCGGCACTTCATTTGACAGGGTGCGTCGAGGTCGGGGCCGGGGCCGGCGCGGCGGGGTCGGCCGCCGCCGGGGCCGCCCGCAGGCGCGCGAGGCGACGGAGCGCGGGCAGCGCGATGTAGTAGGACAACCAATACAGGAGCGGGGCGCTCAGGGCCCAGGCGCTGAAGGCGTGGACGCCGGCCATGCCGAAGCGGCGGAGGAAGTCGCCGAGCGAGAGGTCGGCGAAGGCCTGGAGCATTTCGGCGATGGTGAAGCGGTCCTCGCCGGTGGCGCCGTAGAGCGTCTCGCCGAGGCGCACGTAGACGAGGATCATCACCAGGTGGAGCGGCCCGAAGGCGATGTTGATCGCGTGGAGCAGGGGCTGGTTGAGGCGGCGCCAGGCGGCGACGGCGGTGTTGAGCGCGGTGGTGCAGCCGAGGAAGGGGAAGAGCGAGCAGACCACACCCCAGCCGATGCCCGCGGAGAGTTTTTCCGGGGTGGCGCCCTGGGTGAGCAGCGCGAGCAGCGGCGCGCGCACGCGGCGTTGCCAGAAGGAGAGGCGGGGCGGCTCGGCGGGCGGGAGTCGGTCGGTGAGCGCGTCCGCGGCCGGATCGGGCGGAGGGGTGCGGCTCACGCGAAGAGGATGTTTTTCGCCCCGAGCAGGTAGGCGCCGAGGGCGAGCACGAGGAGGATGGCCGGCGTGCGCAGTTCGCCGGGGCGCTTGCGGCTGAAGACCGCGTCGAGCCCTCCGCCCTCGCGGCGCACGCGCGCGAGCTCGCGCAGCATGTAGAAGGCGATGGCCGGGTTGCCCCAGAGCAGGATCGAGAAAAGCCAGAGCAGGCGCGCGCCGAGCGTGCCCTCCTTCCACGCGAGCCAGGCCCAGAAGGCGACGAAGGCGAGGTAGGCGTCGAAGAGCGTGGTGATGAACCAGGGGTGGCTGTAGACCTCGCGCGGGATGTCGAAGAGCGCGGTGTGGTTGCTGGCCCAGAAGATGAGCCCGAACATCCCGAGCAGGACGGCGGTGAAGAGGACGGTGAGGGAGCGCATGGCTGGAGTCGGAGTCGAAGAGTCGAAGGGACGAGGAGTCGAGGAGCCGAGGAGCCGATAGAATGTGGACTCCGGGTGATGGGTGCTTGGGAAGCTCCTCGGCTCCTCGGCCCCTCGGCTCCTCGACTCAGAACGAGACGTTGTTGGCGCGAGTGTGGAGAGTCTGGACGACGGAGATGTTGCGCATGGCGAAGGCGGCCTCGCAGTAGCAGAGGTAGTAGCGCCACTTGCGCAGGAAGCGCTCGTCGAAGCCGCCGAGGGCCAGCACCTGCTCGCGTTTCTCCTCGAAGGAGTCGCGCCAGAGGCGGAGCGTGCGGGCGTAGTCCTGACCGAAATCCTCGAGGCGGTGCAGGGCGAAGCCGCCGGCGCGGGCGAGCTCGCGGTTGACGCGGTTGAGCGAGAGCAGCAGCGAGCCGGGGAAGATGTGTTTCTGGATGAAGTCGACGCCGCGACGCAGCTCCTCGTAGCGCTCGTCCGGGCAGGTGATGAACTGCAGGGCGAGCAGGCCGTCGCGCTTCAGGCGGGCCGAGAGGGTGTCGCAGTAGACGGGCAGGTAGTCGTGGCCGAGGGCCTCCATCATCTCGATCGAGACGATCTTGTCGTAGGTGCCGGCGTGGTCGCGGTAATCCTCCAGGCGCACCTCGACGCGCTCGGCCAGGCCGGCCTCGTGCACGCGGCGGCGGGCGAGCTCGTATTGCTGGCGCGAGATGGTGAGGGTGGTGACGCGGCAGCCGTGTGTAGCGGCGGCGTGGATACTAAAGCCGCCCCAGCCGGTGCCGATCTCGAGCAGGTGGTCGGAGGGCGAGAGGTGGAGCGAGCGGCAGAGGGCCTCGTTTTTCTCGCGCTGGGCCTCGGCGAGGGAGAGCTGCGGCGCGTGGGCGGGCCAGCGCGCGCTGGAATACATCATCGAGGGGTCGAGCCAGAGCTGGAAGAACTCGTTGGAGAGATCGTAGTGCTCGGCGATGTTGCGCCGGGCGATGGAGCGGGAATTGGGGCGCAGGAGGTGGCCCAGGCGGTTGGCGAAGCGAAGGGCGTTGATGAAAAAGGAGGAGCCGCGCTTCTTGGAGGAGCCGGAGAGGGTGGGGGCGTGCTCGACGTTGAGGATGAACCAGGCGATCACGCTCGCGAGGTCGGGCGTGTCCCAATCGCCGTCGAGGTAGGCCTCGGCAAAGCCGATGTCGCCGGCGAGGACGCACTTTCGGAAAAAAGCGGGGCGGCGCACGCGGATGACGGCGGCGGAGGAGAGGCCGAGCGGGAGCACGGTGGCGGCGGCGCTGGCGGGCGAGCCGTATTCGACCGCGCCGCCCTCGGGCAGCTCGAGGCGGAGATGGCCTTGCTGCATGTCACGAAGCGCGCGCAGGACCATGCGGCGGCAGAGCGGACCGCAATCGGAGGCGGCGAGGTAGGCGCCGGTGGAGGCGGCGGCGGCGAGCGGAGCGGTATCGTGGCTCATGGGTGGGCGAGGAGCGGAGAGCGGGGAGCTGGGCGGAAGGCGTCGACGGGGTGGCGAGGCTTTAGCGGATGGTGGCAGGCGTCGCGGCGGGGCTGGCCGGGCTGGCGACGTCGGCGCGGCGTGGGCCGTGGCCGGCGACGGAGGCGTGGGGATGGTGGAGATCTCGCTGGTCGGCGGCGCGCGCGGCCTTGGCAAACCAGGGGACGCGTTTCGCCCAGAGGCGGAGGGCTTCCCAGTGGATGGCGGCGATGACCTTAAGCGTCACGAGGGGGTATTTGAGCGAGAACCACGCCAAGCTCCGGTCGCGCAGTGGTAGCGGAGGCGCGAGACTGGTCACGGTGCTGATGAGTGTGCGGCGCTCGCCCTCGTAGTCGTCGATCTGGAGCACGAGGCGCTCGCCCGGCGGCCGGAGGCGAAAATCGAAGGCGAGGTCGACGTCGGAGAAGGGCGAGACGTAGAAGTGCTTCGGCGTGCGCAGGTGAAACGCCGTCTCCTGCGCCGGGTCCGCGCGCAGCCCCTCGGCCCCGACTACGTAGTGTTTGGTCTCGCGGAAGGTGTTGGTCACCTCGGTGATCGCGGCCAGCGGCGTGCCGTCGGCGCGGGAGATGAAGTAGAAGGAGGCGGGGTTGAACTGGTAGCCGAGCACGCGCGGTAGGGTGAGCAGCAACACGCGGGCGTCGGCAGGCGCCTCGATGCCGCGGGCGGCCAGCAGGGCGAGGACGCGGGCTTTGAGCGGAGCGGCCGAGGCCGATGGCGGGGAGGCGGGAGCGGGCGGCGCGGCGTCGGGAGTCGTGGGGTTGTGCAGGGGGCCGTCGGGCAGGTAGTCGCGTTGGTGAAACGAGAGCAGGCCCGGGCGGTCGAAGCGCAGGAGGCGGAGGCGGCGCGCGAGCGAGGGGAGTTCGTCCAGATCGAGCGCCAGGAAATAGATCCGATACGCGAAGCGATGCGCCCGGGGGTGAAGCCGGGCGTGCATGACGCTACATTCGTAGAGGCGGGAGAGCATGCGCAGAACCGCGCCGCGGGCCAGGTGCGCGAAAACACATGATTGCGGGCGGAGCCGGAGGTTTACCGGATTCTCCATCAGGCGCAAACCCGAGCTCAGGTTTGGCTACTTACGCTAAAGGGCCGATGGACGAAACAACTCCGCCGTTCCGCTACGTGGCGGATCGGCATGACGCCTGCGGCTTCTTCGTAGCGGACGCGCGGAGCGCTTCGTTCAGTGCGAGTGCCCGTGGTGGTCGTGGATGCCGTAGGCCCAGACCGTGTCGTGCCAGAGCGTGCGGCCCTCGCGCTGGAGGCGGAGGCGCAGCTTGTAGTGGGCGTAGGGGTCGACTTGACCCTGGGTGGGGCCGAAGGCGCCGAGTTCCTCGTTCCAGGAGAGCGTTTCGTCGCCGAAGCGGCCGGCGATGCGCAGCTGGGTGCCGGCGGCGGGGGCGGGTTGTAGAATGGGGGCGAAACGACCGCGGTTCCAGGTAAGCTCCAGAGTGTGGGCCGCGCCCTCGAGTTCGAGATTCACGAGCACGCCCTCGTGTTGACCGCGGGGGGCGTAGTGGGCGGCTTTTTCCTTTTGGTATTTGTCGAACGGCACGTAGGCGATGAGTCCCGTGGCCACGAGGGCGAGCGCGGCGAGAGCCCAGCGTTTCCAGTCGCGACGGGCGTCGGGTTTTACGAGGACGGGTTCGTCGGAAAAGGTGCTCATGGGGCGGCGGGGAGGGAGGTGGGCGTAAACGAAAGAGCTTGGCTCACAAGGGCAAGGCGGCGAGCGAGTGAATTTCGGCGGCGCGGGCGAGCGCGGGCCAGGCGCCGGGGCGGGTGCAGGCGAGGGCGCCGGCGGCCGAGGCCAGGCGCAGGATCTCCGGCAAACCCAGCCCGCGCGCGAGGCCGAGGGCGTAGGCGCCGTGAAAGGCGTCGCCCGCGCCGGTGCTGTCGATCGCCTCGATCGGCGGGGCAGGCAGATGGCGCAGCGCGCGCGGGTCGTCCTCGGGCGAGTGCCAAACCACACCCCGTGATCCAAGCGTCACGACCACGGTGGCCGAAGGTGCGGCGCGCAGGGCGGCGCGGAGGGCGACGGGAGAGGCGGAGGCGGGGTCGCTGCCGCCGAGGGCGGAGCGTGCGCAGGCCTCGCTGGCGACGAGGTGATCGGCATGCGGGGCGAGGGCGCGCACGGAGTCGCTCCACGAGCCCGCGTCGAGGACGAGCGGGGCCGCGCTTTGTTGGGACTGATGGAGGATGGCCTCCCGCCACTCCGGCCGGTGCCCGTCGGTCAGAAGCACCTGAGCGGAGGGCAAAGCCGGTCGGAGCGCGGAGATTGTCACCAGATTGGTGACAATTTCGCCGGGCGCGGGCCGATGCGAGATCACGGAGCGGGTGGCGTTCGGTTTCACCAAGACGGCGGCGAGGGGTGTTTCGAAATCGGGGACAGCAAGCAGCGCCTCGTGGTCGATGCCTTCGGCGGCGAAAGCGTCCCGTAGAAGCGAGGCGAAGGGATCGCGAGCCGGGTCTCCGACGAGGCCGGCGAAGGCGCTCCGCCCGCCGAGGCGAGCGATTTGCGCGGCCGCGACGGCCGCCGGCCCGCCGGGAGCGACGAGGCGCGAGGTGGCGCGGATTTTCTCATCCGGCCCCGGGTGCGTCGGCACGGCAAGAATGAGATCAACGCAAACCAGCCCGACGCAGAGGACGTCGCACATCGGGACGTCGGTGGGGGCTCTTTTGCCGTCGATCACTGGAAAACTTTGTTTGACGGCGGCATGGATTGGGGGAGCAAAAGATCCTTCAAATACATCCAGCTCAATATCAGCAAAATGTAAACATGCCTAGGGCTATTGTTTTAGTTTTGCAAACAGCAGCTGGCGCTTAATGCGTAAAAATGCGTGCGCATTTAGCGCGCAATAGGGTTTTGAGCCGTCTATCACGCCATGGTCACTCCTTTCTCCCATCCCTCCAACTTGCCCCGTAAGATTATGGAGGCATGCTTTTTTATTGCGTTGGCCGTTCTCGGCAGCGTCCACGCCTCTGGAAAGGACCGTGTCGCGCCTAGTGTTCCGACCAATCTTACCGCGTCGGAGATCAGCCCGTCGGGCTTCATCCTTTCATGGAGCCCGTCCACCGACAACGTCGGCGTTACCGGATACGAGGTTTTTCTGAATGGGGTCACCCAAGGCACCGCGGCCGCCACGTCGCGCACCTTCAGCGGATTACAGGCTGCCACGACGTATACGGCCACGGTGCGAGCACGGGACGCCGCGGCCAATTGGTCCGCTCACAGCGCTCCGTTGTCGGTTGTGACTCTCGCGGATTCCGAGCCTCCCACAGCCCCGACCAATCTGGCCGCCTCCAACATCTCCCAAACTGGCTTCACCCTCACATGGACGGCGTCGGTCGATAACGTCGGTATCGCCGGCTACGACATTCAAGGGATTGGTTTTAATTCTGACTTTAGTGTTTCCGTCAGTGGAAACGTGACCTCCCGACTAATTTCGGGGCTCCAAGCGGGAACGCTCTACTCGGTCACGATCAGTGCGAGAGACTTTGCCGGGAACCGATCCGCCACCAGCAGTCCCTTGGAAGTGGCGACCGTTGCGGTTCCTTTGAGCGAGAGCTTCTCCATGGGCGCGCGGGGCAGAAACGTGGCCATCAGCTTGGCCAGCGGTGAACTCTTCCGATGGGGCAGCGTGTCTTGGCCCTCCCTTCATGCGCCCGCTTCTCAAGGCTCCTTGGACGCTGCGCAAGTCACGGTCGGCGCCGCCCATCTTTTGGTGCTTCGCAGGAACGGCACAGTGCTTGCCTGGGGCGACAACAGCTATGGCCAAACCGCAGGCGCTTCTTTGACCGTGGAGATCCCCAAATTCACCGGGGTGAAAGGCGTGGCGGCGGGTGCAAATCACTCCTTGGCCGTGAAAACGGATGGGACGATTTTTGGATGGGGGGCCAACTCTGCCGGCCAAGTGGGTAACGGGCGCACCACCAACGTGAGTTCGCCGACGAGGATCGGCCGACTGACAGGAATAGCCCAGGTGGCTGCCGGTGATGACCACTCGCTTGCATTAAGGACCGACGGAACCGTCCTCGCTTGGGGATCGAATGCACATGGTGAAGTCGGGAACGGCACCAACGTGAACCAGACCGCGCCGGTTGTCGTCACCGGGCTCGGCGGGGTTTCGGCGATCGCCGCCGGTGGTTCCCATACCTTGGCGCTGAAGACGGATGGCACCGTGTGGGCCTGGGGGCTGAATTCCGCGGGGCAGCTTGGCGACGGGACTTCCATCAACCGCAGGACCCCGGTTCAGGTCCCTGGCCTCAGCGGGATCATCGAGATCGCGGCCGGCGCCGAGCATTCTGTCGCTAGAAAATCGGATGGCAGCCTTTGGGCGTGGGGAAGCAACAGTCACGGCCAGTTGGGTGATGGCACCTACTTGGATAGACATTCTCCGACGCGGGTGGTTGTCGTTTCGTCTGCAGCGGCACTCGTCGCCGGAGGTAACGTGACCTTCGGCGTGCACGCGGATGGCATCATACGCAGCTGGGGCCAGAGCGGCTTGCTTGGGGATGGCGATCCAGGGATCCGGAATAGTCCCTTCCAGCTGCCTTATTTTAACGACGTCGCACAGGTCGCTGTCTCCTACGGGACTCAAGCTGTCACGCTACTCCGACGAGACGGGACGGTTTGGGCGTCCGGCCCGAACCACGCGGGAGAGCTGGCGAATGGCGGCACCCGGCCGCGGTTTGGGCTGGGGCTGATCGAGTCGCTGCAAGATGTTGTGCAGATTGAGCACAGGGTCGCGCTTACGCGGGATGGCAGGGTGTGGACATGGGGGCCAAATGATAGGGGCCGATTAGGCGACGGAGGTGGCCCGGATCGGTATACCCCGGCGCCGGTTCCAGGTCTCCACGAAGTCATCCGTATCGCTGCACAATCGAACCATGTCCTGGCATTGAAGGCGGATGGCACCGTGTGGGCGTGGGGCGCGAACGACGACGGCCAGCTGGGGGACGGCACAAACGTCCAACGAAACTCCCCTGTGCAGATGGTCGGGCTAAGCGACGTCGTGGATATCAGCGCCGGCTGGTTGCACTCGATGATGGTAAAGAGCGACGGCTCGGTGTGGGCCTGTGGATGGGGTGGCAGTCACCTAGGCCTTGGATATAACGAGACCAAATGGGAGCCGACTAGGACGCTGTTCGAGAACGCGGTCAGGGTGTCGGCCGGCACTCAGCACACCCTCGTGTTGACTGCCAGCGGAGTAGTCTATGGCGCGGGGTCCAACATAGATGGGCAGGTAGGCTCGGGCCCTTGGTGGGGAAGCTCCACTCCGCTTTTGGTTCCCGGATTGGCAGGGATCATTGATATCGCCACCTTCGGGAATGGTTCGTTGGCCTTGCTGTCCGACGGGACCGTGCGTGGTTGGGGCTCAGGTTACGGCACTGTGCCGCGTGCGGTGAGCGGGCTGCCCTCCTCGGTCGTGTCCCTAGGCTCGGACGGGTGTGATAAGTCCGCCATCTTGGTCGACGGTTCCGCTTGGGTGTGGAACGGCGCTTACGTCAAGCCGGCCGGTTTCAGGTCCATGGCTTCGCAGATCGCCGACCTACGAATCCTGCCGTCCATCCTTGACGTGGACGGGGACGGGCTGTCGGACGCTTGGGAGCTCGCCCACTTTGGAGATCTTTCCGCGTCCGCAGCGGCCGATTCGGACGCCGACGGGCTCACAAACGTCCAGGAATTTCTGCGCGGCACCGATCCCTTGGTCTCCGATTCCGATGGTGACGGCCTTCGAGACTCGGCCGACGAGTATCCGGAAGATTTTTTCAACAATGTCGCGCCCGTCCTCGCCGTCGTCGGAGGCGACGCGCAAGAAGCCCTCCCCGGCCAGTTCAACCTTGAGCCCTTCGACGTCGCGGTCTGGAGCGCGGACGGGGTCGTGCCCTTGATCAACGCTCCGGTCGTGTTCTCCGTCGTCGCCGGTGGCGGGTTGTTGGGCGAAGCCCGCGAGGAGCTACCCGCTCTGTTGCCCGAGCTCGGGCTGATCACGGACGAGCACGGCACCGCGCGCGCCTTTTATCGGCAGCCTTCTTCCGCCGGCGTCATCAGCACCATCCGAGTGACTGCCGGGGCCAGCCAAGTCGAGTTCAGCAGCACCTCCACGAGCCCTGGCGCCGACAGCGACGGCAACGGCCTGCCCGACTCTTGGGAGATGCACTACTTCGGCGTCATCGGCGTAGATCCCCACGCCGACGCCGACGGGGATGGCGTCAGCAACCTCCAAGAGTATCTCAACGGCACCTCCCCCATCGACTACTATAACGGCGTGCTCCCGCAGATCAGTTCGTTGCTGATCGATGGCAGCCCCGGTGCCGATGGCGCCGTCTCCGTTCTTGTCGCCCGGGTTGCGGGTGGGGTGCCGCTCGTCAATGCCCCCGTTACGTTTTCGATGGTCTCGGGAGCGAACGAGATTTCCTCCGCGCCCGGCGGCGCGCCCGCCGTGCTGATCACCGTGCGCACGAACGCGGAAGGCGTTGCCAAGGTTCATCTTCTCGCCCCCGTCAGCGGTCTTCAGCGAGTCTTGTCCGAGGCGGCAAGCGGGGATCAACATGTTTCACTTACCCTGCGCTTGAAGCCCGCCGCCATCACCGACACGGATGGCAACGGGCTGCCGGATTGGTGGGAGATCAAGCACTTCGGCACGATCGGGGTGGATCCCGCCGCCGATCCCGACGGGGACGGTGCCAGCAATCGTCTCGAGTTTGAACGAGGCACACTCCCCGGGGTTCCTGACCTGCCTCCTGGTGACCCGGCGTCGCTGCGCCTCTTTACCCCTTTGTCCCGTTAACCGTCCGCTTCCTTCGCCATGTTTGTTCGATTCGTTCTCGCAACCATTCTATGCCTGCTCGCGACCGTCCGTGCGGCCGCGAATTGTCCCTGCGCCAACCCGGAGGAGCGGGTGAAACTCGGCTTCAAGCAGGTCGGGCGCTTTGCCGGCGAGGTCACCACCAAGTTCTACGTCGGCGGAGAGGAGGTGGCGGGAGCGAGTCGCACCTACACCGCCGGCTCCGTCCAGTTCGATGCGGAAAGCGGCCGCTTCTTCGCGCAGTCCTACGGTTGTGGGCAGTTTGCGGACACCGTATTCATCACCGCGGCCCTCGGGCAGGAGATCGAGGTGATCACCACCTTTGTCGATGATGACACCAATCCCGGCTACACGGAGATGGCCGATGGGGAAGTGAGCATACTCACCGTGCTTTCCATGCCTTCGGCCGAGTGTTTGGAGCACTACGCCGCGCTCAGCGGGGGGGAGATGAGGAAAATCGTCCCGGGCTTTCGTCGAATCGTTTCCAACCAATCGAGCAACACGATCGTGAATCGCTACGTCAGTCGACTCTCCGGCGGGGAGGCCGTCATGGCCGTCGGCGCCAGCGCCGGCCCTGCGGCTGGATTGATGCGTTCGCCGCCGGATCGGGCCCGCTATCTGGATGCCCAGCCACTGGGCGATCTGTGCGCCGAGTTTTATTCAAACACCTTATCCTCTCTCGCTGCCGCGTCCCTCTCTTCTGATGCCGATGCGGCCGCCGCTCCCGGTGAGGCGAGCGCGGAAGGCCGCAGCGCTTCCCCCCGGAAACGCGGACCGGTGGGCGCGGGGGCACTCGGCCGTATCAGCGCCTCGGCCACCCCGGCTGCGGCTGGCGCCCCTGTCCTCGGGCCGTGGGGCGAGAGCCAATCGCCGCGCGCGGGTATGGAGCCGGATCTTCGCCCGGCGCTGCTTCGCCGTCCGCCCGCTTCCGGCCGTGGCGGGTTGATCGAAGAATTGTCCGTGTCCCCGCCGTCCGGTTGGCTCGCTCCGGGTCTTCCTTCCGCCGCGCCCTTCACCAAGGCGACGTCGAAGATTTCTCTTCCCGCGCGTCGCCTTGGCGCCTCCGGCTCGTCCGGCTCGGATGGCACCGCCTCCGTTGGCGCGAGCGAAAATTTCGTGGTGAGCACCGCGACCAGTAGCGCCTCCGTCAACACGCCGGGCAGCGTGGCTCAATCCGGAATCGGGGCGTTCCATCTGCCCATCTCGCTCGGTCACCGCCAAGGGCGACTGCTTTACGTCGCCAGTGCCATCAACAACCAGGCCTTCTCGCCTGCGACCCTCCACTTGTCGAAAGATGCCAATCCGGTGACGGTCGTCCGCGACGCCGCGGGCAACCTGCGGCAAGCTTGGTTGCCGGAGTCTTTCCTCGACGTGCGGGCGCTTCCAAACGGCTTTGAGGTCCGTCTTCACCCGCTCGACCAAGTCGGGAGCTTTGAGAACGGATTGTTTCAACTGCTTTCGGACGCGCCGCTTTGCGTCTGGCGCATCGAGAATCCCAACCCCGCGGCCCCTGTCCCCAACACCGTGCGTTTCGTTGAGGCCCGCGATGGTCTCACCACCACCCATCTCGCTCGCTGGCAGCCGGCGTCCGCCGATCATGCCGGCATCCTGACCATCGCTCTACACGACGAGGCGATGATCGAGACCCGCACATACTACTCCTTCTCCTCGCCGCACGCACGTGGCGAGCGCATCCAGCGCTCCGCCGGTCCGCTCCATTCACCGGGGCCTGTCGTGTCGGATGTCTACGAGGTCTACCGCGAGTTCTACAACTGGAGCACGAATGGCACGATCCACGAGGCTCGCATCCAGCGCATCGAAGACCCCACGGGCGACGCGTTGACCACTACCTGGGTCTATTTCGACATCCCCGGCATGACGGGCGAATCGCTGAACGGCGTCATCTATCCCGACGGCTACTGGGAGCGCTACGCCCGCTACCTCGATGGCCGGGTGGCCAAAACCTTCCGTCCGTTTCGCGACAGCCCGTCGCACCCCTCCGTCGCCAGTGATGCCAACTCCATGGTCAGCCACGTAACCTTCGAGGTCAGCGGAGATGCCTCGTCCGAGATCGAGTTCCGTTATGAAGTCGCGCATGCGCAAGCCTTGACCCGGCGGGAGGAGATTCATCGCCAGGTGTTGTCCAACGCCTTTGCGGAGACGCGTGTGGTCTCGATCGACGGCGTGAACTATCAACAGTTGCAGTCGATCCGCACCGCGCGCAAAGGCCTCCCGATCGAGACCTACGATACCGCCGGCCGCTTCAGCCGCTTCACCTATCTCGACGGCTTTTGGGATTCGGCGACGGAGAGCTTTTCCGCGGATGGTTCCGGCATTCCCGCCCGGCGCGCGACCGAGACGCAAGGAAGCCGCCAGCAACCAAGCGGCATACCCGGGCAAACTCTCATCGTCGTGTCCGTGAGCGATGACGAAGGCCGGCTCCTCCTCGAGGAGGCCTATGTCAACAACGGCAGCCCCTTCGCTGTCGGGGATCGCTCCGATTGGATCAGCCGCACCGTGCGTCGCTACGATGCGAATGGCCAACTGGTGCGTGAGACCCACGGCGGTCGCGTCGTGTATGAAGCCGGGCACTACGCCGACGGCCGCCTCGCGTTCGTCGTGGACGAACTCGGCGTTCGCACCGATCATGTCTACGACGCGTTCGGCCGCCTGATCCGCCGCACCCGCGGCCGCGGCCCGCTATCACCCGACCAGATCACCGAATTTGAATATGACGCGGCTGATCGGCTCCGCTTCGAGACGATCACCGCCGGCGGGCTGAGCGCCACCACCGAATACCGTTACGATCTCGCCGGCCGCCGCACGCACGTCATCACCCCGGATGGCTTGGTTGAGACGACTTCGGAGACCCTTTTGGTCGACACAAACGGCGATCCGGTTCGCCGTGAGGTCATCGTCACGGCGCCCTCCGGCGGCACCACCATCACCGAGTTTTACCGCGACCGCAGTTTGTTTCGCCGCCACGGCACAGGCACCGTCCCCGAGTTCTGGACTTATGCCTTCGACCTTCCCACCGGCTTCGCGCTCCGTCTGCGCGTCAAGCAGCTCACGGACACCGTCCCGATTTATTACGCGGTCACCGATTGGGCCGGTAATCTCCGTCAGGAGACGCGCCGCGGGTTTGGAGGTGCCAGTCTCTTCAACCGCTTCTACACCTACGACGGTGGATCCGGTGCGGGCGCTTCGGTGCGCGGATTGCTCTCCAAAATCAGCACCACCGGCCAGGCTGATGTGCTGATCGAATACGATTCCCTGGGCCAGCGTAGCGCCGCCGGCTTCGATTTGAATGGCAATGGGCAGCTTGACCGCCTGAGCAACGAGCCGCTCACCTCTTACACGGCAGGATTCGTTGCCGAGGGCAGTCCGGCCACTTGGCATGCGTTTACGCGCGAGCACCGCCACCTCGTCGCCGGCTCCGCGGACCCGGTGCTCCGAGCCGAGACCAAGAGCAAACTGACCGGCTTCGCGCCGGGCCTGATCGCTGAGCGCACCGTGTTAGAACCCTCCGGGCGGCGCGTCCACCAAAGCGTCAGTCTCGATCGCGCCAGCCTGGTCCAGGTGACTACCACGCGGGATCTCGCTGCGTCCCCTTCCTCATCCCCCGAGATTAGAACCGAGATAGGCGGGCTGCTCCGTTCCCTTAGAAGGCCTGGAGCCGTGACCGACGTGACGTATGCTTACGATGGCCTCGATCGATTGGTTGCCGTGAATGACCCCGTAAGCGGTGAGGCCACCTACGGGTTCGACGACCTTGGCCGTCTCGAGCGCGTGATCGACGGCCTCGGCCGCGAGACTCGCTTTACCTACTATCCCAACGCCGTGGTCGGCGCCGGCCAACTGGCCACGCGGGAGAATCCCGACGGCCAGACCACGCGCTTCGCTTACACGCCACTCGCCCAGCTTCACCGGCAATGGGGAGCTGACACTTATCCGACCGAATACGTCTACGACACGCAGGGTCGTCTCGTTGGTCTGCGGACCTTCCGCACCAATGACGCCATCGTCGACTGGACCCAAGCCGCCTGGCCTGCGCTTGGCGCGGCGTCCGGCGACCTCACCCAGTGGACTTACGATTACTGGAGCGATCTGCTCGAAAAGAAAACCTACGCCGATGGGACCGAGCTTCGCTACACCTACGATGCGTCCCTGCGACTCTTTCAGCGTATCAACGCGCGGGGCCAGGTGACCACCTACGGCTACGATGCCGCCGGGCGCATCTCCTCCATCGCCTATCCCGCCGGCTCGCATACGCCCGGCGTGACCTATGGTTACGACCGTGGCGGCCGCGTCTTCTCGATCAACGACGGCACCGGCAGCCGGACCCTCACCTACAGCGATTTTGACCAACTCCAGGCCGAAACGCACCAGACGGGGCTGCTCGCCGGTATTACCGTCTCTCGCGGGTTTGATGCGTCCAACCGTCTCGAGTCGCTCTCGCTGTTGGATGGCGCACTCACCGCCGCCCAGATCGGCTACGATTATGATGCTCTTTCGCGTCTGCGCTCTGTGACCCACCAAAGCGCTTCCGGAGGCGCGCTCGCGTTCACCTACGCTTACACCCCGGGCACCGGTCGCTGGGAGACGCTCACCGCCACCCGGGCGGGCGCCACCCTCGCTACCGCGAGCCGCGGCTTTGATGGTCTTGGCCGCCTCACGGAGACTGCCTACCGCAATGCCTCCTCGGCCCTGCTTTTCAGCCACGGCTACCAAGAGTTTGACGCCATGGATCGACGCAAAGTCGTGCGTCGCGAAGATGGAAAGGAGTGGGCTTACGATTACAACCACCGCGGCGAGGTGATCTCCGCCCGCAAGCGCTTCCCGGCGGAAGAAGGCGGAGAGTGGATGAGCGGCTGGCAAGCCACCTATGCCTTCGACGCGATTGGCAACCGGACCGTCACCGAGGCCGGTGGAGACGCCGACGGGGCGAACCTGCGCCCGTCGATCTACACCGCCAATGCGGTCAACCAATACGTGCAGCGCACTTCCTCGGGCTCGGTGTTTTTCACGGGGGAGGCCGATTCGGATGCGACAGTCGATGTATCCGTTGACGAGCAGCCGGTGGGTCCGGTGCTTCGGCAGGGCGCTGCTGGCAACCGTAGGTTCTTCGCGGCGGAGTTTCTCGCCGACAACGTGATTGAGCCGTTCCACGGCACCAGCCGAGTTCGCGCCACGCGTGCGGGCGAGGCCCCGGCCGGGCAGGTGGATTGGTTTTACGTGCCCCAGACGCCGGAGTTGTTTTCTCACGATGCTGATGGCAACCTGATCTCCGATGACCGTTGGTTCTACACGTGGGATGCCGAGAGTCGCCTGACCTCGATGGAGACCCGGCCCGATCGCATGTTGCCGCTTGGCGTGCTCCCCATGGAGCGACGCATGAAGCTGGGCTACTCCTACGACTCGCAGGGCCGCCGGGTGCGGAAGCAGGTCTCAGCTTGGAGCGCGGTGACCAACGACTGGGTCATCACGAAAGACATTCGCTACGTTTACGATGGATGGAACTGTATCGCCGAGCTCCGGGTATCGGGCGACGCGCGCAGCTTGGCGGCTCTTTACGCCTGGGGCTTGGACCTGTCCGGCTCGATGCAAGGCGCGGGTGGCGTAGGCGGCTTGCTTATGCAAACGAGCTTCGACGCCGAACTGGGGGGTGACTATCTCTATGCCTTCGATGGAAACGGCAACGTGGCGGGCGTGGTGAATGCGGCCGACGGCACAGTCGCCGCCCGCTACGACTACAGCGCCTTCGGAGAACTGCTAGAAAGCGCCGGCCCAGTCGCCACTCTCAATACCTACCGCTTCAGCACAAAACCCCAAGAGGAAACTGGACTGTATTACTACGGCTACAGATACTACAACCCCAGCACCGGACGCTGGCTAAGTAGGGATCCCATCGAGGAAGAGGGCGGACTGAACTTGTATGGGATGGTCGGGAACGATCCGCTTAATAACTGGGATTATTTAGGCCTCACTACTATAAACGTGGATAAATGCACTATATTGATCTACATCTCCCATCGCCGAAGCATACGAGACGATCACGTGAATTTCGATACTGATTCATGTTCTCGGGTCGGTGTAATTACATGTTGGCCGTCGGAGGTTAATAAACAAATCAATCCAATGAATTTACTAAAAAACTCACCGATGCACAATTACCCGATGTGGCCATCGAGGGCGGTTGTTACAAATGCGAATCAAGCAGAGAGAGCTGCCGCTCGCGGGGAGGGAGAAATATATGAGAGAGACCCAGATAGCCCAAGATATGAAACGCATTATGACACTGCGTTGCGGAATATGCTTAAAGCTGCCATGGAGGCTAAAAACGAACTTTTGCAGGGCGGTTGCTGCCGGAAGGTAACTCTTAGGATTTTGGATGTGTCGGGGGAAAACATTTGGGCATCCGGGCCAACATCAGAAATCGTTTTTGTAAAATAAAAAAATGACAATAAGTCGCGACAGGATTGCTTTCTTTTTCTTCGGCATCGCAGTGGGATTAGCATGCCTTACTCCCTTTTTGCTCTCCATTCGGAGCGAAGCAGCGAACAATTATTACGCGAAAAGTTGGTTATATTACAGGACGGTTTCAAGCATCGCCATGTATGAAAGAAATAATGCTGCGCCAGAGGGGGCACTGGCGCGAATGGGGGACGTTTGGCGGAATTTGCTCTGGGATCATTTATACAATGGAATGAGCTTATATCCGAAGGATGAAAATCTGGAGAATATTGCGCTTTCTATTGCAGCGGACGCAGAGCTTTACGGATGGACGCTTCCCCTTTGGTTACGTGATTATATAAAAGAAGTCAGTGAACGACACAAGCCAACCAGAGCACGGTGAAGACCAGCGTGCCAAATAAGGTGAAAATGCACTTGGAGCAGCTTCTCGATTACGAACCCTCGAACGAGGAAAGATCATCTACATCAAACTGAACACCCCAGTGACTTGCCCGCCTCGTGCCACTTGTCCTGAGTTAACCAGATTACCGCACCTGCGGCCGCTTTAATCCGCAAGTGCTCGCCGAACTTCAGTAGAGGTGCGACCGCCCAAAGCTATGTCGCGCCAACAAGGAAGGCCCCGGTGCTACTTTCAATATAAAATTGCGCGACAACAACGCGCGCAGAGCGGAGGCGCCATCGCCATCGTCGGCACCGATGTTTTCGGCTACAATGCCAAGGGTGACGTAGCGCGACAGCGCGGAGATGGAGTGCCGTCAGGCAGCCCGCAGGCCGAGCCGAAGACGTCATGGCCCAGCCAAAGGGGTCGGGGCGGAATGGCACTAAGTTAGGCGAAACGCAGAGAGATGAAGCGTATTGGCATGTGGCGTAAGCCGCTGATTATCAGCTTGATAAGATCGGTCTGTTCATTTTCGTAACTTGGTGCGCATCAACACGCTATATCTCCCGGGCTTTTCCCATCGGCTTTGCGGCCGCCGCGCTTCCCGAGTCGGCGAGAGCTTGCGGGCGGC
>JAUVVA010000156.1 GCA_030604905.1 Verrucomicrobiota bacterium | reverse complement strand
TTGCTCGAGGCGGTCGCGGATGGTGGTGATCTGGACCTCGTCGAGCTCGCCGGTGACCTCCTTGCGGTAGCGGGCGATGAAGGGGACGGTGGCGCCTTCCTTGAGGAGCTGGGCGGTGGCGGCGATCTGGGCGACTTTGACGCTGCCGCCGAGCTCTTGGGCGATGCGGAGGACGTGCTCGGGGTTGAGCTGGATCTTGGCGGGGGCGGGGGCCGCGGTGTCGGCGGCGGGGGTGGAGGCGGCGGCGGACGTGGTCGCGGAGACGGGAAGATCGGACATGAGGGTTTTCGGGTGCGGGTTCGGGTATCTTGACGCGAGGGGCGCGTTGAGCGCGAAGGGCGGAAGAAAGAGGCGAAGCGGGGGTAGGCGGAAGCGAAAGATGCGGGCGGAGCGGAAAAATTTGTGCGAAAAAAAGTTCGCCCCGCCGGAACAAGTCCGGCGGGGCGGGGGGAGGCGAGCGGCCTTGCCGAGCGGGGCTCGGCGATCCCGGGGGGCGGCTCAAGGATTGAGGGCGGCCTGGATCTGCGTGCGCAGCTCGTTGACGGCTTTTTCTTGGGCGGGGGTGAAGAGCTCGGGTTGGAGGCGATTGAGGGTGGCGAGGGCCTCGGCGTGCCGCCCCTCGGCATGGAGGGTCTGGGCTTGGCGGTAGAGAGCGCCTTGTTCGGTGGTGGCGGTGGCCGCGCCCTCGACGCGGGCTTGGGCGCGCTCGGCGGCGGAGATGGCGGCGGCGGGGATGCCGGCGACGGAGGGGGGCTGGGCGGGCGGGGGCGGCGCCTCGGCGAAGGGCTCGACGCGCGGAGCGGGCGGGTTTTCGGGGGCGGTCTGCTCCGCGGGGCGCACGCAGGCTGCGAGCGGGAGAAGCAGCACGAGGGGGAGGGCGGGGGCGAGAGGGCGGCGGGCGAGGCGGGGCATGAGCCGAGCTTGGCGGAGGGCGGGCGAGGCGGACACAAAAAATCCCGGCGGGGGGCCGGGATCTGAGGTCGGGCCTTGGCCGGAGGGGGGAGCCCGCTGCGGGCGGGCCCATTGGCGCCCCGGCGAGGGTGCTTCAGCGGGCGGTCTCGGCGTCGCGGTAACGGCGGGTGGCGTCGCGCACGGAGAGGTAGGGATCGACGGCCGCGTCCTTCATCTGGCCATAGATCTCAAGCACGCCGGGGAGGGTGCTCATGGTGTCGGTGACGGTGATGGTGGTGCGCCATTGCCAGTCGAGCTCGCCGGCCCAGTCGTGGCCGCCGAGATCGATGTATTCCCACCCGGTGGGGGAGACGACGGTGTCGCCGAGGCGGCCGGTGAGGTCGCGCAGGCTGTAGCCGCCGAAGATGGGGACGACGATGTAGGGGCCGTGCGGCACTCCCCAGACGCCGAGCGTCTGGCCAAAGTCTTCGCGCGGGATCTCGGCGAGCGAGGGCACGTTGTCGGATTGGCGGATGAAGCCGCCGAGGCCGCCGAGGGTGTTGACCACGAACTTGCGGGTCTCGAGCTCGGCGCGGGAGAACTTGCCCTGAAGGACGGAGTTCACGAAGCGGACGGGGAAACGGATGTTGTCGAAAAAGTTGCCGATGGCCCGGTTGACCGGGGGGCGCACGACGGTCTCGTAGGCCTTGGTGGCGGGCGTGAGGACGCGGGTGTAGGTCCAGTCGTTGAAGGCGAAGACGCGGCGGTTCCAGCCTTCGAGCGGGTCGCTCACGCGGACGGCGGCGTAGTCGTCGAAATCGTCTTCGTCGGGCGCGGCGCCCGTGCGCTCGTCGATCGCGCGGCCTCGGTCGAGGGTCTGGGCGGCGAGCGGAGCGGCGAAGAGGGCGAGGGCGGAAAAGGTGGCGAGGGTGGTGAGGGCGAGGCGTTGAAGGCGAAGCATGGAGGCGATGGTGGTGGACGAGAGAACCGGGCGCGGGGAACTCAGCCGGCCGTCGTGGGCGAGGCGGCGGACGGGGCGGAGGCGTTTTGCTCGGCGAGCTTGGCCTCGAGGGTGCTGATGAGGCCGGCGGCGCCGGAGCGGCGCACGATGGGCTCGAACTGGGCGCGGTAGTTGGAGATCAGCGAAACCCCCTCGGCGATAACGTCGTAAATGCGCCAGCGGGCGGGCGTCGCCTCGCGGTCGAGCTCAAGGCGATAGGTGACGGCGAAGGTCTGGCCGCCGTGATTGACGGTGGTGGGGATCTCGACGCGGCCCGGGCGCAGCTCGGTGGCTTGGCCGACCGAGACCTGAGGACGGATGTCGCCGGTGACGCGGTCGGCGTAGGTGCGGATGACGAGGCGGCTGAAGAGCTCGACCGCCCGCGTCTGCTGCTCGGGGGTGAAGTCGCGCCAATCGCGGCCGATGGCCAGGCGGGTGGTGGTGGTGAAGGCGAAGTGTTGCTCGGCGAGTTGTCCGAGCGTTTCGACCAGGTTTTGCCGGCCCTGGGCTTCGCGCAGCAGCGTGGTGACCTCCTCGATGCCGGAGGCGAGGGCGGCGCGGGCCTCGGCGGGCGTGCTGGCCTGCAGGCTGGGAGCGAGGGCGCCGCCGGCGCAGGCAAGGGCCGCGAGCAGGCCGGCGAGGCGAAGCGAGGTGCCGAGGCGGAGACGTGGATGCGTGGCGGACATGGCGCGGAGGGAGCTTGAGTTACCGGAGGCGAGGAGATGCAAGAAGCCAAAAAGTGCAATTCGGGGGCGCGGGCGGAGTCGTGGGGGGTATTTCGGCGGGGCGGGGCGGGATTTCGCTCGTTCGCGGTTGCGCGCGGCGCGGAGGGCGTCACCCCTCTACGCTTCGTCCTGCATCATGCGCACCGCGATCATCGGCACCGGCATCGCCGGCCTCGGCACCGCCCACTTCCTGCACCGCGCGGGAGACGAGATCACCTGTTTCGGACCCGAGGATTACCCTGGCGGCCACAGCAACACGGTGGAGGCGCTGGAGCCCGGCACCGGGCGCGCCCTGCCGATCGACACGGGCTTCATGGTTTTCAACCGCGTCACCTATCCCTTGCTCTGCCGGCTCTTCGACGAGTTGCAGGCGCCGGTGAAGCCGACCGACATGAGTTTCGCGGTGAAGGACGCCGACACCGGTCTGGAGTGGTGCGGCTCCTCGCTCAACCACCTCTTCGCGCAGCGCAAGAACTTCTTCAGCCCCCGCTTCATCCGGATGCTGGTCGCGGTGAACCGATTCAACAAGGAGGCGGTCGCGGCGCTTGAGGGCGATCCGCGACTTGAGACGGAGAGCCTGGGCGACTACGTGCGGCGGCGCGGCTATGGCAGGGATTTTTGGAATCTCTACCTCGTGCCGATGAGCTCGGCGGTGTGGAGCACGCCGCCCGAGCAGATGATGGCTTTCCCGGCGGCGACGCTGCTGCGTTTTTTCCATAACCATGGTTTTCTCGGCCTGCACACGCAGCACCCCTGGTGGACGGTCGACGGCGGCTCGCGCGAGTATGTGCGACGCTTGGTGGCGCCTTTTGAGCACCGCATCCGGCTGCGTTGCCCGGTGTCCCGCATCGTGCGGCACGGCCCGGGCCGCGGGGTCACGGTGCTTACGGCCGACGGGGCCTCGCAGCTATTCGACCGCGTGGTGGTGGCCACGCATGGCGACCAGGCCCTGCGCCTGCTGATCAACCCGACGCGCGACGAGCAGCGTCTGCTGGGCGCCTTCAAATACCAGACCAACGTCGCCACGCTGCACACCGACGCGAGCGTGATGCCGCGCACGCGCCTGGCCTGGGCGAGCTGGGTGTATCAGGTTTCCCGTGACGAGTTGGGCCGGGTGGTGCCGGCGACGCACTACTGGATGAACCGCCTGCAGGGAGTGAGCGAGCGGGAGCAGTATTTCGTCTCGATCAACCGTCCCGAGCAGATCGACCCGGCGAAGGTCATCAAACGGATCGACTACACGCATCCGCTGTTCGACCTCGGGGCGCGGGCGGCGCAGGCCGAGTTGCCGGCGCTCAACGCCGCCGCGCGCGGTGGCACCGAGACCTTCTTCGCCGGCAGCTACTTCCGCTACGGTTTCCACGAGGACGCGTTCATGAGCGCGGTGCAGTTGAGCGAGCTCCTGCTCGGGCGCGATCCCTGGCCGAAGCCGACGCAGCCGGTGGCCGTCGCGGCGGCGGGCGGAGCGTCTTGAGGGAAGAGCGACGGACGTCCCTCCCGGCACTCCCTAGTCAATTTCGGCCAGCGCTCCGGCCATGCTTTCGGGAAAAGTGCGGATGAAAATCGACCTCTGCCATCCCTCTGCGCGCAAAGGGCTTAAAATGTGGCTTGGATTTGGAGGGACTGTCGGCCGAAGTGGGACACTCCTTCTTTCAACCCAACTATGAAAATCTGCTGCATCGGAGCCGGCTATGTCGGCGGACCCACCATGGCGATGATCGCGCTCAAGGCGCCGGACATCCAAGTGAAGGTGGTCGACCTCAACGAGCGTCGCATCGCCGCGTGGAACTCCGACGTGTTGCCGGTCTACGAGCCGGGGCTGGACGAGATCGTGCGCGAGGCCCGGGGGCGGAACCTGTTTTTCTCCACCGACGTCCGGGGAGCCATTGCCGAATCGGACATCATTTTCGTCTCGGTCAACACGCCGACCAAGACCTACGGCGTCGGCGCCGGCCGCGCCGCCGATCTGCGCTACATCGAGTCGGTCGCGCGCACGATCGCGGAGGTGGCCAAGACGCCCAAGATCATCGTCGAGAAGTCGACGATTCCGGTTCGCACCGCGACGACGATCCAGGAGATCCTCGCCGCGCATCCCGGCACCGCGAAGTGCCAGGTGCTTTCCAACCCCGAGTTTCTCGCCGAAGGCACCGCCATCCCCGACCTGCAGCAGCCCGACCGCGTGCTCATCGGCGGCGAGCGCACGCCGGAGGGGGAGCAGGCCATCGAGACCCTGGTCTCGGTCTACGCCCGCTGGGTGCCGCGGGAGCGCATCATCACGACCAATCTCTGGTCCTCCGAGCTCTCCAAGCTCGTGGCCAACGCCTTCCTCGCGCAGCGCATCAGCTCGATCAACGCGATCTCGGCCCTCTGCGAGGCGACCGAGGCGGACGTCGACGAGGTGGCCAACGCCATCGGCAAGGACTCCCGCATCGGGCCGAAGTTTCTCAAGGCTTCGGTGGGCTTTGGCGGCTCCTGCTTCCAGAAGGACGTGCTCAACCTCGTCTACCTCTGCGAACACTTCGGCCTGCCCGAGGTCGCCGCGTATTGGGAGCAGGTCATCAAGATCAACGACTGGCAGAAGCATCGCTTCGCCTCGAAGATCGTGAAGAGCCTCTACAACACCGTCGCCGACAAGCGTATCGCGGTGCTCGGCTTCGCCTTCAAGAAGGACACGAACGACACCCGCGAATCGGCCGCGATCAACGTGTGCCGCGATCTGCTCGCCGAGCACGCGAATGTCGTGGTCTACGATCCGAAGGTGCCGGCCGACGAGATCATGGCCGACGTGTGCGGCAAGGGCTCGGCCAATCCGCGTCTGTGCGTGGCCAAGACCGCCTACGAGGCCTGCGCGGGCGCGCACGCCGTCGCGATCGTCACGGAGTGGGACGAGTTCAAGACGCTCGACTACGAGAAGATCTACGCCGGCATGCCCAAACCCGCGTTCTTCTTTGACGGGCGCAACATCACCGACCTGACCAAGCTCAAGCAGATCGGTTTCCGCGCCTGCGGCATCGGCAAGGCCTGAGGCCAAGCGCCGCCCTCCCGCATGGTTTTGGCGGGACGCCGAAACCAGCCCGCGAGACGCGGGCGCTCCCCGGACCTTCCCGGACCGGGGACGCGGGGGATGGGCGCCGATCCCGAGGCACCGGAACAGGCTACGGGGCGGCGCCGTGGGGCACCCGGCGCAGGCGCGTGATGTCGTGGCCCGTCTCCGCGAGGAAATCCACGAACTCCAGGTAACGCGCGTCGTCCATCTCGGGCGAGCGCGCCATCAGCCAGACGTTGCGCCGGTTCGGCATGCCGATGACCGTGGTTTGGTAGTGGTCGTCCAGATACACGATCAGGAAGGGGCCCTCGACGAGGGGCGCGAAGCGCATGCTCCACTCCGCGTTGGTGGACGTGTTGCGCACGGTGCCCACGGGATGGAAGCTGCGCTTGCGGCCGTCGGGCGCGCCGACGTTGAAGGTGTAGGTGGTGGCGATGCGGCCGTCGGGACGCAGTTCGTAGCGTTCGACCGCGTTGTGCGCGTGCCGCTCGGGGAAGAGTGGGATGTGGGCGATCACATACCAATCGCCCATGAAGCGCGGCAGGTCGACCGGGCGCTCGATGGCTTGCAGGGGGCCCGCCGTCCGGTTCGCCGGCGTCTGGCAGCCGGTGAAAAGGGCGAGGCCGGTGGCCACGGTGCAGCCGGTGAGGAAGGGGCGGAAACGCGTGCGCTCGCCGGCCCGGGGCCGGCGCGACCGACGATGCGAGGGTAGGGTGGGAGGTGGCGCATGCATGGTGGTGGGGGCGCCGCCCCGTCGAAGGCCCCGGGACCATCCCGGCGCCCGTGGGCGGCCCGGCGACTAGGCTGCGTAAAAATCCCCGCGCAAGCGATTCGCGCCGGTTTTCGGACGATTTCGGCCGGGACGCGCCGGCCGCGGTTCCCCGGCGTAGTCCCGAAGAGGATACGCGGTCGCCGGGGCGGGCGCGGCGCCCGCCGCCGGGCCGGTCGCGCCGGCGCTCAGCCCCGGCGGCCGTTGGCCGCGACGAAGCGCTCGATGCGGTCGCAGGCGACCACGAGTTGCTCGTAGCCGGTGGCGAAGCAGGCGCGCACGTGGCCGGTCCCGTTTTCGCCGAAGGCGGTGCCGGGCACGACGGCGACGCGGTGCTCCTTGAGCAGGCCGACCGCGAAATCCTTTTCGCTCATGCCGATGCCGGTCGTCGAGGGGAAGGCGTAGAAGCTCCCGCGCGGGGAGTGGCAGGCGAGGCCGATCTCGTTGAAGCGGCGCACCACGAGGTCGCGGCGGCGGTGATACTGGTCGCGCATCTCGCAGACCTTGTCCCAGCCGTTGTTGAGCGCCTCGAGGGCGCCCTCCTGGGCGATGATCGAGGCGCACATCATGGCGTATTGGTGCACCTTCATCATGGCGTCGATCAGCTCGGCCGGGCCGCAGGCGTAGCCGATGCGCCAGCCGGTCATGGCGAAGGCCTTGGAGAAGCCGTGGAGGAAGATGGTGCGCTCGAGCATGCCGGGCAGGCTGGCGATGCTGGTGTGCGTGCCCTCGAAGGTGAGCTCGGAGTAGATCTCGTCGCTGAAGACGAGCAGGTCCTTCTCGCGGCAGAAGGCGGCGATGGCCTCGAGCTGCGCGCGATCGCAGGTGCCGCCCGTGGGATTGCACGGGAGGTTGAGCATGAGGATCTTGCAGCCGGGCACCCAGGCGGCGCGAAGCGCCTCGGCGGTGAGCGAGAAGTTGTCCTTGGCGTAGGTGGGCACGGCCACGCCCTCGGCGTGCACGAGCGAGATGCTCGGGTGGTAGGAGACGTAGCAGGGCTGGTGATACATCACCTTGTCGCCGGGGTTGCAGAAGGCGCGGAAGGCGAGGTCGAGCGCCTCGGAGACGCCGACGGTGATGATGATCTGGTCCTCGGGGCGGTAATCGACGCCGAAATGGTCGGTCACGTAGCGGGAGACGGCCTTGCGCAGCTCGGGCATGCCGAGGTTGGAGGTGTAGTAGGTCTTGCCCTCCTCCAGCGCGGTGATGGCGGCCTTGCGCACGTGCCAGGGCGTGGTGAAGTCGGGCTCGCCGACGCCGAGGGAGATGACGTCCTGGCCCTTCATCTTGGCCACGAGCTCGAAGAAATCGCGAATGCCGCTCTTCGGCAGCGACGCCACATGGCGCGCCACCCAGCGGGTGCCGGTAGTGCTCATTTGGATACTCCGGGGGTTCAGGGCGAGACGTTGAGCCGGTCGCCCGAGCCTTCGCCGTCGTCGAGGCGGAAGCCGCCCTCCTTGTAGGAGCGCAGGAGGAAGTGGGTGCTGGTGGAGAGCACGCCGCCGAAGGTGGAGAGCTTTTCGGAGACGAAGGCGGCGGCCTTCTGGAGCGTGGGCGCGTTGACGAAGACCAGCAGATCGTAGGAGCCCGACATGAGGTGGCAGGACTCGACCTCGTCGAACTGGCAGAGGCGCTCGGCCATGCGGTTGAAGCCGCCTCCGCGCTCGGGGGTGAGTTTCACCTCGATGACCGCGCGCACGGCGGCGCCGGCGGCGGCGTCTCGCGAGAGATCGAGCACCGGACGCCAGCCGAGGAAGATTTTATCTTTTTTCAGCTGCTCCAGGTGCTGTTCGACTTCGGCG
>JAUVVA010000078.1 GCA_030604905.1 Verrucomicrobiota bacterium | reverse complement strand
GGGCGCTCGGCGCGGGCGGAGACGATGCGGCCGTCGCGGAGCGTGGCGCCGCTCAGGGTGGTGTTGAGGAGGAGGGTGATCTTGGGCTCGCGGCGGACGAGGTCGTAGAGGGCGAGGTCGTGGAGGGAGGGGGAGCGCTGGGGGTTGTGGACCGAGAGATCGAGGCGCAGCTCCTCGAGGATGCCGCCCTCGCGGGCCTCGACTTCAAGCTCGCGACCGCCGAAGGCGTCGGCGCCGACGGTGTGCATGCGGATCTCGCTGGAGGCGTTGCCGCCGAGCATGGGGCGGTCGTGGACGAGGATGACGCGCGCGCCCTCGCGGGCGGCGGCGACGGCGCAGGGCACGCCCGCGGGGCCGCCGCCGGCGATGAGGATGTCGGTCTGGAGCGAGTGGGTGGTCACGGAGGCGGAGGGCGGAAGGCGGAGGGCGGAGCGGCGGAGGGCGGAGGACGGAGGGCGGACGGCGGACGGCGGACGGCGGAAGGCGGAGCGGGAAGTGCGGAACGGGCGCGAAAAGGGCCGGCCACGAAGGACCGGCCCGTTAGGAAGGACTCGCCGGGGCGAGCGAAAGCAAGGGGAGGGCGTCAGGCGCGGCGGCGGCGGCGGGTGGCGGCGAGGCCGAGGGCGCCAAGGCCGGCGAGGGCGGCGAAGGCGGAGGGCTCGGGGATGGGGGTGTATTCGATGATCAGCTGCGGCCTCCATGCTTCGGTCCCGTGCTCGGACGACGCGATGCGCAGAAAATTCGTGGCGCCAGTCTGATCGCGCAGAACGAAGTTAAAGGTCGTGGTGCTGCCGATAGAGGCGGATAAAAGGGAGACCAAGGCGGCGTTGCCGAAGTCGAAGGTCTGACCGCCGGTAGCGGTATTTGCCGCGCCCGAGAAGTTTCCGAGAACGGTGTTAACAAAATCGGTGCCGGCGACGAAGTTGGCGTTGGTATTGCCGCCAGCCCACGTGACAGCGCTAGCGCCTTGTCCGGATTTGTTGTTGAAGGTGGCGCCGGTGTCAGATGTGCCGGTCGGAACGGTTCCCGAGACGCCCTCCTTCCAGTCGGAGTTGGCAGCGGACAACTGGTAGAGGTTGATGTTTACCGTGCCGGAGCCGGCTTGTGCTATCGAGGTGAGACGGAGGGTAACCGAGCTGATCGAGGCGATCCCGGTGAGATCCACGTTCTCGAACTTGTAGAAAGAGTTGAAGGGGCCGACGCTGGAGTGTCCGCCAACCAAGAGAGTCGTGTCGGTGCCGAAGGAGCTGTTCGGCGCGTCGGACCGGACAAAGGTGTCCTGGCTGGCGGTGAACGTTTGGATCAGCGTCTGGGCCGAGGCGGATGATGCGGTCGCGAGGGCGACGGCAAGGGTGGGGACGAGCAGGGTTTTCATGAACTGGAGGGGCTGGGGTGTTTGGAAGGAGAGGGGGCGGTTGACGCCTTGGTTTGAACAAAGCGGAAACGGCTCAACAAGGGTGGCTGCACTAATCACGTTCAGTAAGCTCGGGGCCTTTGCGCGACAGATGCCGGTTGCGGCGGGCGGGGCCGCGCCTAGACCGGTGGGGCATGACGAAAAGCGGGCGTTGCAACTACCGGGACATCGCGGCGGCGGCGGGGGTGTGCGTGGCGACGGTGTCGCTGGCGATGCGCAAGCACCCGAGCATCCCGGCCGAGACGCGGGAGCGTATCCTCGCGACGGCGGACAAGCTGGGTTACCGGCCCAACGCACGGGTCGCGGAGCTGATGGGCGCGATCCGGCGCAATCGGAGCGTCGAGGAGCTGAGTGAGGCGGCGGCGCTGTTTTGGAGCGATGCGAGCCGGGCGCGGGTGAAGTCTTTCGCGCACCTGCGGGAGTTCGAGGAGGCGGCGCGGGCGCGCTGCGCAAAGGCGGGCTTCGACCTGGAGTTTTTTTATCAGGAGGCGGGCGCGGAGGCGGGGGCGAAGGCGACGGAGCGGGTGCTGCGGGCTCGCGGCATCCGCGGCGTGATCCTCGCGCCGCTGCTTCAGCGTCCGCAGCGGCACCTGGAGTGGGCTTGGGAAAACTTCTCCGTGGTGATCGCGGGGAGCGGGCAGTGGCAGCCGGAGTTTCATCGCGTGCGCTTCAGCCACTTCGAGGACGTGGGGCTGATCGTGCACCAGTTGCTACATCGAAGAAAAAAGCGGATCGCGCTGGTGGCGGACGCGCGGGTCGACAACCGCTCGCAGCACGCGATGACCGGCGGTTTTTTCGCCCAAGTGCCGATCGAGGTGCGGCGGGGCGACTCGGTCTTTCTTTCGAACGGTCGGGACAAGCGGGCGTTTCTGCGCTGGCTCAACGAACAGCGTCCGGAGGCGCTGATCGTGGGCAGCTCGGAGGCGCTGGGCTGGGTGGCGGAGCGGCCGGATGCGCCGGAGTTGGTGGTGACGAGCCGCGAACTGGCGCCGGAGGCCAGGACCTGCGCGGGGGTGAAACAGGATTACGTGGCGCTGGGCGAGGCGGCGGCGGAGCAACTGCTGGGCTTGCTTTCCTTCAACCAGACCGGGGTGCCCGCGAACCCGGTAAGGATTTATCTGCGCGGGAAGTGGGTGGAGCGCCGCGCTGCGCGCGGAATGACCAATGACCAATGACCAATGACCAATGACCGATGGCTGAGGGCCGGGGGCTAATGCTGACGGCTAACGAGCGGCGGACAAAGCCCTGGCCTGAAGGGTGTGGCGGCCGCGGGGGAGGGCGTGGCTGCGGCCGTTGAGGACGAGGGTGAAGGGGGCGGTGGTGGAGACGTGGACGCCGCCATCCGCTTCGCGGACGAGGTCGGTCTCGATGTCGGCAAAGCGGAGGCGGCGTAGGCCGACACGGCCGGGGAGTCGGCAGGTCCACTCGATGACACGGGCGAGGCCGTCGACGCGGTGAAAGCCCAGCACGTTCTCGATGAAGAGGGAAATCGGGCCGAGGGCGGACCAGCCGCAGAAGTCGGGGCGCGAGAAGCTCGCGTCGTCCTTTTCGGTGGCGGGGCGGGGGGCCTCGGGGGCGTAGCATTCCCAGATGGTGTGCGGGGCGTGGCGCTCGTAGGTGGCGGCTTGGTGGCGGACGAGGCGGGCGGCGAGCTCGTCGGCGAGGGGCGCGTGGCCGTGGCGTTGGAGAGCCTTGGTGGCCATATAGGCGAGGGGCAACCAGACGCCGCCGCGCCAGTAGAAGCCGGTGGCGCGGTAATCGGGGTCGTCGCGCGAGACCGAGGGCCAGGGCACGGGGCCGCCAAAGCCGAGGGGGTCGCGGGCGTGGGCGGCGAGGCGGGCGGTCTGGTCGGGAGAGGCGAGGTCGGCAAGGACGGGCCAGTAGGCGGCGGGGGTCTTGACGCGCACCCGGGTCGAAGGGTCGGCGGCGAGCACGTCGTGGTAGATACCGTCGCGAGAATCCCAATACAGCTCGTCGAGGAGGGCGCGGATGCGGGCGTGCTCGGCGCGCCAGCGGGCGGCCTCGGAGGCGGGCTCGCCCAGGAGCTCGGCGATCTCGGCGAGGCAGCGGGCGGCGAGGCCCTGCTGGGCGAGGGCGTCGAACCAGAGGATGCGCTCGTGGCCGTCGTAGCCGTGGGGCGGGGTGCCGCGTCCGCGCGGGGTGTTGTCCATGCCGCTGGCGACGCCGGACCAGAGGTAGCCGCGGCCGGTCCAGTGGAGGTCGTTGTGGTAGCGGGCGAAGGGCGGGGTGGTGGTGCGCGGCGGCGGCTGAGAGTGAAAAAAGGCGTAGTGCTTTTGCAGATACCCGCGGGACCAGATGCGGCGGAGGCGGGCGAGGTCGCCGGTGAAGCGGGCGTGCTCCAGCTCGATCCAGGCGAAGAGGGGCGGGTTGTCCGGGTGCTGGATCTTGAAGGGGGAGGGGCGGCCGTCGTGGATCGGTTGGTAGAAGTTCTCGAAGCTTTCGACACCGGGGAAGGTGTCGGGCGCGTATTTGCAGAAGAGCGCCATGAAGCAGGTGTCCCAGATCCAGAGCGTGTTGCGCGCGAAGCCCTCGTCCATGTAGGGCGACTGCGGCGCGTCCTCGCGGTGGATGACGTGGTCCCAGGCCTGCCGCCAGGCCTCCCAGTAGAGGGCGACGAGGCCTGGCTCGGAATCGAGCAGGGGCTCGGGGATACGCTCTCGCGGGAGCGGGGCGGAGTTTTTGGCGTAGCTCACGGTGGCGGGATCCGACGCAAATGCGTCCCCGCGGCGCGGGGCGAGGAAGGCCCGTCGAGCGCGGGTTCGACGAGCCTTGGGGGCGGGTAAATCAGAGCGGCTCGACGGTGATGTCGTCGAAGTCCGCCTGGCCGGTCCAGCCGATGCCCTGGAGCGTGACCCGGAGGCCGATGGCGTCGGCGGGCTTGGTCAGGACGGTCTCGAGGGGCGTCCAGCGGTCCACGGAGTAACGCAGGAGGACCCAGCTGCCGGGGCCGATCGGGCGTTCGGTGTTGTCGGCGAGCATCCAGGCGAAGGAGAGGCCCGGAGCCTGCCAGTCGGCGTCGCCGAGCTTTAGTTCGGAGGAGCGCATGCGCAGGCCGACGCGGACTTCCTTCACGGTGGGCGCGAGGGTGACGCGCTGCTCACCGAGCTGGGCACCTTCCACCGTCTTGCGGGTAACGCGCAGGAACTGGCCCTCGGGGATCACGGCGATCGTCGTGCCGACCTTCTTGAGGTGATTGGGGTGGGAGATGTTGAACCAATCGGCGGGCATGCCGTTGTCGTAGACTTCGTCGAAGCCGGCGTTTTTGATCAGGTTGGCCGACGCGAAGGCGAAGGCGGAGGACGCGGTGGCGAGACCGGCGAGTAGGGTGAGGATTTTGTGGGTTTTCATGGCTGCGCGATGGAGTTTAGGAGGGAAAGGAGCTGCCCGGCGGGGGCGTCGAAGGAGAGGAAAAGGCTGCGGTCGCCGATTTGCGCGTCGGCGGGGAGTGGGTTGGCGAAGAGATCGCGGGCGACGAGGCCTTCGCGGGGGGCGGGGAGGGCGAGGCTGCCGTGGCCGACGCGTGGGCAGATCACCGCCACGGAGCGCTCGGCGTTGCCAAAAAGGTAAGCGTAGACGCCGTCCTTGAGGCGAAGCATGCGGTCGAAGGCGAGGCCGTCGACGTGCCAGGCGAGGGAGGCGCGGCCCAGGGCGGAGGGATGGAGCGAACCGTCGGTCGCGACGAGGCTGCGGAAAGAGCCGGGGCTGCCGAGGTGATCGATGTCGCCCATCGAGTAGAGGAAGATTTTGGACACCCCGTTGGCTAGCATGGCGACGTCGTAGCGGAGCACGCTTTCGGCGAGGCGAACGGAGTCCTCGCCGTTGCGGTAGGGCAGGGCGTGACGGTAGAGGCCGTGGCGCACGAGGCCGCTGACGGTGGACGAGCCTTCGGTCATCCAGATGGGGAGCTCGACCCGGACGGGCACTTGGTCGTTCGGTCCCACGGCGTTGCGGACGGCGCGGGTGACGTCGTCGTCGGGGAAGCCGCTGAGTTCGGCGGTGTAGTGGTGGAAGCTGGCGGCGTCGGCGTAGCGCGTGCCGCCGGCGGCGAGGACGCCCGCGGTCCACTCGGCGCCGCTGAAGACGCCCTCGGGCACGTGGCGGGACTCGGTGTTGGAGGCGGTGTTGAAGCCGATCACGGTGATGCCGGGGTCGACGGAGCGGGCGGCCTCGAAGGCGGCGCGCATCATCGCGACGTAGTCTTTCTGCGGGGTCTCGCTGGTGGCGATTTTTTGGCGGCCCTCGTGCTCGACGTAGTGGGTGCCGAACCACTTGACCTGCCAGGGCTCGTTCCAGACCTCGTAGGCGCGGATCTGGTCCTTGTAGCGGGTGGCGACGGTGCGGACGTAGTCGGCGTAGAGGGCGAGATCGCGGGGCTGGAAATACATTTCGAAGTAGCCCGGCCCGCCGGTGGCCGCGCTGCCGCGCTCGGTGAGGCCCCAGAGGCTGGCCCACTTGGGGGCGGTCTCGAGCATGCCGAGAATCTCCATGTGGCCCTGGCGGTAGAGGGCGAGGTCGGCGTCGGCCCGCTCCCATCTCCACTCGCCCCGGCGGGGCTCGAGCAGGGCCCAGGCGGTGATGTGGTTACCGTCGTTGTGGAGGCGGACCCAGTTGGCGCCGACGGCCTTGGCCATCGTCACGTGGCGCACGGTGGGGCGGACGTGCACGCCGAAAGGCGACTCGGGCGCGAAGCGTCCCCAGTGGCGAGGCTGTTTCACGCGGGAGACGACGATCTCGTTCCACTCCGAGAGCGCGCGGCCGCGGGCGTCGACGACGCGGGCTTCGACGCGGAAGGCGCCGAGCGAAGCGCCGGGGATCGTGTCAAAGGCGAGCTCGCCGGCGGCGAGGCCCTCGCGAAGGGCGAGGGCCACGGGCGGGATCGGCGCGGAGCGGCCCTCGGCGTTGGTGACGATGGCCTCGATGCGACCGTCGCGCGGCAGCTTGCCGGTGGCGAGGAAGCGGAGGGTGGCTGGCTCGTGTTCAAACTGGATGTTGGCGACGGATGCGGCGGAGGGCGGTAGAGCGAGAGCGAGTTCGACCTCGTGGGCGGGGGTGAAGGGCAGGGCCTCCTCGCCGACGTTGACCATGAGGCCGTCGATCCAGATTTCGCCGCGAGAGAGGACGCTGATGTGGTGGTTTTGCCCGTTGGGGAGCGGCCTGAAGGTGAGCGACGCCCGCTGCCAGTCGCCGGGGCGGACGCGGACGACGCGTTCGGCGATGCGGTTGTGGCGCTCCATGGCGACGAGGCGGAGGACGCCGTCGCCCTTCACGTGCACGGAGGCGGTATGGGGCGAGGTGCGGGCGCGGATGCGGATGAGCTCGCCGTCCCAGCGGAACTCGTTTTCCGATTTCATGCGCAGGGAGGGGGCGCCGCTCGGGCCGCGATGTTCGGGCCGGTAGTCGGGCTCGAGCGTGAAGTCGCGGCCCTCGGAAAAATCGCGGGCCACGGTCATGGGGGCCTGGAGCCCGAGAGGCAGGCGGGAGTGGCGGAGCAGGTTGACGCGATTAGCGTCGTCGGCGCCGGTCGCGGCGGCTCGCTCGAAGCTGAGCTCGGCGATCTCGACGGTGACGGGCGCGTCGATGTTGATCATGAACAAGGCGGGGCGGGGCAGCGGGCCGGCCTCGAACTCGAACTCCTCGGTGGTGAAGGGCGGTCCGATGCGGACCTGCTCGCTCCACCAGGTTTTGAAGGGGGCGCTCTCGTCGCGCACGGCGAGCCAGATCGAGACGGGGGAGGAGGCGCGGGCGCGGAAGGTGACGCGAACGGGGCCGCGGGGGAGGTTGGTGGGGAAGGGCGCGACCACCTGCACCTGGCCGCGGCGAATCTCGCGCACGGCGACGGAGGCGTAGCGGGTGCCCTCAAAGAGGCCGGCGCCGTAGTGGACGCGCACGTCGGCCCAGGCGGAGTCGTCGCGCCAGCCGGGAGGTAGGTTGCCGCTGGCGTGGGATCCCTTCGCCGACGCCGGCACAGAAGTCGCGGTGAGATCCCAGCGCGGGAGATCGCCGGCCAGGGCGGCGGAGACGAGGCAGAGCCAGAGGGCGAGGAGACGGGGCATGGGGAAGGGGGCGGACGAGAAAAGGGAAACGTCCGCAGGATGACCTTCCCGCGCCCGACGGGGAAAGACCATCCCACCGCACACAGTTTCGAAACGCGGCCGTGCGTCGCATCAGCGGCCAAGCGGCGGGCAGGTGCCGCCCGAGCGCCAGGCCCCGTCGGTCAGCACTTTTTTCTGTCGTGCGGGGAGGCCGGTGACCCCGTGCAGAACCTGTTCGGCGAGGAGGTCGATCGCGTTGGCGGCGTTGAACTCGGTCTGCTGGTCGACGCCGGAGTGCGGATCCGAGCCCGGGATGACGTCGAGGCTGATTTGCGGCAGCCGGCTCCCGTCCGGGCGACGGAGGATGGGCGAGTCCACGGCGAGGGAGAAGGTCGTGATGAGCAGCTCGGGCGAGCAGTCGGCGACGAAACGTCCGACGAGCTTGTCGTTGAACAGGCCGACATGAAGGAGGCCGGCGGCGCGTCGCGGGCCGAGGGGGTGGTGGGCGAGGAAGCTCATCCCATAGCGGTGATCGACCGCCTCCTCGAGCACGTCGGAGACGGCGAAGGCGATGCGGCGATAGCCGAGCGCCGCGGCCTCGCGCAACGCGATGCGCATCGCCTGGAAGTGGTCGTGGCCGACGCGGTGCAGCGCCGGCGATTGGAGCGCGCCGCCGAGGGCCGCGCTGGCGAAGCCCTCGATCGGGAAATCCAGCCGAGCCTCGCGATGCTGCGTGAAGACGCTCAGGATCACCCCGCGAATGCCACGGGCCCGGAGCACGCGCTCGAGCGCGGCGGGGCGGTGGTCCCGGAGGTGAAAAACATCGACCGTGAAGCCGAGCTCGGCGGCACGGGCTTTGGCGCCCCGGAGGTAGCGCTGGAGGTAGGCGGAGCGTGCGACCTCCGCGCGCGTCTGCTCCGGCCAAAGGAAGGCGAAGGTCTCCCGTTTCGGCGCGGGTTGCAGGCTGCTGCGGTAGAGGGCGAGGGCGCGCAGCATCGGATCGGGCGAGTAGCCGAGCCGCGCGGCGGTCTCATTGACGAGCGAGCGCGTGGTGGCGGCGATCTGCGGGTCGTCGCGTAGCGCGCGGGAAACGGTGGTGTGATGGATTCCCAGCTCGGCGGCGATGTCCTTGATCGTGATGCGGCGCTCCATGTCGGCCGAAACTGTGTGCGGAGCGCGCGACGCCCGCAAGCCGGGAGCCGGCTAGCCGGGGGCGAGGGAGCTGATTCGCAACAGCAGGCGACCCTTCGCGGAGGGTAGGCGGAAGGCGCCGTCGGCGTCGCGTTCCAGCGCTTTGTCGTCGCCGTCCACGCGGACACGCGTGGAGGCGCCGGTGTTTGCGAGGCGGAGCGTTTCGCCGGCGAAGCCCATGCGCTCCTCGATGAGATCGATGCGACCTTTGCGCTTCGCCACGTAGTGCAGGAGTGTGAGGCGCAGTTCTCCATCGGCGGCGAAGCGGGGGTAGGCGCGGACGGTGCTGGGCAGGCCGCCAAGTTCGGGCTCGCCGATGAGCCGGGCGACGGCGCGGCGCCAGATGTCGCGAATCGCCTGGCTGCCGTGGCGGCGATACTCGCGGAAGATCGGATCGGCGAAATAGACGCAGCGTTCGCCGGCGAGCACGGCGGCGAGGCCGGAGACCTCGGGGCGCGGCGGCGACTGGAAGTGCGAGCACCAATGCAGGTCGGTGCGCTGGAAGTAGGGACGCACGCGGTCCACCAGCGTCTCGGCGCCTGCGGAGGGCTCGACCTCGGCTCCGCGCAGATAGATGACGCGGTCCACGCCGTCCCAGGCGGGGTCGAAGGCGGGCCGGGCGCGCCAGTAGTGGGGGAACTCGGCCGCGGGACGCCGCCAACGCGCGGGGATGAAGGCGCAGCTTTCCTCCGCTCCCGGCACGCCGGGCAGGCCGGCGCGGTGGCTGGCAAGGATGGCGCCACCCGCGGCGTGGAAGGCCTCGAGTCTCGCGCGCAGCGCGGGCGTGAGGCGCAGCTCGTCGGGCAGGATGACGAGACGGAAGGGCGAGAGATCGGTGGCGTCGGTGACGATGGCGCAGTCCCGGTGCGCCTCCTGGCAGAGCATGAGGGCGCCCTCCTCGCTTTCGGTGGTCTCGCTCTCGCGCAGCGAGGGATCGTGCGGGCAAACGATCGCGATGGCGGGGCGCGCCTCGGTGCCGACGTAGAAGGGCTCGGCGGCGGCGCACTGGGCGTAAACCTCGCCGATGTGGCGCATGGCGCCCGGGTCGAGCAGGCCGCGCGGATGGAGCTGGTCGCCGATGGAGTTGGCGCCGCCGAGGGCCTGGGCGCGAAAGCACTCAAACTCCAGCGCCTCGAGGGGCTTCAGACCGCCGAAGTCGCCCCACATGCGTTGGAAGCGGCCGGTCATGCTGAGCCAGGGCTTGCCTTCGCGCCAGAGCGCGCGGGCGACGCGCGGGAAGTGGTGGTAGCCCCAGAAGCCGGTGGGCAGCGACTCGATCTCGAAGTGGGTCTGGTGGGCGGCGCGGGCGCGCACGCCGAGCGCGCCGTCGGTGAAGAGCCGATTCTCCGAGTTGTAGAAAACGGCGGCGTGCGGGTGGCGGTCACGGATCTGGCGGGTGAAGCGCTCGGCGAACTCGGCCTGGGCGCGGGCCTCGAAGCGCGCGTGGGTGATCGGGTCTTCGCCGAGCAGGCCGCGCTTCTCGCGCCACGTCACGGCGGTTTCGCTCCAGTCGGCCTTCGGGTGGACGACGAGCATGTCGATGAAAAGCCCGTCCACCGGATAGCGCGTGAGCAGTTCGTCGAGGTGGGCGGCGAAATACTCCTGGTAGTCGGGATGGAGAAAGTTGAGGAAACGGTAGCGGCCGGGGATGAGCGTCTCGTTGTCGGAGGCGGTGTCGAGCTGGGCGAAGTTGCCGTCGCTGGTGAGTTGCATCCACTCGGGCCGGGTCTGCGCGAGGTGCTCCTCCCAGCCGACGATGGTGTAGATCGGCGCGCGGATGTCCTCGGCGTGGAGGGCCTCGATCAACTCGCCGAGAAAATCGCGCCCGCCGAGCGCGGGGTGGGGCGTGACGATCGTGGACGGGTAGTAGCCCATGCCGTGGACGCACTTTGCGAACACGACCACGCTGTCGACGTGGGCGGCCTTGAAACGCCGGGCGAGATCGCGCGGATCGAAATCGGCGAGGAGGTCGGCGAGGTGGGGCGAGTTGTGGAAGTCCAGGTGGATCTGGCGGAAGCGGCCGGAAAAGGGGTCGCCGGGACCTTGGGTGGGCTTGAACATGGGAGGAGGCGCGGGAGATGTAGCTTTTATTTGGATACGCTTGCGCGATACCATTCGGGGACGATGAGGCCGGGGGCCTCGAACCATTTGGGCACGTCGGGAAGGGAGTGGAGGACGAGGTTTCCCCAGGGGTTGAAAGCGCCGGTGCGGACGATGAACTTCGCCCGGTGGACGAGCCCGGTCATGATGTCGGCGTGGGGCACGAATTCGACGGGCAAGCCGGGGAAGATGCGGGCGATCTCGGCGCGCAGGGGAGGGTTGTAGTCGCGGAGTTCGTGGCTCGCGGTGATTTTTTCGAAGACGCACTCGGCGTGGATCGCCTCGAGCACGGGTTCGAGGCGGGGCAGGTCGCGACAGACGGCGAGGTCGATGCGCCGGGCGTCGCAAGGCACGGGGAAGCCGGCGTCGCAGACGAGGAGCATGTCGCCGTGGCCGAGGCTGGCGAGGGCGGCCGAGAGGTCGCGGTGGAGGATGGTGGCGCGTTTCATGGCAAGGGGGCGTAGGCGCGGCGGAGGGGGGCTCAGTTGGGGAGCTTGTGTTCGAAGCGGTAGAAGGTCCTGGCCCAGTCGCGCTCGAAGCCTTCGAGCGAGGAGGCGGTGACCTCGTGGTCGCAGAGGCGGCGGAAGAGATCATCGAACACGATGAGGCCGGAGGCGCCGGCCACGAGTGCGGCCTCGGCCTGTTCGGGCGTGCGAATGCTGGCGGGGAGGATTTCGGTTTTGAGCGAGTGGCGGGCGTAGAGCGCGGCGACGGTCGCGATAAAGGCGGCGGGATCTCGGCCGCTCTCGCCGAGGCGGGCGAAGTAGGGGCAGATGCTGGCGGCGCCGGCGACGGCGGCGAGGTAGGCCTGGTTGACCGAGCAGACGGTGGTGACGAGCACCGGGATGTCCCGCGAAGCGAGGGCGCGGCACGCGACCAGGCCCTCGGTTGTCGAGGGGAGCTTGGGCAGGATGAGCGGCGAGAGGCGGCGGAGCGCCTCGGCCTCGGCGAGAAAGGCCTCGGGAGAGGGGCCGTGAAGTTGAATGTAGAGCGGCAGCCTCGTTTCGGCGACGAGTTCGGCGGCGATGTCCTCGATCGGGCGGCGTTCGGCGGTGGTCCACTGCGCGACGACGGTGGGATTGGTGACGATGGCGGAGGCGAGACCGGTGTTGGCGGCGGCCTTTACCTGGGCGACGGAGCCGGCGATCCAGAGTTTCATGAGGCGGGGAGCGGGTGTTGTTCGACGAAGGCGGAGAGTTCGGCGGCGGTGGGGATGCCGGCGATGACGCCGAGGCGGGTGGCGCACCAGGCGCCGGCGCGAGTGGCGCGGAAAACGGCGGCGTCGAGCGACAGGCCGGCGGCGAGGCCGTGGGCGAGCACGCCGTTAAAAGTGTCGCCCGAGCCGGTGGGATCCACCGGAGTGATGCGCGGAGCGGGCACGGCGCGCAGGCCGGACGAGTCGGCGACGAGGGCACCGCGGGGGCCGCGGGTGATGACGACGGCGCCGACGCCGAGTTTGCGGAGGCGCAGCGCGAGCGACTCGGTGGGGGCGGGGTCGTCGGCCGGGAGGCCGAGGAGGAGGCGGGCCTCGGTTTCGTTGGGCGTGAGCAGATCGACGAGCGGGAAAATCTCGGGCGGCAGAGCGCGCGCGGGGGCGGGGTTGAGGACGTTCAGCGCGCCGGCGGCGCGGCCGAGGCGGAAGGCGGCGAGGATGGTCTCGACCGGCGTCTCGAGCTGGGCGAGCACGAGGCGGGCGCGGGCGATGGCGGGCGCGGCGGCTTCGACGTGCGAGGGCGACAGGGCGAGGTTGGCGCCGGGGTAGAGGGCGATCTGGTTTTCACCGCCGACGAGGGTGACGGTGCCGCAGCCGGTGCGCTGGCCCGGCAAGGTGTGGACGTGATCGAGGGAGAGGCCCTCGGCGGCGTAGAGCTCGCGAGCCATGCGACCGAAGAGGTCGTCGCCGAGGGCGACGAGCAGGTCCACTTGCGCGCCCTGGCGGGCGGCGGCGATGGCTTGGTTGGTGCCTTTGCCGCCGGGCCCAAGATCGAAGAGATCGCCGAGCAAGGTCTCGCCCGGCACCAGCCAGCGCGGCACGCGGATGGTTACCCCGACGACAAAGCTGCCGACGATGAAAAGCGCGGGCGGGGCGGGCTTGGAGGTGGACATGGGTGCGGCGTGCAGTGTATCCGAAGAGCCGTTGTCCAGCCATGTCCGCCACTGGTGTTGATATATCCGATCCTGTCGAAAGGTGGGCCGACCCCTATACGCGGGAGGGGGTGCGGGCGCCGGAGGGCGCGGCGGGGACGGAGGCCGGCTTCGTGGTGCACGAGGTGGGGGTGTTTGCTTTGGGGGCGGAGTGGAACTACCGCGGCGTGCGCAGTCCGTTTTGGCGGCTTTATCACAACGACGCGCCGGGGGCGGCCCTGCGGGTGGGGGGGCGGCGTTTGGAGCTTACGCCCGATCTCGCCTGGCTGGTGCCCGCGGGGGTGACCTTCGATTGCGTGGGTGCGCCGGGGCCGCGGCATCTTTGGATACACTTCTCCCCCGGGGTGGGGGCGGCGCGCGACTGGCTGGAGCCGCGGGCGCTCCGCTTGACGCCGCCGCTCAAGGCGCTGGTGGGCTGGTTGCGGCGCACGCTGGCGGAGGCGCGGCCCGAGCCGTGGACGACAGGGCAGGTGGGGCAGGCGCTGCTGCACGCGGTGTTCGCCGCTTGCGGGCCGGAGGCGGTCAGACCGGCGGAGCCGCGCCTGCGGGCGCTTCTCCTCGCCATCGAGCGCCGGCTGGCGAATCCGCCGGAGGTGGCGGAACTGGCGGCGATGGCCCACCTCAGCGAGTCGCGTTTCGCGCGGTGGTTTCGGGAACGGAGCGGGGAGTCGCCGGCGAGCTACGTGCGGCGGCGGCGCGTGGCGGAGGCCTGCCGGCGCCTGGCCTTCACGGACGATTCGGTGGAGCAGGTGGCGGACGCGCTGGGCTTCGCGAACCGCTTCCATTTCTCCCGGGTTTTCAAGGCGGTGCTGGGCGAGACGCCGGGGTCGTTCAAGCGACGGAGGGGGCCGAGGTAGGTTTGCCCAGGAGGGATGCGGCGAGATCGGCCGCGAGGGCGTGGTTGGGGTCGCGGCGGAGGACGTCGGCGAGGAGTGCGCGGGCCTTGGCCTTTCGGCCGAGACCGAGCTGGGCCTGGGCTTGGAGGAAACGGGCGGTGGTGGTTTGGACGGCTTGCAGATCGGCGTCGAAGAGCAGCATGGTCGGGAGCGAGGTGGCGAAGTAGTCGATCTTGGCCGGCTGTTTCTCCAAGTCCCGGGCGTAAGCGAGGAGCTGCGTGAGCAGGCGGTGGGATTTTTGCTTTTGGCCGAGTCGCGCCCAGGCGAGCGCCGAGAAGTAGGTCATCTCGGAGAAGGCGCGCACGCTCATGTCTTGGAAATCGCCTTTGAAGGTGGCGGCGGCGGTCCAGGCGGTGCGCGCCCCGCGGCGGTCTCCGGCGGCGGCGCGGGCTTCGCCGAGCCAGAAGTGGATGTCGCTCTGGTTGGCGAGCAGGTGTTTGGCTTCGCCGAGGTTTTCGGGCGAGGAGAGGGCGTGGGTGAATAGCGCGATCGCGGCGGAGGCGTCGCCACGGGCGAGGGCGGCGCGTCCGAGCAGAAGGTGGCAGCGCACGTGTTGCCCCATGGCCTGGCCTTCGCCGCCTTCCCAAGGCTGGAAACGGCGGGTGCCGATGATGGCGCGGGCCTTCTCGGGCTGGCCGGTCTGGTTGTAGAGCGCGCAGAGCTCGACGCTGAGGTCGTCGCGGCGCGAGGTAAGCGCGCGCTGTTTTTCGAGGCCGCGGAGGCGCTGGACGGGGGAGACGCCGAGGCGCTTCCAGAGCTGGTCGCGTTCGAAAAGGAGGCGGGCGTCGTTTGGGGCGAGGCGGCAGGCGCGCTCGTAGGCGGCTCGGGCTTTGGCGGGGTTTTTGACGATGTTGTAGTAAGCGATGCCGAGGTTGCGCCAGACGGTGGGGAAGGTGGGATCGAGGCGGGCGGCGCGCTCCCAGTTTCGGATCGCCTCGGTGTGGCGCCGCCGGTCGTAGAGCAGGTTGCCGAGGTAGTAGGGCGCGCGTGCGTCGCGGGGGTTTGCGGCGATGGCGCTCTCGAGGACGACGATTTCCTCAAGACGGGCGGGGAAGCAATAGTCGGCCGAGAGCGCCGCGGCGCGGCGAAGGGCGGCCCGGGCGGATCGGCTGTCACCGGTTTTCTGATACAGCCACGCGAGGGTGTAGGCGACGAGGGGAGCGGCGCCCCAGCTTTGGTCGGGCAGGTCGGCGGGGGAGGGGGGCGGACCGGAGAGGACTGTGATCGCCTCCGCGTAAAAGCCGGCGCGTGCGAGGTCGTGGGCAAGGTCGAGGCGGACTTGGGCGTCGCCGATCCCGGTTTGACCGGCGAGGTGGCGGGCCCAGGCATCGAGGGGGTCGAGGGCGAGGGTGGCGTCGAGGTGAGCGGAGGCCTCGGCGTTTCGGCCAAGCCGGCGCAGCACGAGGACGCGGAGGGCGCGGGCTCGGAGATTGTCGGTGTCGAGGCGCAGGGCGCGCTCGAGGTGATCGAGGGCGGCGCTCCAGTCGGCGCGGCGGCAATCGAGCTCGGCGAGCGCGTGGTAGGAGGCTCCGGCCCAGGCCTGGTTCCAGGTGGCTTTGTAGAAGGCGTCGTAGGCTTCGGCGGGACGCTCCAGCTGGACGAGGATCAGGCCGAGCAGGTAGAGCGGCTCGCCGTCGGCGGGGTTTGGGTTGCGGCGGGTAAGGCGGGCGATGGCGGCGCGGGCGTGGGTCTCGGCGAGCGTGAATTCGCCGCGGCGGAGGTGCCAGTCGGCGAGGGCGCTGTGGCAGCGGGAGTCGCCGGGATCGCGCCGGAGGGCTTCACGCCAGTAGGCGTCGGCGGAGCGGGTGGCATGGCGATACTGGGCAAGGTGGAAGCCGGTGAGGTAGAGCTCGTCGGCCGAAGCGATGTCCGTCGGCGCAGGCGGCTCGGTGGCGGCGGGCGGCACCTCGGCTTCGACGCGAGGCCTGGGCTGATAGCTGATGAGCTCGCGGCCGTCGGCGGTGTGGACCGCGACGCGGAGGTCGGTGAGTCGCGTCTTCGCGGGAATTTCGCAGGTGTCGAGAAAGGGCGAGGCGGGCGAGAGGTCAACGCCACGCGCAGGGAGAGGGCGGCCCTTGATTCGAAGGGAGACGCGGGCGCCAGGATGCGCGGAGAAAACCGCGACGCCGACGCGCAGGCGGCGGCCGTGCAGCGCGAGCGACAAAGCGGCCTCGTAGTTGGCGTGGAGGGCGGGGCCGATCTTGGCGAGGGGAGCCCAGTATTGGGTCCAGGTCTTGGTCTCGCCGGGTTGGAGGAAGGAAAAGTCGGGTTGGTTGTCGGTGTAGACGCCGGCCATGAGCTCGATGTAGGGAGCAAACTCGCCGCGGGCGTCGCGGTCGGTGAGGTTGCGATCCCAGGCGTAACCGAAGGGGTGGTTGCCCCAAGTCCACTGCTTCTTGCCCGGGGAAATGTGGTGGTTGGCGAGATGAAGGAGACCGGCCTGCGCGCGGTGATCGTAGCCGCCGAAGAAATCCTCGCGGCTGCCCATGCACATGTAGGAGGTCGGCACGGGAATGTTGGCGTAGAAAGAGAGGTCGTTGGGCGGGTAGTCGAGCGGCGCATTGCCGCCGCTGGCGGGCGGGACGTAGAGCGGCGGCGCCTCGACCGAGGGCACGCCGTCACGGGCGCGCGCGCCGTAGTCCACGCCGTAGTAGTGGCCGGTGCAGAGCGGGTAGCGGCTGGTGGCGCGCTTGGCGTGGTCGGCAATGTAGTAGACGTCGGGCGGGAAAAAGCTCTGGTAGGCCTCGTGGACGCGGGTGGCGACGTTGGCCCACCAGAGGAAGGTTTGCGTGAGCGGGGTGCGGTTGTGCGCGCGCACGCGGAGCTCGAGGCGAGCGACGCCGGGGCGCAGGCAGACCCCGTGCATGGCCTTCATGCGCGCCATGGGGTCGTGGTCGCCGCACCAGATGGTCATGGAGCCGTCGTCGCCGGATTCGATGTGGACCTCGGTGGGCAGGAAGGTCGCCGGTCGGTGGTGCTGGGGCCAGTTGAACTCGATACCGCCGCTAATCCAGGGGCCGGCGAGGCCGACGAGCGCGGGTTTGATCACATCTTGGCGGTAGATCAGGTCGTAGCCGTTGGTTTTGTCCTGAAGCACGTGGATGCGCCCGCCGATCTCAGGGAGGACGAGCGCGCGGAGGTATTCGTTTTCGATCCAGATGCCGCGCCAGGCGCGTTTGACCGGCTCCTCGGCGATTCGGTCGGTGAAGGGCAGCGGGTAGACGCGTCCGCTGGAGCCTTGGTAAACCCGCTTCTCGAGGAACATCGGGTTCCGGTCCGGCGGAAGCGGCAGGTAGGTCGGCAGGACGATCTCTTCTTCCCGAACGGTGACGGCGGCAGGGCGCGGGGCGGCGGTGGGCATGGGGGGATGATAGTTGATCCGAGGCGCGAAACGAATGGACGGTTCGGAGCAATTTATGGATGATCCGCGGATGGTAGGCGGCGTTTGGCTAAAGGATGGTTTTGCGGGGCAACACATGGTCGTGCTGCCTCGGCCCCTGGTGTCGGCGGCGGGCAGGCATCCTCTGCTGCGTTCGCTGCACGTGAGCGATGCCGGCTATTTTCCTGAGGCGGCGCGCCATCGCGTGGAGCGGCCGCAGGGTTTGGGAGCGGTGGTTTTGATCCTCTGTCGGGCCGGGCGCGGGTGGGCGCGGATCGGCGGGGCGGGGGGCGCGACGCAGTCGGTGGGGCCGGGTGACGCGGTGCTCATTCCGGCGGGGCGGCCGCATGCCTATGGTGCGGACGAGGAGCAGCCATGGACGATCCAGTGGGTGCATTTTGCGGGAACGGAGGCGGCCGATTGGTGCCGGTGGCAAGGCTGGCCGGCGGGAGGCGGGGTGCGGCGCCTGCGGGCGGGCACGCCGGAGGCGATGGATCTCGGCCGCGTGCATGAGGAGTTGGAGGCGGGGCACGACGAGCGGCGGATGCTCGCGGCGGCGGCGGCGCTGCGCTGGGCGCTGGCGAGGCTGGACCCGGCGGTGGCGGCGGAGAGCGGCGAGCCGACGCGTCTCGCGGTGGAGGCGGTGGAGGCGTGGATGCGCGAGCACAGCGGCGGGCGGGCGACGCTGGCGGAGTTGGCGCGGCGAGCCGGCCTCTCTGCGGCGCACTTCGCGGCGCTGTTTCGGAGACGCTATGGGTTTTCCCCGATCGACTATTTCCTGCGGCTGAAAATCCGCCGGGCGTGCAGTCTGCTCGATGCCACGGAGTGGCCGGTGGCGCGGGTGGCCGCGGAGGCGGGTTTCGAGGATCCGCTCTATTTTTCGCGGCGCTTTCGCGCGGTGATGGGCGTGTCGCCGCGCGCCTACCGCAAGCTGCCGAAGGGCTGAGCCGACATCATGCAGCCCCGGAAGCAAAACGCGTTTTGCGGTGGACGGGAAGAAACAGGGTTGGCGGGAGCGCGAGGCGCCTGTTTCCTAGGAGATGTTCGGGTCGCATCGAGGTGATCTCGC
>JAUVVA010000226.1 GCA_030604905.1 Verrucomicrobiota bacterium | reverse complement strand
CCACTACGTCCTCAACCACCGCGACCTCTTCGACCTCCCGCGCAAGTTCAACATCTCCTTCGACAACGGCGGCAGCCTCTCCGTCGCCGCCGACACCAACGACATCGGCTTCATCGCCACCCGCCTCGCCGGGAACGCCGAGCCCCAGCTCGGCCTTCAGGCTGCAAGCGCGACCACTCACTTCCGCGTCCTCCTCGGCGGCATCACCGGCCACAAAGACTTCGCGCGCGACACCGGCCTCCTCCTCAGCCCCGAGCAAGCCGTCCCCGTCGCCGTCGCCATGATGCGCGTCTTCATCGCCCACGGCGACCGCACCAACCGCAAAAAAGCCCGCCTCAAATACCTCCTCGAGGCCAAGGGCGTCGACTGGTTCCTCGCCGAGACCGCCAAGCTCCTCCCATTCCCCCTCACCCGCGTCCCGCTCGAAGCCTGCGAGCCCCGCCGCCCCGTCGAGAAACACGCCTGGCTCGGCGCCCGCCGCCAACGCGAGCCCCACACCTACTCGCTCGGCGTCGGCGTGCCCGTCGGCCGCCTCACCCCGAAGCAGATGCACCGCCTCGCCGACCTCGCCGCCAATTACGGCAAGGGCGAACTCCGCCTCACCGCCTGGCAAAACCTGCTCATCCCGCACCTGCCCGAGGCCTTCCTCCCCACCGTGGAGCGCGCCGTGGTCAACATGGGCCTCTACCACGAAGCCTCGCTCGCCACCGGCGGCATCATCGCCTGCACCGGCAGCTGGGGCTGCAAGTATGCCTCGGCTGACACCAAGGCCCACGCTCTCGACCTCATCAAGCGCCTCTCCTCGCGCATCGAGATCGATCAGCCGGTCAACATCCACCTCACCGGTTGCGCCCACAGCTGCGCCCAGCACTACGCCGGCGACATCGGCTTTATCTCCACCAAGCTCGCCGATGGCACCCCGGGCTACCACATGGTCCTCGGCGGCGGCATGGACCACGAGCAAGGCATCGCCCGCGAAATCCTGAAAGGCGTCCCCGCCACCGAGCTCCTCGACACCGTCGTCCGCGTCCTCGGCGCCTGGCAAAAAAACCGCGATCGCGGCGAGACCTTCGTCCAATGGACCCGCCGCCACGAGGTAAAGCAGCTCCAGGAGTTCCTCAGCTAAGCTCCCAGCCGGGCCCCATCATAGATCATCAATCTCAAATCATAAATGACGTCGGTTCCTCAGATCCCCGCCACCGCCCCTTTTAGCGAAGAGCAGCGCGCCTGGCTCAACGGCTTCCTCGCCGGCCTCTTCTCCGGCCGCCCCGGGAACGCCGAGCCCCAGCTCGGCACCACCACCTCCGCCGCCCTCACACCGCTCACGATCCTCTACGCCACCCAGACCGGCACGGCCGAGAGCCTAGCCAAAAAAGCCGCCAAGCTCGCCGGCTCCCGCGGTTTCGCCCCCGCGATTCTGGACGTCGCCACTGTATCCGCGGAGTCGCTACAGGCTCACTCCAACCTGCTCCTCATCACCAGCACCTATGGTGACGGCGAGCCGCCCGACAGCGCCAAGTCCCTACACGCCGCCCTCGCCGCCGACACCGCGCCCGCGCTCGCTTCCGTCCGCTACTCCGTCTGCGCCCTTGGCGACACCAACTACACGCTCTTCTGCCAGGCCGGAAAAGACTTCGACGCCTACCTCGAGAAGCGCGGTGCGAAGCGAGTCCACCCCCGCGCCGACTGCGACGTCGACTACGACGCCTCCTTCGCCACCTGGCTCCAATCCGCCCTCTCCGCCTTCGGCTCCGCCCCCGGGAACGCCGAGCCCCAGCTCGGCCTTCCGTCTTCGCCTGCCGAAACCACCCACTCCAAGTCCAACCCCTTCCCCGCCCCTGTCCTCAAGGTCGCTCCTCTCAACGCCCCCGGCTCCGCCAAGGAGGTCAACCACGTCGAGTTCGACCTCTCCGCCGCCGGTCCCTCGCTCGCCTACGAAGCTGGCGATGCCCTCGGCGTCGTCCCGCAAAACTGCCCGCAGCTCGTCGCCGACATTCTTGCCGCCCTCGGCGCCGACGGCGAGGAAGCGGTCTCCACCCCGGCTGGGGAGCTCCCCCTCCGCCGCGCCCTCACCGAGCACTTCGACCTCGGCAAGCCCCCCTCCCCCCTCCTCGCCGCCCTCGGCCTCTCCGCCACCACCCCGCCGCCCCACGACCTCCTCGACGCCCTTCGCGCCGCGCCCACCAAACCAAATGTCACCAATCTGGTGACACTTTGTAAAAAGCTCCAACCCCGCCTTTACTCCATCAGCAGCTCGCCGAAGGCCCACCCCGGCCCCGTGCACCTCCCCGTCGGCGCCGTCCGCTACGCGCACGCCGGCCGGGCGCGCACGGGTGCCTGCTCCACCTTCCTCGCCGAGCGCGCCCACGCGCTCGGCACGGTGGGCGTTTTTGTCCACTCCAACAAAGCCTTCCGCCCGCCCGCCGACCCCGCCCTGCCGATGATCATGGTCGGCCCCGGCACCGGCATCGCGCCCTTCCGCGCCTTCCTCCAGGAGCGCGCCGCCACCCACGCGCCCGGCAAGAACTGGCTCTTCTTCGGCGACCAAAAAGCCGCCACCGACTTCCTCTACGCCGACGAACTCCACGCCCTGCGCGCCTCGGGCGTGCTCACCCGCCTCGACCTCGCCTTTAGCCGCGACCAAAAGGAAAAAATCTACGTCCAGCACCGCATGCTCGAGCACGACCGCGAGATCTTCGCCTGGCTCGAAGAGGGCGCCCACTTCTACGTCTGCGGCGACGCCTCCCGCATGGCCAAGGATGTCGATGCCGCGCTCCACCAGATCATCGAGCGCGCCGGCGGCCGAAGCCCCGCCGAAGCCGCCGCCTACGTCCAGTCGCTCAAAGCCGCCAAGCGCTATCAGCGCGACGTTTACTGATGGTCGCCCCGCGCACATCGTCCGACTTCGGGCCTTCGCTCGCGAAAGCCGCGCCCTCGCCCGCCGGCAGCCTCGACGCCTACCTCGCCGAGCTCCTCGCCGAGCAACAGCGCCTCGTCACCCCGGCCGCGCGCGCCGCCGCCACCCACGACGTCCAGCCCGAGGCCTTCCGCGGCGGCCATTTCCGCGACCTCATCCCGCTCACCGCCCCGGGCCCCGGCGAACGCTACGCCTTCGAGGTCGATCTTGACGCCTGTTCCGGCTGCAAGGCCTGCGTCACCGCCTGCCACTCCCTCAACGGCCTCGACGAACACGAGTCCTTCCGCGACGTCGGCCTCGTCGTCTCCGATTCCTGCGCCGCGCCCTTCGCCCAGACCGTCACCAGCGCCTGCCACCACTGCGCCGATCCCGGCTGCCTCAACGGCTGCCCGGTCCTCGCCTACGAACAAGATCCCGCGACGGGCATCGTCCGCCACCTCGACGACCAGTGCATCGGCTGCAGCTACTGCGTG
>JAUVVA010000068.1 GCA_030604905.1 Verrucomicrobiota bacterium | reverse complement strand
TCCGATAAATCGCTCTGGTCAAGCCTCCTGGATAGCCTCAGCTTCTCCCATCATGCTCCGACTAACCAGCTCACTCAGGCCCGGGGTCGCAGCCCCGAACACCAGCGGGCGTTATTCGGAGTCCCTTGGACGTTAGGCAGACATATGATCAAGCCGGCAACATACCTCTCGGCGGCACTAATGATGTTATCACTCTGCGGCTGCACCCGATACAAGTCCATAGCGACTTTTGACGCGCAGGATGGATACCGCTGCCTGATCAAATTCGAGGATCTACTGGAACCGAATGACCCTCTGTATTACTCCGTCACAAAAAACGGAAAAGTCATAGTGCCGATCACGTTTATTGACGTCGGCACCACACATGACGAATTCCAGTTGATTCAATCGCCCGATCACAGTTTGTTCGCGATTGTCCGGCCGAGCGAGCCTACAGTGGTTCTCGCTATCCATGACAAAGCACACAATTTGACATGGCCTCGCGGAGCGGACGATGAGAGCGTTAGTGCTACTCGCGAGCGCGGGTTGAGATTAGCCGCTCGGCTCTCCGAGGCAACGAACGCATCTTATGTTCTCCCCTAACCAAACACGGATCAATATCCAAAAAAATGAGTCTAACAACGCGGTGGAGCCAACTCCGGCAAGTGTCACGCCTCCTGCTGACGCAGGAGATCGCGCCACTTGCCTCCGTGGCTCACCTTGGACGTTAGGCAAAAATAGGATCACCCATGCGCCTCTATTTTTCGCAGTTAGCTGCAGTCCCCCTGATGATGGCGCTTATCGCCTGTCATCCTGCCGCCCCCGAGCATCTTGAGTTCGAACGTAGCGAAGCTTGGTTTGAAGCAAATCCGCATCATCTGAATGCGACTAAACTCGCCGAACTAGGGCGACTAAGGAATCGCATCTGGAATAGGCATTTCGAATCGTTAACTCCCGAAGTGCGTCTGATGATTAACGAGGAGAGGCATCCGTTTCGGAACCCTAAATCCCTAAACGATTGTGAGGCTTTCTCGGAAAGTTTCAGAAGCCGAATGAAGACGCTCGATTACGTTCATGACGTCACAGTGGACGCTTACCATGGTGGAATGGCGGTTCTGACAGTTCACCTTAACCGGAAAATGCATTGGAGAGAATACAAGGATGACATACCCGAACTCTGGAATGGCACCCAGGTCTTCGTCATACATACCGAATAAAAAAGAATGAGCCTAACAACGCGGTGGAGCCAACTCCGGCAAGTGTCACGCCTCCTGCTAGCGCAGGAGATCGCGCCACTTGCCTCCGTGGCTCACCTTGGACGTTAGGCAAAAAAAGAAATGAACGAGTCCCACCTCTTCTTTGGCCCGCTAATCGGCTCTACGACCGCAGCATTGATTATTGCGGTAGCGTGGAACTTTGCCCGGGGCGGAAATCGCACCGTCACGGCGCTTATAATCGCTGGCGTTGTCTTGAGTGGATCCGGCGCGTTGATCCCTATGCCAGAGGCATTTTCGATGACTCTTGATGTGGTAGGCACGCTTTCCGCGCTCGTTGGCCTGTTTATAGCGTCATTAGACTATAGAAAAATAAGAAGAAACCGAGAATGAGCCTAACAACGCGGTGGAGCCAACTCCGGCAAGTGTCACGCCTCCTGCTGACGCAGGAGATCGCGCCACTTGCCTCCGTGGCTCACCTTCGACGTTAGGCAGAAGAATTAAATCCGACCAATGATACGCCTCATCGACTACATGATGGTCGGCTTCGGCCTTCTGATTACCATCATCCTTTTTTCGGCAGGCGTATGGATGACGTTTCATTTTGGCATCGGCGCTTCTTGGGGTGGCTTTCTCTGGGGTTCCTGCATGGGATTCGTTAGCTTAAGAATCTGGCGGAACGCGCTAAAAAACAAAGCAGAAGCACGGAAATCGGAACCCGAGCACGACATAAATGAGCCTAACAACGCGGTGGAGCCAACTCCGGTAGATGTCACGATTCCTGCTGCGCAGGAAGTCGCGCCATCTACCTCCGCGGCTCACCTTGGACGTTAGGCAGAAAAGAACATGAAAACCAAAAGACTCGTCGCAATCGTCCTGCTACTCACTTCGGCGGTTTATGGTCGCGTTGGCGAAACGAGAGAGCAAGTCATTGTAAGATACGGACAGCCATCAAAGCAGCAGTCTGATGGCACACGCGAATACCTCTCGTTCGTTAAAAACAACGTGATGATAGGATGCGTGCTGGCGGACGGCAAAACGGTCGCGGTTTTGTATTCTTTTCTTCATGATATAAAAGCTGAAGACGCCGAAAAGCTATTGGAAGCAAATGGGGAGGGATTAACATGGAAGGAGCGGGCCGGAACCGTTTTCCATAAGAGTTGGACCAGAAGTGACTCATCCCTGACGGCGATTATTTCGAAGGAGTCGAAGAACAAACTCGTTATTTCGAGAAGCGACTTTCTCGCTGCTGAAGCGGAGCGTAAGGTTAGTGGCGAGCCAAGTAATCTGGAAGGATTCTAAAGAAAAATGAGCCTAACAACGCGGTGGAGCTAACTCCGGCAAGTGTCACGCCTCCTGCTGTCGCAGGAGCCGCGCCACTTGCCTTCGTAGCTCACCTTGGACGTTAGGCATCAAAGCACTCAGGATCTATTATGAACAGAATCAGAGCAGTGAGCAGCAAGGTCGTCGATTTGATAGGCTCCGGCGATAAAATCAGCGCCGTTGCCGCGGTCCGCCAAGAGCTAGGCTGCTCGCTTTTGGAGGCCAAAGCTATCGTCGATGAGTATGACGAGCACCTGGGCGCGAATCCCGCAGTTCCCTCGCCGCAAAAAACGGGTGCGCCGATCAAACCGTCGCGCGCGTTAGGCTCTTTCTTGTTTCTGCTTCTTAGCGGGAAGAGTCCATTTCGATTCTTACGCGCACTCCGCCATGCTCGCAAACACTCGATTGATATCGATTGTGAGACACTCTGCACACACCAGCTTGTTGGCGATTCCCTGATACTGATTCACGGGATTCAGTATGCCAGAACCAAAGCGATACCACATACGACTATGAGAATTGCAGCAGCACAGCTCAAACTCGAATCGAGCCAGAAACTTCACCAATGGATTGATCAGGGACTGCCAAACTTCGAATAAACGGTTTATAGCAGCTTCAAAAACTCCGCCGGTGTCGGCGCGGTCGCCACAAACTTCACGGCCCGACCCTCGTGCTCGTAGTCGAATCGCGTCTCGTGCGAATGCAGGCAGAGGCGCTTCACCCCGCTTGCCTTCGCAAGCGCCCGGTTCGCCCCAAAGTCGCCGTAGGTCGCGTCGCCCACGATGGGCAGACGGCGGTGCGCGCATTGCACCCGGAGTTGATGGCTGCGCCCCGTGCGCGGCGTGAGCTCCACCAAGGCCACCGGCATCGCGGCGTCGCGGCGCTGACGCAGCACCTTCATCTCACACTCGCTGGGGATGCCCTCGCCCGCCTTGGTGCGCACTTGGCCGCCTCGTTTTTCGATCACCAGCCGATCCTTCCACACCGCCGTCGGGTGCGAGGGCTTTCCGAACACGAGCGCGTGATAGACCTTGCGGATGTGTTTCTCGCGAAACAGCGCCCGGATGCGACGCGCCAGCTCGGTGTTGTCCATCACGCCGAGGATCACGCCCGAGGTGTGCGAATCGAGACGGTTGAGCAGCCACATCGTGCGACCGGCGCCGCTCGCGTCGGTCCAGCGGAAAAACTCGCCTTCAATGGAGTAGTCGCAGGTGAGCAGGGCGCGCGGTTGCTCGCTGCGCATGTTCGGGTGCGAGAGCACGCCGGCCGGCTTGTCAAAGGCGATCAGGCCGCCCGGCGCCCGCGTGAGCACGGCGACTCCGTCGTGCAGGGGCAGCTCTGTTTCCGTGCTTCGCGCTTCGTTCATCGATAATGGAAGGTGAAGGTGAGTTCCTGCTCACGGCCGAGCACCGCGATCATGTCCTCGGTCCACTCGCCGTAGGGCGCGCGTTCGGTGATGGCGCTCACGCAAAGGCGCTGCGCCAGCTCGCCACCCGTGCCGCTCACACTGACGATCTCCGAGACGCGGCCCTGCCAATCGAGGCGAAACACGACCCGCACCGTCGCCCCCGCCGTCGGATAAAAGGCGCTGCGCATCAACAGCCGGTCCCACTGGGCCTGCACGGAGTCGATCAGTCGCTGCAGGTATTCACCGTAGGAGCTCCACTTGGCGTTGTAGGCGAGCGCGCCGATGTTGGCCGTGCCAAACTCGTTCCGGATGGTCGGGGTGTTGCGGGCGTTGACCGTGGCCTCCGTCAGGCGCGGACGGGCCTGCGGGCGGGTGCGGTCGATGGCCGGGCCGCCGAAGAATCCGCTCGTCGGGGCGCGGCCCGTCACCGTGCCTTCGCGGGCCTCCGGGCCGGTCTCGGCGCCGGGCGTGGGGGGCAGACGCGTCACGGTGCTGCCGATGCCGCCGTCAGCGCTGCCAAGCAACTGCTCGCCGCCCGCCGGCACGTTCACGGCGCGCGAGGCTTCGCGCTCCGCCTCGCGCTCGGCCGCCTCGGCCGCCGTCTCGGGGCGGGTTTGAAAAGCCTGCGCCAACTGATCCGCCAGACTCGGCGGCTCCGGCTCGCGCGCGGTGCCGCTCACCAGCGCGGTCGCCTCGTCCTTGCCCTCGCCCTCCACCGCCGGGGTGTCGCTGCGCCCGTCGGGCGTGGGCTCGGGCTGGGCCACCTGCTGATTCTGGGCGCCAAAGAAAGGTGTCTCGTCCGGCGCGTTTTCGGGCGCGGCCGGGTTTACCTCGACGAAACGTTGGGGCTCGATCACCGGCACCAGCGGGACCAGCAGCTCCGGACTCAGCTCGATATCAAACGCACGCGAAGCATCGGAGGTTCCCCGAGATTCCGCCTCCGCCGACTCGAAGAAGCGCTCGGGCAGCATCCAAGCCACGATCAATAAAACGAGATGCGCGGCCACCGTGCCGGCCAGCCCCACCTTCCAAGAGGGCAGCCGCTCGCCGAGCGCCGACGCGCGACGCCGCGGCCGCCGTGGCGGCTTGGTTCCCTTGGGGGCGGCGTGAGTGGTGGGCATGTGTGGTGGCGGGAGCGTGTCGCACTCAGCGCAGGACGCCGTGCCGGGTCAAAAGTTCTCTCACCTCATCCTGCGGCAGACCGATGATGTTGCTCAGCGAACCGCGGCGCGCCGCGACGATGCGTTCGCCGTGCTCCTGGATCGCGTAAGCCCCGGCCTTGTCGAGCACATGCACCCTTTGCAGGTAGTCCTCGATGGCCTCCTCCGTGAGCACGCGAAACTCCACCTCGCTCGCCACGCCGAAATCTTCGCGCACGCCGCGGTCGAGATGCCGCAAGGCCACTCCTGTGAACACGGTGTGCGTGCGCCCGCTCAAACGCCGCAACATCGCCCGCGCCTCGGCGAGATCGGCCGGTTTGTTGAGCGCGTGCCCGTCGATAAACACCGTGGTGTCGGCGCCAAGCACCCACGCCCGCGGATACCGCGCCGCCACCGCGTCGGCCTTGAGCGCGGAGTTGCGCGCCACCATGACGCGCGGATCGAGCGCCGGATCCTCGTGCTCGGTGACATCCGCCACCACCACCTCGAAGCGCGCGCCGAGCGCCGCCAACAACTCGCGCCGACGCGGCGAGGCCGAGGCCAGAATGAGCGGAGGTGACACAGACGTTTCGGTCGGTGCGGTGGGATCGAGGGAAGGTGCAGCCACAGCCAAGCATCTCTGTGCCACACCCGCTCCCCGGCAAACCAGTTGTCAGCCGCCCCCGGGCCGACAAGGTGTCCCCTTCCCCTCCACCATGCGCATCGGCCTAGCCCAGCTCAATCCCACCGTCGGCGACCTCGCCGGCAACCTCGCCCGCCTCCTCTCCGCCTACCGCGAGTTGGTGGCCGCGGGCGCCGAGCTGGTGATCACGCCCGAGCTCGCGGTCTGCGGCTACCCGCCGCGCGATCTGCTCCTTCGCAGCCGCTTCGTGCACGATGTGGAAAACGCCACCGCCGAGCTCGCCGCCGCCACCGGCGAGGTGCCGCTCCTCGTCGGCACCGTCATCGCCAATTCCCGCGAGCAGGGCCGACGCGCCTACAACGCCGCCGCCTTTTGCCACCACGGCCGCGTGCAACAGCTCGCGCGCAAGTGCCTGCTCCCCACCTACGACGTGTTCGATGAGGATCGCTATTTCGAGCCCGCCGAGGCCCCGACCATCATCGTCCACGCCGGCCGCCGCCTCGGCGTGACGATCTGCGAGGACATCTGGGCCAACGAGTCGCCGGGCGACACGCGCCTGCACCGCTTCGACCCCGTCGCGCACCTCAAGGCCCAAGGGATCGACCTGCTCCTCAACCTCTCCGCCAGCCCTTGGTATGAGGGCAAAGCTGCGCACCGCGAGCGCATCGTCGCCGCGGTGGCGCGCGAGCTCGGCGTGCCGCTCGTCTACTGCAACGCGGTCGGCGGCAACGACGAGTTGATCTTCGACGGCCGCAGCATCGTCGCCGCGCCCGACGGCGCCATCGCCCACCGCCTCGCCGCCTTCGCCGAGGAGCACCGAGTGATCGACACCGGGCTTTCTCCTTCTCCCGATCTTGCTGGTTCTCCCGCCCCGTCCCCGCTCGCCGACATCCACGCCGCCCTCGTCCTCGGCCTCCGCGACTACGCGCACAAGAGCGGCTTCACCCGCGCCCTGGTCGCGCTCTCCGGCGGCATCGACTCCGCGCTCGTGGCCGAACTCGCCGTCGCGGCCTTCGGCCCGGAAAACGTGATCGGCGTCTCGCTGCCCTCCGCCATCTCGAGCGAGCACTCGAAAGACGACGCCCGCGCCCTCGCGCAAAACCTCGGCATCCGTTTCGAGACCATCGCCATCGCCGACACCGTGGGCGCCGCCGAGCGCGCTCTCGCGCCGGTCTTCGCCGGCCGCGCCCCCGACGACACCGAGGAGAACCTGCAAGCCCGCACCCGCGGCGTGCTAATGATGGCGCTCTCCAACAAGTTTGGCGCGCTCCTCCTCACCACCGGCAACAAGAGCGAGGTCGCCGTCGGCTACTGCACGCTCTATGGCGACATGTGCGGCGGCCTCGCCGTGATCAGCGACCTCTTCAAGACGCAGGTCTACGCGCTCAGCCGCTGGATCAACGAGCGCGCCGGCCGCGAGATCATCCCGCGCAACACGATCGAAAAGCCGCCGAGCGCCGAGCTGCGCCCGGGGCAGGTGGACCAGGACAGCCTCCCGCCCTACGAGCTGCTCGACGCGCTGCTGCGCGGCTACATCGAGGAGGGCAAATCGCGCGCCGACTTGGTGGCCGAGGGCTTCGCGCCCGAGACGGTGCGCGACATCTGTCGCAAGGTGGATCTCAACGAATACAAACGGAAACAAGCCGCCCCCGGTTTGAAGATCACTCCGCTCGCCTTCGGCGTCGGCCGCCGCATCCCCATCGTCCAAAAATACGTGGGCTGAGTTCTTAACCGCTAAAACGCGCTAAAGACCGCTAAATAAGAGCCCAAAGGCGCTTGATCCATAGGCGCTTGTTGCCACCAGCGGTTCTTCATGAACTCCAAAGATCAACCTTTCGCTCAGCTGGGATACGACCTGATTGGCGCGGCCATGGCCGTTTATAATGACTTGGGTGGCGGCCTCTCCGAAGAAATCTACCAAGAGAGTTTCGAGCTGGAGCTTGCGGAACGGGGTTTCCGCTTCGTGGCTCAACCTGAACTCGCCGTGTTCTACAAAGGAAAGCCCCTCAAGAAGCACTTGCGCCCGGATCTCATCATCGAATCTGAAGTCGTGGTCGAGTTGAAGGCCGTGAGCACTTTGGCCGACGAACACCGCTCGCAAGTGCTCAACTACCTGAGGGTAACTCACAAGCAGGTCGGTTATCTCATCAATTTCGCGGCGTTCCCGAACCTCGAGTGGCAACGTCTCGTGAACACTCGCCGCCTCAAGGTTTGATTTAGCGGCCATTAGCGCTCTTTAGCGGTTCAACCATGTCCTCCCCCGTGTCCTCCACCGACCTCTTCTCCCGCGCCCAGCGGCTCATCCCCGGCGGCGTCAACTCGCCCGTGCGCGCCTTTCGCTCCGTCGGCGGCGCGCCGTTTTTCACCCGCTCCGCCCAGGGCGCCACGCTCACCACGGCAGACGGGCGCGAGCTGATCGACTTCGTCTGCACCTGGGGCCCCGCCATCCACGGGCACAACCACCCGCGTATCCGCGAAGCCATTACCGACGCCCTCTCCCGCGGCACCTCCTTCGGCACACCCAACCCCTACGAGGTCGAGATGGCCGAGCTCATCGTCTCCTTCTTCCCCTCGATCCAGAAGGTGCGCATGTGCTCCAGCGGCACCGAGGCCACCATGTCCGCCATCCGCCTCGCCCGCGGCTTCACCGGGCGCGACAAGATCATCAAGTTCGCCGGCTGCTACCACGGCCACTCCGACTCGCTCCTCGTCTCCGCCGGCTCCGGCGCCCTCACCCACGGCCACCCCGACAGCGCCGGCGTGCCCGCCGCCTTCGCCCGCGAGACCGTCGTCCTGCCCTTCAACGACCCCGCCGCGCTCGAGGCCGCCTTCGCCGCCAACCCCGGTCAGATCGCCGCCGTCATCCTCGAGCCCTACATCGGCAACGTCGGCTTCATCCGCGCCGAGCCCGGCTACCTCGCCCAGGTCCGCGCTCTGACGCAGAAACACGGCGCCGTGCTCATCTTCGACGAGGTAATGACCGGCTTTCGCCTCGCCCGCGGCGGCGTGCAGGAGCTGGAGAACATCGTCCCCGACCTCACCTGCCTCGGAAAGATCATCGGCGGCGGTCTGCCCGTCGGCGCCTTCGGCGGACGCGCCGAGATCATGGACAAGCTCGCGCCGCTTGGCCCCGTCTACCAGGCCGGCACGCTCTCCGGCAACCCGCTCGCCATGGCCGCGGGCATCGCGCAGCTCCGCCTGCTCGACGAGCTCCAGCCCTACGCGCGCCTCGACGCCCTCGGCCGCCAGCTCTGCGCCGCCGCCCTCGCCGCCGCGAAGACCAAGGGCATCCCGCTCCAGGCCCCGCAATGCGGCTCCATGTTCAGCCTTTTCTTCACCGCGCAGACCGTCCGCGACCTGCCCTCGGCGATGAGCTCCGACTCGGCGCTCTTCAAACGCTTCTTCCACGCCTGCCTCGAGCGCGGCGTCTACCTGCCCCCGAGCGCTTACGAGGCCTGGTTCCTCAGCAGCGCGCACGAGGGCGACGCCATCGACCGCGCCTGCGACGTCATCACCACGGTCATCTCGGGGCTTTGAACCCAAGGCGCGCCCGGCGCCGCGAAAAAGCCGCCGAGCAAAAACCGGCGGGCGCTCGCCAGCCGGAGTTTTTCCGACAGACTCGCGAGGTCACGACCGCCCCATGCACCGCCTGTCCCTCCCCGCCCTCCTCACGCTCTCGCTCGGATTCCTCGCCATGACCTCCTGCAACGACTCCACCGCCCACTCCCCAGCCGGACGCTCCGACGCGCCCCCGCCGCCCGCCGAGACCCAGACCCTCGTGCTCGGCGGCGGCTGCTTCTGGTGCGTCGAGGCCGCCTACGAACTGGTGCCCGGCGTGCTCTCCGCCGAGATCGGCTACGCCGGCGGCAAACGCCCCGACCCCACCTACGAACAAGTCGTCACCGGCGCCACCGGACACGCCGAGGTGGTGCGCATCACCTTCGATCCGGCCCGGGTTACCCGCGCGCAGCTGGTTGACTTTTTCTGGGAGATCCACGATCCCACCACCCTGAACCGCCAGGGAGCCGACGTCGGCACGCAATACCGCTCCGTGATCTTCTACGCCAACCCCGAGGAGAAGGCGCTCATCGATGCGTCGATGGCACGGGCCAACGCCGAGATCTGGGAGGGCCGCATCGTCACCGAGGTCTCGCCCCTGCCGGCCTTCTACCTCGCCGAGGAGTATCACCAGGACTACTACAAGAAGAACCCGCACGCCGGCTACTGCCGCGTCGTGATCAAGCCCAAGCTCGAGAAACTGAAACAGTCTCCCCTGATCCGCCAACCGAGCACGCCCTGAAGCGGGCGAACGCCCTGAGGCGGGCGAACGACCTGAGGCGGGCGCACGACCTCCGCCGCGAATCCCCGAGGGCCCGGGCCGGTTCTTAACCGGCGCGACGACAGGGCATTTTGGGATTTGTCGAGCGAAGCCCGCGCCCTTGGGCTCATGACATGAACAGCATGACTGGCTACGGCCGCGCCTCGGGTTCCGTCGGCGCACAGGGATTCTCCATTCAAATCGTCTCGGTCAACCGCAAGGCGCTCGAGGTCAAGGTATCCGCCCCCGGCGCTTGGGAGGAGCTCGAACCGGCCATCGTCGAAGCCGTGAAGAAGGTCGCCATCCGCGGCACCGTGCAAGTGCGCGTCGAGCTCGATGGCGTGCCCACGGGGGGCGCGGCCGCCGAATTTGACGAGGTCGCCGCCGGCGTGTGGCTCGATCGCGTGGCCGCCTTTGCCGCCCGGCGCGACGTGATTTTCAGCCCCACCACCGACGCGCTCGTGCAGTGCGCCATGCAGTTTCGCCGCAAGATCGAGCCCCCGCCCATCGAGGAGTCGCGCGACATCGTGATGGCCGCCCTTGAGGAGGCGCTTTCCAGCTTCGCCGCCATGCGCGCCACCGAGGGCGCGGCGCTCCGCGAGGACCTCGCCAAGCGCCTCAACGGCCTCATCACCCACATCGACGAGATCGCCCTTCGCGCCCCCCAGGTCGTCAGCTCGGCCCGCGACACCCTCCTGCGCCGCCTGCGCGAGGCCGGCCTCGAGCTCCGGGTCGACGACGAACGCGTGCTCCGCGAGATCGCCCTCTTCGCCGACCGTTGCGACATCACCGAGGAGCTTACCCGCTTCCGCAGCCACCACGCGCAGCTCAAAAAACTCTTTTCCGGGGACGGCGAGATCGGCCGCAAAGCCGAGTTCATCCTCCAGGAGATGGGCCGCGAAGTGAACACCACCGGGGCCAAGGCCAACGACTACGAAATCGCCCGCCGCGTGATCGAGCTGAAGAACGAGCTCGAGCGCATCAAGGAGCAGATCGCCAACGTGGAATAACCCGCCTCCCCCACCCCGGACCGCTCTCGCGACCTCGGCATCGCCCCCGCCCGCCACCGCGCCGAGTCTCCGCGGATTCCGCACCCCGGACCGCTCTCGCGCTCGGTCCGCGGGCGACGCCGCCCGTCCTCCAGATACCGGTCGATCCGCCCCGTCTCGCGATTGCCGCGATTTTGCCTGCTTGACACCGCCGCGCGCGGCGCGTGTTTTCCAACCTTTTCCAAATCCGCAGACCTCGTCCCACGACCTTCCATGGCCCTCAAAATCCGCCTCTCCCGCATCGGCTCGACCCACAATCCCGTCTATCACGTCGTGGTCGCCGAAGCCCGTTCCCGCCGTGATGGCGCCGCCACCGAGATTCTCGGCACCTACAACCCCCGCGCCAAGAAGGACGCCCTCACCCTGAAGGTCGAGCGCGCCGACTACTGGATCTCCAAGGGCGCCCTCCCCACCGACACCGCCCGCGCCCTCATCAAGAAGGCCCGCGCCGCCGCCGCTCCCGCCGCCTGAGGCGCCAAGTTTCCCAACGCAGAGGCGAAAAGCCGCAAAGAAAGTTTCGGGCCTCGGAGGTTTAATCCCCTCCGGGGCTTTTGATTTTCCGCCTCTTCCCCCGCGCTCCCTGCGACATCCGCGTCCCCAGCGTCGAAGCCCTCGCGCCTCCGCCATGCTCCAGATCGACGTGCTCACGCTCTTCCCGCGCATGCTCGACGGCTTCCTCGCCGAGAGCATCCTCGGCAAAGCCATCGAGGCCGGCCGCCTCGGCGTGAGCGTGCACGACCTGCGCGCCTGGTGCACCGACAAGCACAAGACCGCCGACGACCGCCCCTTCGGCGGCGGCGCCGGCATGGTGATGAAGCCCGAGCCCGTCGTGGCCGCCATCGAGCAGCTCCAGACCCCCGGCTGCCGCCGCATCTACCTCACACCCGACGGCGTGCCCTTCACCGAAAAGATCGCGCGCGAGCTCTCCACCGAGCGCCACCTCGTCTTCCTCAGCGGCCACTACGAGGGCATCGATCAACGCATCCGCGACACCGTCATCGACCAGGAAATCAGCATCGGCGACTACGTGCTCACCAACGGCACCCTGCCCGCCGCCGTGGTCATCGACGCCCTCGCCCGCTTTATCCCCGGCGTGCTGGGGGATGAAAATTCGTTGACACACGAATCCTTCACCGGTCGTTTGCTCGACTTCCCGCAATACACGCGTCCCGCCGAGTTTCGAGGTCAGTCCGTGCCGAAAGTGCTCCTTTCGGGCAACCACGCTGAAATCGAGAAATGGCGACACGCCCGTCGCGTGGAAAAAACCCGTCTCGTCCGTCCCGATTTACTCCAGTCTCCCACACCGCCTTTACCGTCATGAACCCGATTATCAAAGAGATCACCGCCGCCCAGATTCGTAACGTCCCCTCCTTCAAGGTGGGCGACGGCGTCAAGGTGCACACCAAGGTCCGCGAGGGCGACAAGGAGCGCGTGCAGCTCTTCTCCGGCATCGTCATCGCCCGCAAGGGCCACGGCATCCACGAGACCTTCACGGTCCGCCGCATCAGCTACGGCGAGGGCGTCGAGCGCGTGTTCCCCGTCAACTCCCCCAACATCGAGAAGATCGAGGTGGATCGCGAGTCCGAGATCGGCCGCGCCCGTCTCTACCACCTGCGCGACCTGAAGGGTAAGGCCGCCATGCAGGTCAACGTGAAGCGCTACGACAGCTCCGCCGCCGCCGCCGAGGCCGCCAAGGCCTGATCGTCGCCTCGCCCGACTCCTCCCGCTGCAAAAGGCCCCGCGACCGCAAGGTCCGGGGCCTTTTCACGCCCGGGCCCGGCCCCGCTCCGTCCCGCGCGCCCGGCGAGCCTCTCGGCCTCGCGCCGCTTGCTCTCGCGCGGAGGCCGCATCCTGTTCCCGGCGCATGGATTCCGTCACCCAGGCCGCCCTCGGCGCCGCCGTCGCCTTCGGCTGCTGGCACCGCCAGCTCGGCCGCCGCGCGCTCGGCTGGGGCCTCCTCTTCGGCACCCTGCCCGACCTCGACATCCTCCTCTTCCCCTGGCTCGACCCCGTGCAACGCCTGCTCTGGCACCGGGGCGAGTCGCACGCCATCTGGGCGATGTTTGTCGGCGCCGCGCTCTTCGCCCCGCTGCTGGTCCGTATTCATCGCCACCCTACGCCTCCGCCGCCCGGAGCGCCGCACCGCTCCCCACGCGCCCCCCTCTCCTTCCGCGACGCCTTCGTCGGGCTCTGGCTGATCTTCGCCACCCACGTGCTGATCGACGTCTTCACCGTCTACGGCACCCAGCTCCTCGCGCCCTTCTCGCGCCACGGTTTCGGGACGAACAACCTCTTCATCATCGACCCGCTCTACACCGCCCCCCTCCTCTTCGGCATCCTGCTCGCCCTCGTGCTCCGCAGCCCGCGCGCCCGGCACCTCGCCAACGTCGCCGGGCTCGCGCTCTCCACGCTCTACGTCGCCTGGAGCTTCGTCGCGCAGGCACGCGCCGCGAGGGTCTTCTCCGTCGCCCTCGCCGAGGCCGGCCACACGGTCGCGCCGGGCCGCGGCATCACTTCAGCCACCCCTCTCAACACCCTGCTCTGGCGCCACGTCGCGGAGGTCGAGGGCGGTTTCGTGATCGGCTACTGGTCTTGGCTCGATCTCGATGACACGGTGCGCTTCGACTTCATCCCCCGCGCGGCCGACACGCTCCCGCCCGCCGTGCGGGAATCGCGCGCCTTCACCACCGTCGAGTGGTTCTCCCAAGGTTTTTGGGCCGCCCTTCCCTCGCCGGAGGACCCCGCTTCGGTCATTGTCGCGGACCTCCGTTTCAACGAGATGCGCCCCGGCGCCGACGCCCCGCCCTCCGGCTGGGTCTGGCCCTTCGCCTGGCGTTTCCCCGCCTCGCCCGACCCCGCCGCCGGGATCCCGCTCGATCAAGTGCCCGCGGACTTCGGCGCGCGCGGCGCGGGCTTCGACGACATCTGGCGTCGCCTGCGCGGCGACCGCTCGGTCTGGTGATCGTCCCCCTACGCCACCAGCACGCTCACGCCCTCGCTTTTCAACATCCGCGCGATGTCGCGCGGCGGGGCCGCCTCCGTCACCACCGTATGGATACGCCTCGGATGCAGGGTCACGCAGGCGCCGCGTTTTCCCCATTTGCTCGCGTCGAGCAGCAGGACCACCCGGCGCGCCTTCTCCGCCATCGCGCGCTTCGCCTCGATCTCCAGCGGGTTCGGATCCATCGGCCCGCGCTCGGCGTCGAAACCGCTCGCCCCGATGAAGCACACCGCCGTCTCGTTCCGCGCCAGACGCCGCGCCGCGTCCGGCCCGCAAAGGTTGCCCGAGACCGGGCTCAACCACCCGCCAGGCATCGCCACCGGCAAGCCCGGCCGCTCCGACCGCAGGCGGGCCGCGACCGGCAGGCTGTTCGTCACCACCGAAACTCGCGCCTCGGGCAAAAACTCCACCAACGCCGCCACCGTCGTGCCCCCCTCCATCGCGATCACATCCCCGGCCCGCACAAACTCGGCCACGGCTCGCGCCGCGATCCTGCGTTTCGCCGCCTCGGCCGTCGGCGCCTTCACCTCAAACCCCGCCTCCCCGGGCAACGCCTCCAGCGCCCTCGCCCCGCCCCGCGTCCGGCGCAAAAGCCCCTGCTCCTCCAGCTCCCGTAGATCCCGCCACACCGTCATCGCCGTCACCCCGAGCTCGGCCCTCAGCTCCGCCGCCCCCACCACGCCCCGCTCCTTCAATTTCGCCAGGATCCGCTGCTGCCGCACCGTGTTCATCGCTCCATGTTATGATCGGTCGCTTCATGTTATGAAATGTTAAATTGCCTCGCCCTCACCCGAGCCCGGCGAAGATACCCCGGGGCATGGACCTGTTTCTCGGCATCGATGGCGGTGGCACCCACACCCGCGCCGTGCTGGTCGACGCCCGCGGCGCCGTCCACGGCGAAGGCGAGGCCGGCCCCTCCAACTACCACAACGTCGGCCTCCCCGCCGCGACCGCCGCCCTCCGACTCGCCGCCGAACGCGCGTGGAAAGCCGCCGGCCACCCCTTCGCCCCCGCCACCGCCTGCTTCGCCGGTCTCGCCGGGATCAAAGCCACCGTCGACACCGCCCGCCTCACCGCCGCCGCCGAGTCCGCCCGCCTCGCCCCCGCCGGCCAGATCACCATCGCCAACGACCTTCACAACGCCCTCGCGGGCGGACTCGCCGGCCAGCCCGGCATCGCGCTGATCTCCGGCACCGGCACCAACTGCCTCGGGCGCGACGCCCGCGGGGACACCTTCATGTGCGGCGGCTGGGGCTGGCTCCTCGACGACGAGGGCGGCGCGCTCGGCCTCGCCCTCGCCGGACTACGCGCCGCGAGCCGTGCCGCCGACGGGCGCGCCCCCTCGACCGCGCTCCTGCCCGCCGCCCTCGCCTTCTTCGGACTCTCGGAAGCCAACGAATTGCTCGCCCGCCTCTACGCGCCGCCCATCACCCCCGACCAACTCGCTCCCTTCGCTCCGGTCGTCGCTCGCCTCGCCGCCGAAGGCGACGCCACCGCCGAGGCCATCCTCGACCAAGGCGCCGCCGCGCTCGCCAACCTCGTGAGCGGCACGGCCCGCAAGCTGGCCTTCCCCTCCGGCCCCTCCGTCGTGCTCCTCGGCGGCTGCGCCCGCTCCGGGGCTCCCTACCAGCCGCGCATCGAAGCGGCGATCCGCCGGGTGCTCCCCCGCGTCCGCCTCGTCGAGCCGGCCTACGAGCCCCGCCATGGCGCCGCCCTCAATGTTCTGCGCGCCGCCGGGAAAAAGCTGCCTCCCCTCCTTCGCCTTTCGCCGCTCTGAAGCCTTCTCCCCTTATGTCCTCCAACCTGCTCACCATCGCCCCGGCCGACCTCTTTGTCCGCTACTCCCTCGACTCCGCCCGCCTCGGCGAACGCCCCATGGTCGAGCGTCGTCTGGCCGACCTGCGCGGCTCCTTCGCCGACGCGGCCGCCTACGAGGCCGCTTTGGCCCGAGGGAACCCGATCCTTTACCAGGTCTCCGCCGTCGAGCCCGCCTCCGGCGACGGCCAGCTCCACTACGGCCTCGGTATGCTGCAGCCCGGCCGCATCGGCGACGAGTATTACCTCACCAAGGGTCACTACCACTCCCATCGCCCCGCCGCCGAACTCTACGTCGGCCTGCGCGGCGAGGGCGCCATGCTCCTGGAGGATGAAGCCAGCGGCGAAAGCCGCCTCGTTCCCCTCCTGCCCAACTCCGCGGTCTACGTCCCCGGCCATACCGCCCACCGCACCGTCAACACCGGCACCGAGCCCCTCGTCTACCTCGGCATCTACCCGAGCAACGCCGGCCACGACTACGCCGCCATCGCCGAGAAAAACTTCCGCCACCTCGTCGTCGCACGCGACGGCCGCCCCACCCTCATCCCCCGCCCCGCCGCCCAACTGTAACCCAATAGGTGACAGTTTTTCCGCCCGCCACCGAAACGCAGCACCGGCCACCTCCCCATCTCCCGCCCACCGCTCCGCCGCCCGCCTCCTCCCTCGCCCCCTCTCACTCCCTATCATGTCCTACGTCACCAAACCAATCCCGGCCGAGAAGCCACCCGTGGACTTCGTCACGCGCCCGTGGGGCTCCTTCAAACAATACGCCTTCAACCAGGACACGACCGTCTCGCTCATGAGCGTGCTCCCCGGCCAACGCCTGTCCCTCCAATCCCACACCGGCCGCGCCGAGCTCTGGATCGTGCTCGACGACGGCGCCGTCGTGCAGGTCGGTGAGACGATCAGCACCCACCGTGCGGGTGACGAGATCTGGATCCCCGCCAACGAAAAACACCGTCTCTCCGGCCCGCCCGCCGGCCCCGACGCCAAGCCGGTCCGCGTGCTCGAGGTCGCCTTTGGCAACTGGCAGCAGGCCGACATCACCCGCTACGAGGACGACTTCAAGCGTCCCGCCCAGGGCGAGTGAACCTCGCCCGTCTCCGCTCCGCCATCCGCCCCCTCGACACGTGACCACGCCCGACTACCTCGCCCCCCTCGGCCTCCGCCGACCCAACTACGACAAACACCCCTGCGTCACCGTCTCCGGCCAACCCGCCGACGCCGCCGTGCGCGGCTGGTCCGCGGTCTGCGCCCGTATCCATTCCTCAATTACAAGCCGCGCGGCCTCCGCCCACGGCCCGGCGAAGACCGTGGTGGCCATCGAGTGTTACCCCGAGGTTTTCCAAGAAGAGATCTCGTCGGCCCTGCTCCAGCACCTCGCGCCCGCGCTCCGGTCGGAAAGGCTCTTCCTCAGCGCGGAGGCGTTTTTGTCGCCCGCGGCGGTCGACGCCCTCGTGGCGCCCGAGCTGGGCGGCGACGACCCCGTCTTCGGCCGCCTCTCCCGCCTCACGCTCGACCGGTTCCTCGACCCCGCGCGCCGCGCCGCCCTCCGCTCGCGGATCGACGCCGCGACCGGCCTCGTTGTCGTGCTCGGGCCCGCCGCCCTGCTCTGCTGCGAGCCCGATCTCGTCATCTACGCCGACATGCCGCGCTGGGAGGCGCAGATGCGCCAACGCCGCAACGAAGTCTCCAACCTCGGCGTAAAGAACCGGGACCTCAAAGCCTCGCTCCAATACAAACGCAGCTTCTTCATCGACTGGCGCGTCTGCGACAAACTCAAGCAGGCAACCCTGCCGCGCTGGGACTTCCTGCTCGATACCACCAAACCCGGCGATCCGCGCCTCGTCGATGGCGACGCTCTCCGCGAGGGCTTGCGACAATCCGCCGCCCGCCCCTTCCGCGTCGTCCCCTTCTTCGACCCGGGTCCTTGGGGCGGACAGTGGATGCGCCAGGTCTGCCAGCTTCCCGACGGTCCGCCCAACTACGCGTGGTGTTTTGACTGCGTTCCCGAGGAAAACTCGCTGCTCCTGCGCTTCGGCGACGTGCAGGTCGAGATCCCCTCGATCAACCTGGTGTTCTTCCAGCCCAAGCCCCTGCTCGGCGAGGCGGTCTACGGTCGCTTCGGGCCGGAGTTTCCCATCCGCTTCGACTTCCTCGACACCATGCAAGGCGGCAACCTCTCCTTCCAGGTGCACCCGCTGACCGAATACGCACGCGAGCATTTCGGCCTGCCCTACACCCAGGACGAGAGCTACTACATCCTCGACGCCGCCCCCGGAGCGGAAGTCTACCTCGGCTGCAAAAACGGCACCGACGGCGCCGCGATGATCGCCGACCTCGAGGCCGCTCAACGGGGCGAGAAGCCCTTCGACGACGCCCGCTTCGCCGCGCGCTTCCCGGCCCGCAAGCACGACCACTTCCTCATTCCCGCCGGCACCCTGCACTGCTCCGGCGCCGGCAGCATGGTGCTCGAGATCAGCGCCACGCCCTATATCTTCACCTTCAAGCTCTGGGACTGGAACCGGGTCGGCCTCGACGGATTGCCCCGCCCGGTGAACATCGCCCGCGGCCGGGAGGTCATCCAGTGGGATCGTGACGAAGATTATGCGCGCCGTCGCCTCGTGAACCAGTTCACCCCCATCGCCTCCGGCCCCGGCTGGCGCGAGGAGCGCACCGGATTGCACGAAGCCGAGTTCATCGAGACGCGCCGTCATTGGTTTACGGATACGGTGGCGCACGACACCCGCGGCGGCGTCAACGTGCTGAACCTGGTGCAAGGCGCCGAAGCCGTCGTCGAGAGTCCCACCGGAGCCTTCGAGCCCTTCGTGGTCCACTACGCCGAGACCTTCATCGTGCCCGCCTCGGTCGGCCCTTACACGATCCGCCCGCACGGCGAAGCCCTCGGCACCGAGTGCGCGACGCTCAAAGCCTTCGTCCGCACGCGAGCCTGACCCGCATGTATCACCCGAGAAGCGGAGGAACGCGTCGAGCTACGAGGGCGAAACCGGCGCGGCCGAGCCAAGGCGTGCGCCGGCAGCAAGTCGCGCGAGGCCCCGTCGTCTTGGCCCCTTAGATCGGCGCGGGCCGGCCAGACTCGTGTGCAACACGCGGGCTCGGCCGGCGGCACCGCGGGACGGGCGAGGCCTATTCGCCCAGCACCCACTCGCTGCCGTCGGCGTTGAAGACGCGTTTTTCCGTCGCCGAGCGCCAGCCCCGCCATACGCGGTCGCACTGGTGCGGCAGCCCCACCACGCTCGGCATCGAGATCGCGGCTCGATCCCGAGGGCAGATCCACGGACGTCCCTCGCTCCAAGCCAGCGCCATCGCCGGCAGATCCAGCAACGACACCGGCTCCAGATCGGGCGGAAGCGTCGCACCGTCCGCTTTTGGCGCACCTCTGACGAGCAAGGGCACGCGCACGCTCTCCTCGTGCGGCCAGCCTTTGCGAAATCGTCCCTGCGCGCCGTGCATGTCTCCGTGGACGGAAGTGACAACCACGATCATCTCCGCCGGCACGCACGCGAGCAAGCGCCCGATCGCCGCGTCCGTCGCGGCGATGTGCGCGTAGTAGCCGGCAAGCTCGCGGCGAGCCCTCGCGTCGACCTCGCCACCACGCGGGACGTTTGGCGCGAGCAGGATGTCTTCCGGCTTTGGCCGTGGCATTCCCGTCGGCGTGGGTGCGTCGTAGGGTGGATGAGGGGCCTCGAGGCTCACCACCGCGAAACGCGGTTGCTCGACCGGCCGCGCGAGCCACTGCGCCGCATATTCGCAAACGACGTCGCTTTGGTAACCTTGCGCCCTCCGCCAACCCGGAAACCCGTCTCCGTGCAGCCAGGGGTCGTTGAGCAAGAATCCGCCTTCAAAACCCACCCAATGCGCGAAGCCTCCTCGGCCCTCGGGCGGCACCGGCACGCGGGCCGCCGCTTCTCCGACTAGCGGCGCGGAACGGTCGCGCTCTCCCACGCCCCATTTCCCGAAGTAAGCCGTGCCGTAGCCTCGCTCCGACAGGGTGTGCGCCACGGTGCGTGCGCCGGCCGGCAAGGCATCCCAGTAGTCGAGCACGCCGTTCTCCGGACACGGAAGCCCGGTGAGCAAGGCGGCACGAGCAAATGGCCCGAAGGGATGCGGTGTCACGGCCTGCGCGTAATTGAGCGTTCGGGGGTCGGCCGCGAGTGCGTCGAGCGCGGGTGTGCGAGCGTTGGGATCCCCCGCGTAGCCGCAGGCCTGCGCCCGCCACTGCGTGGTCACGATCCAAAGGATGTCGGGCGGTCGCATGTGCGCTTACCTCGCCGGATTCCGGAGTCCGCGCAAGGTGACGAGTTCTCCGCCCCAGTCGGTGTAGGCCGGCAGAGGTTTGGGAGGGGTGTTTCGGCGGCGGCCGGTTTTTTCCCGGTAGACGGCGAGGTGTTCGGCGACGAAAGCCTGGCCGCCGAGGACGGCGCCGTCGGTGAAGTGGCGTATCCGGCAGCGTAATACAACGTGGCGGGGCAGGCGGCCGCGGGCTTTGACGACCTTGTGGAGTTCGTCGGGGGAGATCGCGCCCTCGC
>JAUVVA010000108.1 GCA_030604905.1 Verrucomicrobiota bacterium | reverse complement strand
TCGCGAGCGAGGCCGGTCTCGGCGTGCGCACGCGCTTCGAGGACTACCGCCTCACCGCGCGCGGCGCGAGCGGCGTGTGGGCGATCGACCTCCCCGAGGACGGCTCGATCAAGCTCGCCGGCGCGCTGAGCGTGAAGGACAGCGACGAGATCATGCTCCTCACCGCGAAGGGCCAGAGCGTGCGCACGCGCGTGGCCGACATCCGCGAGGTCAACCGCGGCGGCAAGGGCGTGAAGCTCCTCAGCCTGGCCGAGGGCGACAAGCTCCTCAGCATCGCGAAGGTCATCGAGACCGAGGAACAACAAGCCGCCGCCGCCGAGGCCGCTCCCTCGTCACCGGACATCGCCTGATCGTCCCGAGCCGCGCCGCACCCCTGCGCGCGGCTCATCCGGGGGGACGCGGAGGCCCCTGCAGCTGACGGAGGCAGGGGGCTCCCGCCCCATGCACAACCCGACCGGGCGGGAGCCCCGTCGCTCCAATGATCAGCGCCCCGGCGCGACTTCCCCCGCCTGCAAGGGAAGCTGCCCCAGTCCGCCGGCACCCTTGGTCTCTGCGGCCCCTGAGCGACCCCGCGGAATTCGAGATCACCCCAGATCCGCCGGCCCGAACGCGCCCGGGAGCAGAGCATCGATGCGCGTGTCGATGCGGGCCTTGCCGGCGCAGCAAGAGACCACGCGGGCCTCGGGTCCGAACTCGAAGATCACCTGACGACAAGCGCCGCAGGGCGCGGTCGGCCCCGGCGTCGGCGTGTAGACGACCACGCACTCCAGCTTCCTGGCGCCGGCCGCGACCGCCGCGAAGATCGCGGTGCGCTCGGCGCAGTTGCTCAGCCCGTAGGACGCGTTTTCCACGTTGGCTCCGGTGAACAAACCCCGGTCGGTCCAGATGGCGGCGCCGACCCGAAACTCGCTGTAGGGCGCGTAGGCTTTGGCCGCGGCGCTCTTCGCGGCGCGCGCGAGAAGCGCCAGATCTGGCGCGGGAGACGTGGTCTTCGGCATGGCGCGAGCCACACCATCCGAGCCGCCCGAGGGGCGCAACCAAAGTCGCGCCGCACCACGGGCGTTTTGGCTCAACCCACGCGCGCGGTCACGAACCACTCGCGGGTCTCGTGCGGGGCGAGCCAGTGCAGGGGCGACTTGTCCCGGGTGATCTCGGCGAGCGCGTCAGCCCGGGCATTGGTGGGCTCCACCGCCCAATGGTGCAGCCCGTTCCAGTAGCCGCGCGTGATCCAGATGCCGGCGTAGGGCATCACCTCGGTGGGCCAGCGCAGCGAGAGCGACGGCCCCCGCGAATCATGCAGCGTGGCGGCTCCGCGCGCAAAGGGGCCGACAAAGACCTTGGCGCGCTTCTTGGGCGCCGCCTCGAGATCGGCCCGCGAAAGATCACAACCAGGCATGGCGCCGGGCCAGGGGAAGGCTTGGCCGCGTGCGTCCTGGCACTTGCGTAGGGCAGGCGGCAACTCCAGCCGATCGCCCCGCCGTAGCGTGAGCAGCGCGTGCCAGGCCCAGAGGAAAGGCGTGGGGCGGGCGGAGCGGTTGGTGAGGGAGTAGGCGAAGCGGACCGTCGCGCCGGAGAGCGTGATGCGACGGGTGAAGTCGAGCGGGAGGGAGCGCAGCTTCCACGCGGACACGAGCTCGCCACCTTGGGCGGCGACGGGATCGACCGGGGCGGGTGTCGTCCAAGGCTCCCCGTGGTCGGGCAGCTCGCGGCCGGCGACGCGGCAGGGTGCGACGGTCGGCAGGCACTCATCGAGCCCGGCGCCCGGTCCGGTGGAAAAATCAGCCGGATCGCGCGGGGCGCGCAGCCGACGCTCGGAAGCGGGCGCCCAGCCGTCGAACCATTCGCGGCCCGAGGCGAGGTCGCGCAGGGAGACGACGCGCGCGCCGTAGACCGGCGCGAGCGAGACGGAAACCTTGGCGTTGGCGAGCGTGTGGATCTCGTGGCCGTCGACGCGGCGAACGCTGTGGCGGGCGGGCATGGGCGAAGGGGAAGCTGGAGAAAAGGTGGCGGCCGGAAAGGACGAGAGGAAGAGAGCGATGAGCAGGATGCGAGCCCGCCCCCGCTCCCTGCCCCTTTACTTGCTCCAATCAAGCATGCGCTGGATGGGCGCGAGGGCGGCGGCGCGAATATCCTCGGGGACCTGGATCTCGGGCTTCATGAACTTCAGGGCGTCGCGCACCTTCTCGATCGTGTTCATTTTCATGAAGCGGCAGTCGTTGCAGGCGCAGGTGTCGGTGGGGCCGGCGATGAAGGTCTTCTCCGGCACCTCGCGGCGGAGGCGGTGAAGCATGCCGCTCTCGGTGACCACGATGATGCGTTCGGCGGGCGTGGTCTTGGCGAAATTGACCATGAGCTCGGTGGAGCAGACCTCGTCGGCGAGGTCGCGCACGGCCTGCACGCACTCGGGGTGCGCCACGACCGGCGCATCCGGAAACTGGATACGAATGCGCTCGATGGCCTGGGTGGTGAACATCACGTGGGCGTAGCAGCTGCCCGGCCAGAGGCGCATCTGGCGCCCGGTCTTTTGCGAGACCCACTGGCCGAGGTTCTGGTCGGGCACGAAAAGGATCTCGCGGTCGGCGGGCACCCGGCTGACGATCTTTTGCGCGTTGCCGCTGGTCACGATGACATCGCTGAGCGCCTTCACCGCGGCGGAGCAGTTGATGTAGGCGACGACGTAAACTCCGGGGTTCGCGGCCTTGTAGGCGGCGAGGCGCTCGGCCGGGCAGGAGTCGGCGAGGGAGCAGCCGGCCTCGAGGTCGGGCAGCAACACGGTGCGACCGGGATTCACGATCTTGGCGGTCTCGGCCATGAAATGGACGCCGCAGAAGAGGATCACGTCGGCTTGGGCGGCCTGCGCCTGGTAGCTGAGCCCCAGGGAGTCGCCGACAAAATCGGCCACGCGCTGGATGTCCTCGTTTTGGTAATTGTGGGCGAGGATGACGGCGTTGCGGTGTTTCTTGAGCGCGAGGATTTCCTCCTGGATCGCGCTGAGCGGCGGGGGCGCGGCGCGCGGCTTGAGGACGATGGGCTCGTAGTCGAGGGCTGGCATGGAGAGAGCGGTCGGAGGCGGGTGCGAGGGAGAGAGCGGGAGCGGGGATGCGGGAGAACCGGGAGGCGCGCGCAGGCGAGGTCGGGAGCGGGGCTCGGTGCTCCGAGCTTAATTCTGCGGGTTGGCGGCCTGGCGGACGAGGTCGACCAAGGTATGGAAGTCGGGGCGCTTGCGCAGGGCGGCCAGGTCGGGATCGTTGGCCATCCACTCGGCGTCGTCGTAGCCGAGGGCGATGGCTTGGGCGAGGACGGTGATGGCCTCGGTCGGGCGCTTCGAGAGGGCGAGGCTGCAGGCGAGGTTGTAGTGCGCGGTGGCGTTCTCCGGCTGCAGACGCACCAGCTTTCGGTCCATCTTGAGGCCATCCGCGACGCGCCCCGCCTTCGTGTAGAGACCGCCAAGGATTTCCACGACCTCGGCGTAGGAGGGGTCGCGACGGAGGATGCTTTCGTAAAAGGAGATGTCGAAACTGTGGTCTTCTTTTCGGGCCATGGGCAAAGTGTAGGGCAAGGGTCGGAAACGGCAACGGCCGGAGCCACGCCTAGGTGTTACGCGGGAGCCGCGGCTTCGGGCGGATCAGATGGCGACAGCGGCGCCGGGGAGCACCGACGAAGCGGAGACCGCGGAAGGAGCGCCCGGGGCGGCGGAAGACGCGGGCGGGGCGGCGCGGTGTTTGCAGACGCCGGTGCTTTTCAGGGAATCGCAGTGGGCGTTCACTTGCAGGCGCTGGGAGACCGGGGTGAGGCCGAGCTTGGACGACACGGTGCTGCCATACCACGACATGAACGGGGCGCTGATCTCGAAGATCTTGTCGCAATCGACGCAGATCACTTGGGCGACTTGCGCGGAGCTGTCGGTGTTGGGCAGATAGTATTTGAGGTTCTTGCCGATATCGACCTCCCGCAGCACCGAGCTGCCGATCAGGTGGGGCAAGGTGCGGTAGACGGTGGCGCGGGAGACGGAGTCGTCGATCGCGCGGGCATGGGCGAGCAGCTCCTCCGCGGTGAAATGCTCCTTCTGCGCGAACGCGGCGTCGAAGATGGCGATGCGCTGGTTGGTGATGCGCAGGCCGTGCTCGGCGAGATGGGTGCGGAACTTTACGCGGGCGTCTTCGATGCTCACAGGCGGAGTCTCAGGTGAGTCTCAGGACTGTCAATGATGAGGGGCGGCGATGGACGGGGGAAAAGCCGGGGCAGCGCCTCAGGGCTTGGTCGGTTTCTTGGCTACGGGAGCGTCCGAGGACTTTTTGTAGTTCGGCGTCTGCTTCTGCTTGTTCAGGTAACGCGCGTTGGCCCGTTGGTCCTTGGTCGTTGGGAGGTATTTTGCGCCCATGGAGCGAGCGCGCGCGAAGCCGGCCGGTGCGGCAACGCTAAAGCGCGGGCGATCCTCCCGGTGCGAATCGCGGGCCGGGCGGGACGCCGGGCGGCGTTGACAAGCCCGCCGGCGCGCGACGGGCTGCGCCGATGGGTTTGTGGGATGCGATTTATTCGGTGGGCACCGTGCGCAAGGCCCTGTGGCGCGCTTGGTATGGTTTTCTCACCGCCCGACTGCGCGGGGAGGAGGTCCTGTTCCTCAACTATGCCTTCGAAAGCGATCCCCCTCTGAACGTGCCGCTTTCGCCGGAAGACGAGGCGGAACGACCGGGAGTGCAACTTTATCACCACGTGGCGTCCTTGGGCGATCTCGGCGGACGCGAGGTGCTCGAGCTGAGCTGCGGCCACGGCGGCGGGGCCTCTTATCTCACCCGAACTTTTCGACCCGCCCGTTACGTGGGGCTCGACCTCAACGCGCGCGGTGTCCGCTTTTGCCAAGCGAGGCACGCCAAGGTGGCGGGCCTGGAGTTTGTGCAAGGAGACGCCTGCCGCCTGCCCTTTGCCGACGCGAGCTTCGACGTCGTCATCAACGTGGAAGCCTCGCACTGTTACCCGGACTTCGGGGCCTTCCTCGCGGAGGTGGCCCGGGTTTTGCGGCCGGGCGGCTGCTTCCTCTACGCCGATTTCCGCGGACGCGGGGCGGTGGAGGCGTGGGACCGCGCGCTGCGAGCGGGGCCCTGGCGGCAGGTGCAGGCGCGCGAGATCAACTCCGAGGTGCGTCGCGGCATGGAGCTCAACACGCCCCGCGCGCTGGCCCTTATCCAGCGCAAGCTTCCCCCCGGCGCGCGCCGCTCCGCACGAGATTTTGCCGGGGTGCGGGGATCCCGCCCCCACACCGCGCTTGGCAACGGCGACTGGTCCTACCGGTCCTATCGCCTCGACCGGGCGTGAAGGGGAACCGGCTCGCGCAGCACTCCCGCTAGCCGCGCCGCCTCGCCTCCTCCGCGGCCTCCTTCTCCTCGCGCGTGGGCACCCGCCCGCCGACCTCCTCCGCGTGCAACGCCGCCTGCAGGTCCCGGTCGCGCTGGCTCTCCTCGACCAACACCTCGCGCACCAGCACCGCCGTCTTTTTCGGACGCGCCGGCCGCCCCTTCAACTCGCCCCGCGCCCGGATGTATTCCGCCCCGAAAAACAAGATCGCCGACGAAAAGTAGATCCAGATCAGCAGCGCCGCCAGCGAACCCGCCGCCCCGTAGACCGAGGCCACGGTCGAGCGCGCCAGATAGATCGCGATCAAGACCCGCCCCACGCTGAAGAGCAGCGCGGTCAAGATCGCCCCCCGCCACACGTCGCGCCACGACTGCACCACGTCGGGCATGAATTTGAACACCAGCGCAAAGAGCACCGTGATCACCGAAAACACCACCAACGCGTCCACCGCGTGCAAGAGCGGCGGCGGCACGCCAAACCAGCCGTCCGCGTAGCGCACCAGCGCCGAGATCGCCGAGGTCAGGATCAGGGAGACGAGCAACAAAAACCCGATCGTCAGCACCATCGCGAAGGAGAGCACCCGGCGCAGCATGAAGACCACCCACTCCTTCCGCTCGGGCCGGGAGCGCACGCCCCAGACCGCGTTGAGCGATTCCTGGAGCTGCGCGAAGACCGTCGTCGCCCCCACCATCACCATCACGACGCCGATGGTCGTGCCCATCCACCCGCTCCGCTCCTCCTGGCTCGCCTCGACCGCGTGCACGATGAGACGCGCCGCGTCCGCGCCCACCAGGTCCCGCAATTGAGCCACCATCTGCGTCGCGGCGGCCTGTTCACCAAACACCACGCTCGAGATGCCCAGCGCGATGATCGTGATCGGGGCCAGCGAGAAGAGCGTGTAGAAACTCACCGCCGCCGAGTGGCGCGACGAGCCGTCGCGCGCCCAGCCCTGCGCGGCCGCCAGCGGTATCCGCGCCCATTCTGGCACACGAAGCTTCATGCGCCATGTTCGCCAGCTTTGCCCCGCCGCCAAGCCGCCCAGCCTCCGGCCCCATCCTGCCGCGCCCTCCGGGCGAAGCCCCTTTTCCGTCGCCCCTTCCTGCGCCGCACCACCGCCACACCCCGCCCAAGCCGCCCCCAACTGTCACCAATCTGGTGACAAACTCGCCCCTCCGCCTCCGCGATACACCGGCACCGCCGCCCCGGATTTGTCACCCATTGGGTGACAATCGCCGTCCCGTTGCCTGAACCACGACCGCGAACTGTCACCAATCTGGTGACAGTTTTCGGCGCCCCGCCTCGACCTCGCCACCGGCACCTTCTCCACCTTCCCTCGCCGCTTCCCCGGAGCGCCGCGCCCCGATTTTTCGCGCCCTTTTGCGCTTTTTGTGGCCAAGCCTCCTCCCCTCAATCCCTTACTTCCTCCCCCCTCTCTCTCCCACCATGGCCAAACCCGAAGAACCGAAGATCATTTTCTCGATGATGCGCGTCTCGAAGAAGATCGAGCGCAAGGAGATCCTCCGCGACATCTCCCTCTCCTTCTACTACGGCGCCAAGATCGGCGTGCTCGGCCTCAACGGCTCCGGCAAATCCTCCCTCCTCCGCATCCTTGCCGGCCGCGACACCGAGATCGACGGCCGCCTCCACTTCGAGCCCGGCTACCGCGTCGGCCTCCTCGAACAGGAGCCCCAGCTCACCCCCGGCGCCACCGTGCGCGCCTCGGTCGAAGAAGGCGTCAAGCACCTCACCGACCTCACCGCCGCCTACGACGCCTCCTGGGACGAGCTCGCCGCCGCCGAGACCGACGAGGAGCGCGACGCCATCACCGAAAAACAGGCCAAGCTCCAGGAAGACATCGAGCGCCTCGGCGCCTGGGACGTCGCCCCGCAGGTCGAGATGGCGATGGACGCCCTCCGCTGCCCGCCCGGCGACGCCCTCGTGGACCAGCTCTCCGGCGGCGAGCGCCGCCGCGTCGCCCTCGCCCGCCTGCTCCTGCAAAAGCCCGAGATCCTCCTCCTTGACGAGCCGACGAACCACCTCGACGCCGAGTCCGTGCACTGGCTCGAGCAACACCTCGCCCGCTACGAAGGCACCGTCATCGCCGTCACCCACGACCGCTACTTCCTCGACAACGTCGCCCAGTGGATCCTCGAACTCTCCCACGGCCACGGCATCCCCTGGAAGGGCAACTACTCCGGCTGGCTCGAGCAAAAGCAGGCCCGCCTCGCCGCCGAGCAACGCGCCGAGGACAAACGCCAGAAGGCCATGGCCCGCGAGCTCGAGTGGATCCGCCAGGGCGCCAAGGCCCGCCACGCCAAATCGCAAGCCCGCATCAGCGCCTACGAGAAGATGGTCAACAGCTCCAACACCGCCGAGCAGGAGCGCGAGTTCGAGCTCGTGCTCCCCCGCGGCCCGCGCCTCGGCCAGCTCGTCGTCGAGGCCAGCGGCCTCGCCAAGGCCTACGGCGACAAGCTCCTCTTCGAGCACCTGAACTTCTCGCTCCCTCCCGGCGGCATCGTCGGCGTCATCGGCCCCAACGGCGCGGGCAAGACCACCCTCTTCCGCCTCATCACCGGCGCCGAGAAGCCCGACTCCGGCACGCTCCGCGTCGGCGAGACCGTCGTCATCAGCCACGTCGACCAGTCGCGCGATTCCCTGCCCGACGCGCAGACCATCTACGAGGCGATCAGCGGCGGCGAGGAGATCATCCGCATGCCCGGCCGCGAGGTAAACGCCCGCGCCTACTGCGCCCAGTTCGGTTTCACCGGCGCCGACCAGCAGAAGAAGGTGGGCGTGCTCTCCGGCGGCGAGCGCAACCGCGTGCACCTCGCCCGCCTGCTCAAGAGCGGGGCCAACCTCATCCTGCTCGACGAGCCGACCAACGACCTCGACGTGAACTCCATCCGCGCCCTTGAGGAAGGCCTGGAAACCTTCGCCGGCTGCGCCGTGGTCGTCTCCCACGACCGCTGGTTCCTCGACCGCGTGGCGACGCACATCCTCGCTTTCGAGGGCGACAGCCAGGTCGTGTATTACAACGGCAACTACAGCGACTACCTCGAGGATTTCAAGAAACGCAAAGGCAAGGACGCCGAGCGCCCCCACCGCATCAAATACCGCAAGCTCACCCGCTGATCGATCCTCCCGGGGGCGCCGAGACCCAGCTCGGCCTCCGCCTCATCGTTATCGCGGGCGCGAAGCGCGCGCGCGTCGCCGGCACAGGGCGCCAGTCAGCGCCAAGAAGCCGAGCACGGCCGCAGCCGCGGCCGGCTCCGGCACGGGCGCGTAATTGAGCACCAACCCGTCCTGCACCGTCACGGAAAAGTGCCCATCGAAGCTCTGCGCAAAGTCGCCCGTGAAGATGCTGAACTTGTCGGCCGCGAAACCCAAAAGCTCCCCGTCCCCCCACTCCATGATCATCCACGAGTAGGCCTGCCGGGGATCGAAACTGCTCATCGGCCGATACAGCGTGACCAAGCTCAACACCACCGGGTCCTGGCTCGTCACCGAGTTGAGATCGAGCAAACCACTAAGGCTGTGCAATGACGTCTCGGGCGCGCCGGCTTGGTCGGTGAACTCCACCTCCAGGACCTCGCCGCCCGTCCACGCGAGCGGCCCCTCGAAGCGGAGCGACAGCGGCACCAGACGAAGATCCAGCGTCGAGTCCGGCGGAATGTTGAAGTCCGCCAGCGAACGGCCATTGGCGAGGTTGTCGTTGAGCCCAAAACCAAGCGCTTGGCGATCGATCGGCAGGCCCCCGGCGAGGGCGGCGAGCTGCTGCTTCACGTTCTCAATCGTGTCGCTCGGCTCCACATTCAGCGTGTAGGTCTGCCCAAAGGGGTCTTGGACAAACAGGTTCCTCGCCGCCACGGGCGTGAAGCCAAGAGCGGAAACCACCACTGCGAGCACGACGCGCGGGACCATGCGAGAAGCCAAAGGAGGCCTCGCCCATCCCGTAAAGTGTTTATGATCCCTCCTGGCCAGCAGGGCGCTCAATGCCGGTGCCCCCCGTGCCCCGTTCCGCCCGGCTCCGCCGCCGCCGGCACCGTGTGATGGTGGAACCAGTGATGCACCGCCTCGCTCCCGCGCAGCACCGTCAACACGCCAAACAGCGCCAACAGCACGCCCGCCACGCGCAACCACACGCCGCGCGCGCGCGCGGAAAACCGATCCCCCAGCCAACCCACCACGAAAAGCGCCGGCAGCGTGCCGAGCCCGAACACGTAGGCCCCGGCCACTACACCCTCCAGGGATCCACGGCTCACCAAGAAAAACAGCGCCGCAAACGAGAGCCCGCAGGGCAAAAATCCGTTCAACCAGCCCGTGAGCACCGCACGCCACAGAGTCGGCGCCGTCCACAAGGCCCGCAGCACGCCGCAGGCCCGCCCCGTCCAGCCGCCCTCGCCCGCCAGACGCGCCGACCAGCGCCAGCCAAACGCGTAGCCCAGCCCGAGCAGCACCATCAAGCCACCCGCCACCCAGGCCAGCCAGTCCTGCGCCCGCCCGAGCGGCGCCTGGATGTCGACCCAGCCCGCGGCAAGAAACAGGAGCACGCCGAGAAACACATAGGCGGTCGCCTTGCCCAGTTGGTAGGCCACATGCCGCGTCAACAAAAGCCCCGCCCGGCCCTTCGCCCCCACCGAGATCGCCAGCGCGAAGGGCGCGCACATGCCGGCGCAATGCGCGCCGCCGAGCAGCCCCATCAGAAAAACCGCGCCGTAGTCCGCGAGTGTCACGCGCGCAGCTTGGCCCTTGCCCCTTCGCCGACAAGCTCCCTCGCCGGACAACCCCTTGTCCGCGGATTTCACAGATCATCGCAGATATAAAATCATCCGCGCTCTCTGCGTCATCCGCGGTCGATTACCTCCGCATAACCTTCGCGAAAGGTCGGCCAGCGCGGCCGCCATCCCAGCACCGCTCGCGCCTTCGCGGCCTGGATGATTCGGTCGGGCGTCACCGCCCGCCGGCCACCCGCGGGCAGGCCCGTGAAGCGCGGCATCGCCACGCCGAGACGCTCGGCCAACCACGCCACCACCTCGCCCTTGGTCGCCGCGCCCTCGTCGGCCAGGTTGAAAACCTCCGCCCCCTGCCCCATCTTGCCCGCGCCCCGCTCCCAAGCGACCTCCATGGCGCCCAAGATATCGTCGCGATAGATCAGATTCAGGTGCGCCTCCGCCCGGCCCGACACCTCTCCGCTCCGCACCTGCTCCACCAGATGCACGCGCCCCGGGCCGTAGATGCCCGCCAGCCGAAGCACCGTGGCCCGCGCGCCCGGGCCGACCACCGCCGGCCACTCGGCCGCGATCCCCTCGGCCTCGATCAAGGCGCGCGTCGTCTCCGCCTCGCTCCCCAACGGATCATCCTCCGTCACCCGCACACCATCGTCCTGCGCATACACCGAGGTGCTGCTCGTGTAGATCAAGTGGCCCGCCAGTCCGCCCCCCGCGCGGATTCGCGCGCCCCAAGCCACCACGCTCCGCAGGCCTTCGACGTAGCTCCGCCAATAACCCGCCGCGCCGCCGCCGCCCGCGGCGACCGTCACCGCCACGCGCTCCGCCCCGCCCGCCAGCTCCGGCGCGTCCCACCAAGCGTCGGTCGCCAGCTCGCCCACCAAGACCTGCGCGCCTGCCTCGCGCAGCTCCGCCGCCGTCGCCTCGTTTCGCGTTAGCGCGACCACGCCCCAGCCCTGCCTCAAGGCCCGGCGGGCGAGCGCCCCGCCCACATATCCCGCCCCAAAAATCGCCAGCTTACGCAGCTTCATGATTCCGTGCGGCATGGATAGCCGACCGCGGACCTCACGCAAGCGGTCAGGTCGAAGAGCACGAAAGGTGGAAGAAGGGATCCACCGCCACACAGCGTCTCGATGTGTGCATGTCGAAACCCGCACCTTGGCGGCGAGATTCCCATTCCGCTTCGTTCACTGACTCCCTAGCCTTGTTTCCATGCCAATGATTTTTCGGGTGCTCGCCGCGTTCGTCGTTGCAGGGGCCTTGGCCACCTTGGCCGCGGGGGAGCCCCGGGAGTTCAGATTGGAGGGACTGACGCTGCCGGAAGCGCTGGACGCGCTGAAGCAAGCCTCGAGCGAGGAGTCCGGCTTGCGAAGCACGACCTTCTTCCTCCCCAGGAGCTACCACAACCAGGGCGCGAAAGTCGGGGGCGATTCCTACAGAATCCAAGATGAACGGGTCCTGTGGACGCTGGTGCTGGAGGAGCTGGGTCGGCTGCACCGGCTCGTGCCGATCAAGGACGAAGAAAAGAACCACTACCGCTTTATCCGAGATCCGGCTTACCGGACGCGGCAGCCCTTCACGCTTCTCGAGGCGCTGGCGGCGATAGAGAAGCACATCGTGCGCGAGGAGGTGGATCTGAAGCACTGGGCGCTGGTCTCGGCGGAGCTGAAGTTTGATCGTTCGGACGAAGGCTCCTTGCACTTCTGGCACCTGCGATGGTCCCGCAGCCCCGCGACCGACGGTGGCGTGGGCACCCACCACTTTTTTGTGTGGGACGATCTCGTGGTGGAGCACTTTCGCGACGGGGAACCTGCCACACGGAAGAGCGAGTCGTCCGCGGAGATCGTCAAACGGATGCGGCCGTCGCTTCCATGAGCCTAACACCGGGAGAGAACCGCAGATGCCACAGATGGTCGCAGATACTGCAGGATTGGTGACTCTCCGGCACATCGCTCATTTGATCTACGCTTTCTGCGCCATCTGAGGTCGAAGAAGATCAGTGGCTACAGGCTGAAGCTGGCCCACTCTCCCTTGCGTTTCCGACTCCCCATTTCCGACACCGAGCGCCCGGTCTTGGTGCGTTTCGTCATCACCTTCGCCTGCATGGTCGTCGGCTGGGCCTTCGTCCACGATCTCTACCTGATCCACCTCGAGCCAAGGCATTTCACGGAGTATCACCGGCCGCTCCTGCCGATCACCCATCTCCCGCTCCTGGCGCTGCAATATGCCGTCGTGGCGAGCTTGGGCCCGGGCATGGTCTTCGGTTTCCTCGCGTGGCTCGCGTGTCGGGCGGGAGGGCGCGGTCCGGTGCCACTGCGCCGCGCGGCGCTGGAATTTGGTGGCGTGTTGGTAGGCGTCGAGATCGCGCTACTTTTGCTGGGAGAGATCGCGCGCCAGCGGGTCGTCACGGGACGGCCGCCCTTGTATCCACTCTGGGCCTACCCCGATTTCACGCCGGGCATTCTCGTGAGCCAGACGATCAACATCTCCGCCTACCTCATCGCGCCCGCCGCCGGGGCCTTGTATCTGGCCGGAGTTTTCGCACGCCGTCGCAGGGTAGACGCGTAGGTGTGCAAGCTCCGGCCAGCAGCTCTTGGCGGTGCCGGTATCACCCGTGTGTCTCGGCTGTCCTCACCGGTCGGGCAGATCTGGTGCCAGCGCCAAGCGTTGGTGTTCGAAGAGTGCGTGGTGCCGCGACGCTGGTCCAGCGGTTGCGCGAGCAGACGAAGAGCAGTTTTTCGCGCGAGGAGGCGGAAGGAGCCACGGGAGGACAGAAAAAAGCCGCGCGGTGGAGGCCGCGCGGCTGAGGGTGGAAGATTTTCACGATCCTAGGGCGCGTTTAGCGGCTGAGGATCCAGGCGCCGACAGGGCCCTGGTAGAGGCCGAAGATCACGCTGCCGGCGGCGAGCACGCCGAGGGCGATGCCCCAAGGCAGCGAGACCGGCGTCGGGGCCGGGGCGGCCGGCTCGGGCTCGCCCGAGGGCAGCGGCGGGCGCCACTGCGCGAAGTAGGCGGCCTTGATCCAGCCGAAGTAGT
>JAUVVA010000086.1 GCA_030604905.1 Verrucomicrobiota bacterium | reverse complement strand
CTTCCAGAGCGAGGGGCGGTAGTTGAGGTCGTAGGAGACGATGACGCCGTGTTTCTTGGCGGCCTTCACGGCCTCGATGGTGGCCTCGGCGGTGGAGGCGGAGAGGGCGGCGAAGATGCCGCCGGTATGGAACCAGCGGGAGCCGAGCTTGCCGAAGATGTGGTCCCAGTCGAAGTCGCCGGGCTTGATCTGGGAGGCGGCGGTGTTGCCGCGGTCGGGCGTGCCGACGGCGCCGCGGATGCCGAAGCCGCGCTCGGTGAAGTTGAGGCCGTTGCGCACGGTGCGGCCGATGCCGTCGTCCTCGCGCCACTTGATGAAGTCGGTGGCCACGCCGCCCTGCATGATGAAGTCCTCGATCAGGTGGCCGACCTCGTTGTCGACGAAGGCGGTGGCGACGGCGGTGCGGTAGCCGAAGCACTTCCGCAGGCCGCGGGAGGTGTTGTATTCGCCGCCGCCCTCCCAGGCTTTGAACTCACGGGCGGTGCGCACGCGGCCCTCGCCCGGATCGAGGCGGAGCATGACCTCGCCGAGGGAGACTTGGTCGAAATAGCAGGTGGATTTGTCGCGGATGGTGAGGCTCATGGGCAGAAGAGTTTGAGGGAGACGTCGAAGTTGAAGGAGGGGAGGCGGGGGGCGGAAGCACGGGCTTTGTCGGGGCAGGATGGCGCCGACATGCCCTAGCACGCAAACGACCACAACGCAGGCCCGGCGGCGGCGCAACCGGCGGGCGTCGGCAAACGTATGCAGGCGCGGCCGGCGGCGGCGGGCGCGGGGCCGTCGAGGGCGCGGCGAATGTCTAAAAGGTTGCGCCAGCGGCCTCAGCCTTTGAGGTGGACGAATGTCCGACACGCCCGCCCGCCTCGCCAACCGCATCCTCATCGGTCTCGGCATCGGCCTCGTCGCCGGTCTGCTCACGCTCGCGCTTGGTCACTATGTGCCCGGCGTGCTCGACGCCGCGCAGCGCCTTTCGGTCGCGGTGCTCGACCCGCTCGGGCAGGTGTTTCTCCGGCTCCTGTTTTTCGTGGTGATTCCGCTCGTGTTCGCCTCGCTCGCGGGCGGGGTCGTGCAGCTCGGCAATCTGCGCAAGCTCGGCCCGCTCGCCGGGCGCACCTTTGGCCTCTTCGCGCTCAACATGACCATCGGCGTGGTGCTCGGTCTGGTGATGATGAACGTGCTGGCGCCGGGTGCGACGATCGACGCCGACACGCGCGAGGAGCTGCGCGCCGCCTACGCCGGTGACGCGGCCCGCCATGTGGCGACCTCGGAGGCGCGCGAGCCGTTCACGCTCATGACCGTGGTCGACATGTTCATGCCGCGAAATCTGTTTGGCGCGGTGAGCGGCTTCACGCGCGGCGGTATCGGCGAGATCCTGCCGCTCATCCTGTTCGCCTTGCTGGTGGGAGCGGCGGGCACGCGCTTGGCGAGCGAGCCGCAGGAGCGTCTGCGGGGCGCGCTGGAGCTCGTGACGCGCCTGATGACGGGCATCGTGCACTTCGCGCTCCACCTCGCGCCCTACGCGGTGCCGGCGATGATCTACAGCGTGGTGGTGCGGGTGGGCTGGGAATTCGTGCTCGCGCTTTCGGTCTTCGTGGCGGGCGTGCTGGGTGTGCTGGCGCTGCACCTCTTCGGCACGATCAGCGTGCTGTTGAGCGTCTTTTCCAAGAAGTGGCGTCCGCTGCCGTTTTTCCGGGCGGTGCGGGCGGTGTTGATCACGGCCTTCTCCACCAGTTCGAGCAGCGCCACGATGGCGACCTCGATGACGGTGGCGCGCGAGACCCTGAAGGTCTCACCCGGCACGGCGGGCTTTGTGATTCCGCTGGGGGCGACGATGAACATGAGCGGCACGGCGCTCTTCGAGGGATGTGTGGTGTTGTTTGTCGCGCAGGTGTTCGGCGTGTCGCTCGGGCTCGGCGAGCAGCTCACCCTGCTCCTGCTCGCGGTGTTGAGCGCGGTGGCGGTGGCGGGCATTCCGGGCGGCTCCCTGCCGATCATCGCGGGCCTGTGCGCGACCTTCGGCATCCCGCCGGACGGCATCGCGATCGTGCTCGGGGTGGACCGCCTGCTCGACATGGCGCGCACCACGGTGAACGTCGGCGCCGACCTCGCCACCGCGGTGATCGTGGACGAGCGTTCCCACGTCGGCGCGTCGGCGGGATCCCCGGGAGCGGCGCCGGGGGTGGGCGGCTAGGGGCCCGCGTGTTGTTTGCCGCGAATCGGGTCGGCCGAACGCCGATCTACGGCGTCAGAGCCCCTGCGACCGCGGGGCGGGCCCCGATGGCGGTTTCGGTTGCAGAGGGCGAGGGCGTTCTTGAGACTGGATGGTTTATGCAGTTGGAAATACCCGACGGCGATTTCGCTGGTTACATCTTCGACCTCGACGGCACCCTTATCGACACCATGCCCGTGCACTATCGCGCCTGGGAGGCCGCCCTCCGCCACGAGGGCCTGGCCGGTCCGCTCGACGAGGACTACTTTTACGCCTTGGGCGGCGTGCCCTCGATCCAGGTCGCCGAGTTGATGGCCGCCAAACACGGGCTGAAGCTGCCCTGCGCCGTCGGTGTCGCCGACCGCAAAGAGCGCCTTTACCTGGAACAGCTCGATTCGATCTCGCCCATCGATCCGGTGGTCGCCTTTGCGCGCAAGGTGGCCGAGACGCACCCGGTGGCCATCGCCACCGGCGGCACGCCCGACATCGCCCTGCCAGCGCTGAAAGCGGCCGGGCTCGACTCCCTGTTCAAGATCGTGGTCACGCCGCACGACGTGGCGCCCGGCCGCGGCAAGCCCCACCCCGATATGTTCCTCGAGGCGGCGCGCCGGATCGGCGTGGCGCCGGAGAAGTGCCTGGTGTTTGAGGACGCCGAGCCCGGCATGCGCGCCGCCCTCGCGGCGGGCATGCAGGTGGTCCGCGTGCCGAGCCGCCGTTGAGCCGCGCCTCGCGTGGCGCCCCTTTCCGTTTTCACCCCTTATGGCCGATTTTCTCGACGAAGTTCCCAAAACCGAACGCAAGCGCTGCGACCGCGCCTTCCTGGTGGGCATCCAGACCTCCGAGATGGCGGACGGAGAGGCGGCCGAGCTGCTGGCCGAGCTCGAGGAACTGGTGCAAAACCTGCGGATCGAGGTGGTCGGCGCCCAGCTCGTGAACCTCCGCCAGCCCACGCCCGCCACCCTGATCGGCAGCGGCAAGACGGAGGAGATCATCGAGGCGGCCAAGGCCGCCGAGGCCGACCTGATCGTCATCGACGAGTCGCTCTCGCCCGCGCAGCAGCGCAACTGGGAGAAGCTCTCCGGCCTGGCGGTCATCGATCGCGAGGAGGTCATCCTCGACATCTTCGCCGACCGGGCCAGCACCCGCGAGGCCGTGCTCCAGGTGGCGCTCGCCCGCATGCAATACTCGTTGCCGCGGCTGACGCGCGCCTGGACCCACCTCTCCCGCCAGCGCGGCGGCGGCGGTGGCGGCGGCGCGATGAGCGGCGAGGGCGAGACCCAGCTCGAGCAGGACCGCCGCCTGGTCAACGACCGCATCACCCGCCTGAAGCGGGAGCTGGTCGAGGTGCGCAAACAGCGCGGCGTGCAGCGTCACAAGCGCCAGCGCGTGCCGGTGCCCACCGCGGCCATCGTCGGCTACACCAACGCCGGAAAATCATCCCTGCTCAACGCGCTCACGGGCGCGGCCGTGCTGGCCGAGGACAAGCTCTTCGCCACCCTCGATCCGACCACGCGGCAGCTGCTCCTACGCGGCAACCAGAAGCTGCTCGTGACGGACACGGTGGGCTTTATCCGCCGCCTGCCGCACGGTCTGGTCGAGGCCTTCAAGGCCACGCTGGAGGAGGCGATCGTCGCGGATTTTCTGATCCACGTGCTCGACGTCACCGCGCCAAATCTGGCGGCGCACCACGCGACGACGCTCGGCGTGCTCCGCGAGCTCGGGGCCGACGAGAAGCGCATGCTCACGGTGTTCAACAAGGTGGACGCGGCCGGCGAGGCGCAGCTCATGCGGGCGCGCGCGCTCGCGCCCGACGCCATCTTCGTGAGCGCCCGCAGCGGCGAGGGGCTGCCCGCGCTGGAGGACCAGTGCCTGGAGTTGATCGCCGACGCCTTCGGGCAGATGAGGCTGTTGATTCCGCACGCCCGCTACGACTTGATCGCGCGGGCCCACCAGATCGGCCACGTGCAGGAGGAGGAGCAGCGCGAGGACGGCGTGTTTTTGCAGGTGCGCATCCCGCCCAACCAGCAGGCGCCCTTCCAGAGCTTTGAGGTGGCCGCGGTGTGATGCCGGCTCAGCCGTGCTTGTCGAGAATGGCCTCGCCGAGGGGGAGGCGAAGGTCGAAGCGCAGCGTCCAGGGCGGCGTGCCGGCCGCGCTGTCGTCGGCGCGGGTCGGCCAGTCGATGCGCCACAGGGAGTCGTTTTCCTCGCTCAGGAGGTAGGGGCCCTTTTGGGGCAGGCGCGTGACCGTGGCGTCGGGCTGCGCGCCCGGGGCGAGCCACCAGAGGTGCGCGATGCGCGGGGTGACGACGGAGAGCGCGGCGGAGTCCCACTTGACCCGCCAGGCGGGGCCATGCTCGTGGGTGACCAGTTCGGGACGGGCACCGGAGACGAGCGGGTGGTGGCCGAAAGTCCAGGTTTGCCCCTCGTGGGAGAAGGTGAGCACGTGCCCGCCATCCGGCAGCGAGCGGACCTGGATGTTTTTCGGCTGAAAATCGAGCAGCTCGATGGCATCGACGAGGTATTCCCACGCGGTGGCGATGCGGGGCATGCGGCGCAGCGCGATGACGCGGCCGCCGACCTGGCGGCACTCGGTCAGGCCGTGGAGGGCGGGTTTGGTGCTGCGGGAAAGGGCCTTGTCGAGATCACGCCGAATCGAGGGATGGCCGACCTCGACGCCGTTTTCCAGCGAGCGCCAGCGGAGGAAGCCCCAGCCTTTTTCACCGGCGGTGAAGGCGACGGGGAAACTTTGCCAAGACAGGCCCCAGGTAATGAATTCAGCCTCCGGGATCAGCGGGAAGCGCGTGATCGAGCCGATGCGATGGCGCGGCGTCACGGCGGCCACGGCACGGGACCCATGGAGGCAGGGCACGGAAATCTCGCGATAGGCTCCGGGCGGAGGAGCGGGCGGCGCGAGAGAGAGCAGATTGTTTTCCGCGAAAAAATGATCGTAGCCGAAGTGGACGACGGGGCTGTCACCCCGGCGCAGGGTGTCGGGCCAGTCGTTCCATTTGCGGACGCGATTCAGGAAGGTGCCGGGCTCGGCGCGGGCGGTGAAGGCGTAGCTGCGGATGGCGGGCACGCGAGGGCCGTCGGTGAAAGCGCGGTCGAGCCGGACGAGCTCGCCGAAGAGCCGCACGAAGTGGGCGCGGACCGGCGAGGGCAGGTGACGGGCGAGAAGGAGCAGCGCGCCGAGTTGGTTGAACATCACCCCGCTGTAGATGTCGCTCAGGTGCTCGCCCCAGCCCCAGCCGCCCTCGACCCAATAGGCCGCGGCGTCGGCGATCGCCTCCATCAGGACCGGGGGCGGCGGCGCCCCGAGGATCTCGCGCAGGAGCCAGGCGCAGACGAGGTCGCCCAGGTATTTGTTGGGATAATGGAAAGAGCGCTCCTCGACGGCGTGGGTGAACCAGCGGTCGAGGTCCCGCACCATGGCGTCGATGAACTCGCGTTGCGCGGGGTTGAGGTCGGAGGCGTAGCGGATGCGCAGGACGCAGAGGTTGAGCCCGACGAAAAAGGCGGCGTTGGTGTCGGTGACGCGTCCCTCCTCGGCCCACCACGCGAAATTGCCGTGTTTGGCCGACCCGTCGGTGCACTGGAGGCGGCGGAGCCCCGCCAAAACGGAGTCGAGGGGCTCTTCCTGGAGTCTTCCCAGCTGGGCGGCGACGACCAGGCGGGCGGCATTGCGCGGCAGCGAATGGGCCCGGGGCAGCTTGGCGAGCAGCGGCGAGACGGCTTGGTGGGTGAGATCCGGGTGCGACCAGAGGCCAAGCGCGGGATCAAAACGATCCCCATAACAGGTGAGCGGCTTGGAGCGGGCGGTGGCGGGGGCGATGGACATGGTGACGGCGGAGGCCGCGGGAGCGGCGCCGGAGAGAGGTTCGGCGGGGGCGGGCGGGCCCACAAACGGGCGGCTGTTCACTCCTGAGTATCTGGCAGGGACGCGGCGTGGGAGTATCGGAGGAAGAGGGACTTGGGTGTTGGTTTGGCGCGGGGTCCGAGGGCAGGCGCGGGCTGGGGAGATTGCTTTTCGTCGGAGGCCGTCATTCGGCTCTCAGGCGCAGAAAAAGGCGCGGGCGGCCCTCACGGGCTAGGTGCGCTTCGACCTCTTCGTGGAGGTCGTCGAGGAGGGTGATTTCCTGGACAATATCGTGGGTGTGCCAGTCGCCGGCGCCCAAGGTGGCGCTCCATTCGGGGCGGGTGCTGACGTCGGGGGTGTAGCGCGGGCGCTGATACACGAGGGTGAGGACGTCGCCCGCGGGGCTCAGTTCGAGACGGGGGAGGGCGGCGGGCGAGGCGGGGACGAGGGGATCGAGGCCGAGGGCGTATTTGAGGAGGTTGGGCACGCCATCGCCGGCGGGGGAAGCGGTGGGGCCGGAGACGAGCGGATCGGCGAGTTGGGCGGCGCTGAAGTGGCGCTGGCGCCAACGATCCAGGGTGCCGTAGGCGGCGGAGGAGGGCGGGATCGGGGGGAGGCCGCCGGCCATCAGGGTGGGGATTTGGGAAGCCGCGAAAGCGTGGCGGTGGATCCGCAGGTCGGAGAGGCGGCCGAAGAAGCGTGCGGTGGCGCCGGTGTTGGGCTGGCCGATCCAGACCGGGGCGGAGTTGCTGTTGAGCACGGCGCTGGTCTCGGCCACGCGTCGATCGAGGGCGCCGTTCACGTAGAGACTGACGCGTTCCGAGAGGGGCAGGGAGCCGTCGAAGACGAGGGCGATATGATACCAGGTGTTGTTGGCGAAAACGGTGTTGGAGGAGAAGCGGTTGTTGTTCCCATCGAGATCCACCCAGAGGCGGTTGTTGGTGTGGAAGAAGACGGAGAACACGCCGTCGGTCGGGCCGGTGCGTTTGGAGATGATGAACCGTGGGTCGCCGTTGAGCCCGGAGGGGCGCACCCAGAAGGCGATGGTGAGCGCGCTCATCGAGTTGAAGGCGGCCTCGTCGGGAACGGAGGCGAGCTGGTTGGCGGGGGAATCCGACAGATTCACCACGCGGCCGCGCGTGGCGTCGTCGGGCCAGGTGGGCTCGGTGGTGAAGGTGAGATCCCGTCCCTGGCCGGAGGCGTCGGCGGCGATGGCGCCACCGGTCTCGGTGAAAGGCCAGTGGGCGACCAGGCCGAAGGGCGGCGGCGGCTGCGTGACGGCGAGCGCGCTGGGGCTCCAGGGCCCGAGGCCGAGCAGGGACAGCGGGCGGATGCGGTAGGCGTAGGGCGTGTCGGCAGCGAGAGGGCTGTCGATGTAGTGGGTCGTGGATACGTTGGCCACGTCGGTCCAGGCTCCGTCGGGCAGCAGGCGGCGTTGCAACCCGTAGCCGGTGAGGCCGTCGACGTCGGAGGGCTCCCAGGAGAGCGAGGCGGAGGAGGCGGTGGTGGTGGCGGCGAGGCCGGTGACGGGCGTGGTCGGCGCCTCGGCGGAGAGGGGCACGGCGATCAGGCGAGGCCGGGCGGCGAGGTTCGTGTTTTCCTTGGTCGCGAAGACGGAGTTGGAGTCGGAGCTGCCGTTGGCGCGGGTGAGGGCCAGGGTGGCGGTGGGGCGGCCGGTGGCGCGCACGGAGTTGAGGAAGTTCACGAGCGCCGGGCCGCTGAAGGTGATGGTGTCGCCGTTCACGGTGGTGCCGGGGACGTTGAGCGTGAGGAGGAGCTGGGCCTGGCCTCCGTTGCTGGTGCCCGTGCCGGTGATGAGGTCGGTGCCGGAGCTGGTGTTGTTGGCGGGGGCGTTGTTCCAGTGGATCTGCCACTCGGGCCAGTCTTCGCCGAGGCGTCCGCCGCCGGCGGTGGAGCCGGGGTTGAGGCCGTAGAGGCGGAAGTTCATGCCGTTGGCCAAGTCGCTGGAGGCGAAAAAGAGCGTGGTGAAGGTAACGCGGAGCTCGGCGTGGCGGAGGTCTTCGGGGATGTCGCGCAGATCGAAGCGCAGGTAGGCTTTGCGGTTGCCGTGCTGCTTCACGTTCATCGTCGCGTTGGCGCCGCGCAGGGTGGTGCCCTCGATGCCGGCGTCGGCGTCGGGAAAATGGACGAGGCGTCGGCTCGTGGTCACGGAGACGGGCGTGCTCCAGGGCGAGGCGGGATCGCCCGGATAAGTGGCGCGGATGCGGTAGGCGTGGGTGCTGTCGGGCGAGAGTTCGCGGTGCTCGGCGAAGGTGGCGGAGAGCGGGAGGGAGACGAGGGTCTGCCAGGTGGAGGATCCCGCCGGCTGGTGTTGCAGCTCCCAGCCGGTGGCGCTGCCTTCGGTGTTGTCGATCCAGTTGATCGTGATGGTGTGCGGCGAGACGGACTGGGCGTTGCGGAGAATCACGGCCGCGGGCGTGCTGGCCGTGCGGGAGGCCGACCACGCAGAGGAGGCGCCACCCGGGAAGTGGGCGCGGACGCGGTAAGTGTAGGAGGTGGCCTCGGTGAGCCCCGCGTTCGAGTGGGTCAGCACGTTGCCGGCGGTGGTGGCGACGGATAGCCAAGTCGTTCCGTCGGCGGCGAGTCGCTGAATCTCCCAGGAGGAGGCGCTGGCGTCCGTCTGGTCGGTCCAGGACAGGTCGATCCGCACGGCGCTCACCGGCGTGAGCGGCTGAAGATCGAGCGCGGGCAGGGTGGTGCCGACGATCGGGGTGGACCAGGCGGAGGGCGACGCGCCGGAGAAAAGGGCGCGGACGCGGTAGGAGTAGGCGGTCGATTCGGCCAAGCCGGAGTCGGTGTGGGCGAGCACGCCGGCGGCGGTGTTTGCGATGGTCGTCCAGGTGACGCCGTCGGTGCCGAGGCGTTGCAGTTCCCAACCGGTGGCGTTGCCGTCGCTATTGTTTACCCAGGAGACGCTCATGCGGAAGGCGCTGAGCGGGACGGGAGGCTGGAGCGCGGCGGACTGGAGGGTGTCGACGACTGCGACGCCGGACCAGGCGGAGTGGGTGCCGTTGGTGTGGTTGGCGCGGACGCGGTAGGTATAGGTCGTGGCGTTTTGGAGACCGGTATCGGTGAAGGTGAGGGTGCCGGCCGGGACGCTGGTCAGGGGCGTCCAGGTGATCCCGTCGGACGCGAGACGCTGTAGTTCCCAAGTGGATACGCCGGTGCTTTGGTTGCGCCAGTCGATGCGGACGCGCCGGTCGGACAGGGCGGTGGCCCGGGGGCGGCCGGTGGCGGCGAGGGAGATGCGGTAGACGTTGCCGTCGGTGCCGCCCAGCCGAGCGGGCACGCCGCTGCCGTCGGCGTAGTGGTAGTCGAAATTGGTGGTGAGGAAAAACTCGTCGTCCTGAGAGGCGAAGCGGGCGAAGAGCAGGCGTGGGCCGGGGCAGAGCGCGTTGAAGAGCTCGGTCCAAGATTGCCCGTCGTTGGTGCTTTCGAAGACGCGGGCGCGGTTGAAGTATTGGTTGGCGCCACTGGTGATGGTCTGGCTGAGGAGCACGCGGAAACGGCCATCGGTGGTGAAGTGGAAGTCCTGCACGCGCACGGTGGTCTCGTTGACGGTCAGGCCGGGGAAGTTGTTGAACTCACGCAAATCGAGCGTGGGCTCCATCTGGTGGACGGCGTAAAGGCGGTTGAAGGTATGGTAGTAAGCGACGCCGTTGCGCGAGACGCTGCGGCGCTGGTAGAGCTGGTTGGCGATGTGTGGAAAGCCGGCGGCGGAGTAGCTCGCGTGAGCGACCGTGAACTCGTCGCCGGAACCGGGGGTGTAGCGGAAGATGGGCGTGGAGTTGCTCCACGGCATGACGTAGAGCTGATCCTGCACGACGAAGAAGTGCAGGGGCTCTTGCGAGGAGTCGGCGCCGCGTATGGGGCCGCCGCGGGCGACGCGCCAGCTTACGCCATCGTCTTCGCTGACGAGCAGGTGAGGGAAGCCGCTGCGATTGCCGTTGGAGGAGAAAATCTTGCCGTCCCAGAGGTAGACGTCGCGGCTATGCTCGACGGCGAAGGAATCGAAGGGTTGGTTGTTGGGCAGCCGGATGTCGCGGCGCGTCCAGGTGGTGCCGTCGAGGATGTTGATGTTGGCGCCGATGGTGGAGAGGTCCTCGTTGTTGATGTAGATCTTGTTGTTAAACTCGCGAAACCGGACGACGAGTTCCTGGCGAATCCGCTGCTCGAAATCGAAAGTCTGGCGATGGAAGTTCCAGCTCCAGACGTCGATCGATGTGTTGGTGGCGGTGTCGCCGCTGCCGATCAGGAGGCGTCCTTGGTAGGGCTCGAGGGTGTTGATGACCTTTGCGCCGGTGTTGGCCGCGCCCCAGCGGGCGGTGAGCGGGTTGCCGAGCAGCTCGATGCGCGACGTGAAGTCGGGCGCCTGGGCCTGCGCGGGCGCGGGGGCGAAGAGGCTGAGCGCGAGGAGGCCGAGTGCGGCGAAGGGGGCAAAGAGACGGGGCATGGTGAGGCGGGGCGGGCGGGTGAGGCCGGGCCCCCAGATGACCGGCTCGCCGGGCGGGCGGCCAACCGACCGCCATTCTGTCGATAGAACAAGGAGGCGCGGGGGACGGGTTGGCGCGCGGCGGATTTCTCTTTCACGGTAAGTTCACCGGCTTCACCGCCGGCCATGCCCCCTGATGAAATCCCCGCTGCTCGCCGTCGTCGGGGCGCCTTTGCGCCTCGCCCTTGTCGCCCTCCTGATCGCCGCCACCTCGACGGCGCTTCGCTCCCAGGACGAAGCCGAAGCCGATCGAGGCGACGATCGGACGCCCACCGGCGCGGCGCGCCCGCCGCTGCCGATGCCCGTGCCGGCCATACCGGACAACCCGCCGCTGCCGCCGATGGTGATCACCGAGGCCGGGCAAAAGCTCCTGCTCGAGCACACCGATGCGGCCGTGCGCTGGAACGCCGAGCGGCGCGTCCTCGAGACCAACCGGCCCGGTTGGTGGCTGATCAACTTCCCTCTCGACCGCGTGATTGGTCTCGAGGACCAGACGCCCGACCGCATCTCCACGGTGCTCTTCGGCCGCCCGGTCGCGGAAGTGAAGAACTGGTATTTGCGCACTCCGCCCACGGTGGCCGCGCCCGCGGCCGCCGAGCCGCCCGCGCCCACGGGCCCGGCGCCTTTCCGCCCGCATCCGCGGCCCACCTGGATCGTCGACCAGACCCACCGCGATGCAGTTGACGACGGTGAACGCGCCGGGCGGCCCGACTCGCCCTTCCGCACGATCGGCGCCGCGGTGGCGCGGGCCCAGCCGGGGGACGTGATTCAGGTGCGCCCGGGCGTCTATCGTGAAGCGATCAACGCGCGCGGGATGGCGGCCGGCACCGCCGAGGCGCCGATCGTGCTGGAGGGCGTGCGCGGCGCGAACGGCGCATTGCCGATCATCACGGGCAACAACCCCGCGCCCGCCGGGGCCTGGTCTCCCGTGCCGGGCTCGCCGGGACTCTGGCAGGCGCAGTATTGGACCGGCCTGCCGGGCACGCTGGTGCGCGATGGCCGCACGCTGCGCGAGCGCACGGTGGCGACCGAGCTGCAGCCCAACGAGTTTTCGCTCAATCGCGGCGCGCGCGAGCTGGCCTTCCCGCGCATCGCGCCCGAGGCGGCGGGGCGGGGGGAAGGCGCGCCGCGCGGCCTCGCCTGGGAGCGGCGCGAGGTGAACGCGGACGGGTTTCTCGAGCTTCGCGGGCGGCGTGGCGTGTATTATCTCTCCACCTGGGTGTGGCTCGACCCGCGGGACGCGCGGGCGGGCGCGGTGTGGGATCCCCGTTTCCCGCAGCCGATCACCGGCAACGTCTACATGGCCGGCGGCTTTCGCGCCTCGCGGCAAAGCGGCTCGGGGTTTGGCAGCCAGCTCAATCCGTATCGCCTCTGGTTGAACGGCGCGCTGATGCCCGCCTACGGCTTGGCCGGTGAACCGCGCGCCAGCTCCGATTACGGCCAGGATGGCGACAAGTGGGAGCGCCTGCCCTTCCGCGAGGGCTGGAACCACGTCGTCGTGCTGCTCGACTCCGCCAACAACCCGCGGCGCCCCGACCGTCTGCGCATCGCGATCCCGCGCGGCTTTGGAGAGGGCGCGACGTCGGCCACTGCACCGCGCGAGCGCGGGCACGCCCGCGGCCTCGCCCGCTCGCGCTTCGTCTCGGAGTGGAGCGTGCTCGGCCCGATCGAGCCCGACCAGTCGGCCAACGCCATCTTCCTGCGCCTGCCCGACGGCGAGGACCCCAACACGCTGGCGCTCGAGCTGCCGGCGCGCTCGGTGCTGGCGACCTTCAACGAGCCGCATTGGCACGTGCGCGGCTTCGAGTTTCGCCACGGCGCCCAGTATCAGCAGCAGGCCCAGGTGACGCTCGGCGCGCCGGGGATCCGCTTTGAGCACAACCTTCTGCGCGAGCCCGAGGTGCGCGGGCTCTCCCTGGTCCTCACCTTCCCGCAAACCGAGGCTCCGATGACCGTGCGCGGCAACTGGGTGCTCTCGCCCGGCGGCCTCGCCATGGGCGCCACCTCCGACACGCCCTCGCTCACGCCCGACAACCTCGCCTCGCCCCCGCGGCGCGGGCGCCTGCTGCTGGACTTCAACCACCTGTTCGACAACAACCGCGCCGGCTACCCGCGCTTCTGGGAGTCGGGCGCGATCAAGTTTTTCCGCCTCACCGGGGCCGTGGTGCGCCACAACACCATCCTCGAGGGCGACGGGCCCGGCATCTGGTATGACTGGGAGCACTACAACCTCCGCACCGAGGGCAACCTGATCGTCCGGGCGACGGGTTTTTCGGTCGGCACCGAGGCCTCGCCCGGCCCGCACCTGGTGGCCAACAACGTATCCGTGGACCTGATACCCGGGGGCGAGTGGTTCCGCTTCGCCTTGCTCGGCTGGAGCAGCGCGCGGGTGTGGAACGTGCACAACACGATCGACAACGCCCGCGACCGAGACCACGGCGGCTGGGGCATCCAGTATGCCGAGGGCCGCGATAGCCGCGGCACGCGTTGGGGCGCGCTGACGGAGCGCAATGCCGCGGTGGTGAACAACCTCGTGTTTCGCTCGGGCATGACCCTGCACCGCACGCGGGTGCGGCCGATCGAGGGCAACCTGTTCTACGGCACGGGCCTGTCGGGCTTTGGCCGCAACACCCGCTGGAGCGATCCGGCCTACGGCGCGCAGGTGGAGGCGAGCGCACAGATGCGCGGAACGGAGGAGCTGCCGCCTTTCGCGAACCCGGCCTTCGGCAATTATCGTCCGGCGCCGGGCTCGCGTCCGGACCGGGCGGGCGTGGAGCGCGTGGTGATCCCTTCGCGCGGGGTGGAGACGGACATCGTGGGCCTGGTGACGCACGATTTCTTCGGGCTCCTGCGCCACCCGGCCGACGGTCGCAGCGCGGGCGCCTTCCGCATCGAGCGTCCGCCCGCGCGGGGCGAGCCGGTGCAACTCGAACTGGAGTTCACCGACGGCACGATGCAGCGGCGCTGGCAGCCGGCGGCGGCGCGGTGATCGGGGCCCGCCTGGCGGGGGCGGCGCGTCGACCGGGTTTCGCTATCGGGCGCGCTCGAGCTGCACCCAGAAACGGCTGCCGGCGCCTTCGGCGGATTCGACGCCGACGCTGCCGTTCATGCGCTCCGCCGCCTTGCGCACGATGGCGAGACCGATGCCGGTGCCCTCGTAGTCCTCGCGGCGTTGCAGGCGGGAGAAGATCTTGAAGAGGCGCGGCTGGAAACGCTCGGGGATGCCGATGCCGTTGTCCTCGAACCAGAGCCGCACGTGGGCGCCGTTGATCGCCTCGGCCCGCACTCGCACGCTGGGGCGCACGCCGGGGGCGACAAACTTGACCGCGTTGCCCAGCAGGTTGGAGACGATCTGGGTGAGCGCGGCCTCGTTGGCCAGGACCAAGGGCAGATCGGCCGGCACCTCGATGTCGGCCCGCTCGGGCTGGAGGGTGGGATAGGTGGAGGCGATCTCGCGGATCATGCGGCCGACGTCCACGGGGCGCAGCTCCAGGTCGCCGTTGCCCGCCTTGCTGTAGTTGAGGATGTCGAGGATGAGCGCGTCCATGCGCTTGGCGGCGGAGGAGATGCGGCGCAGGAACTCGCGTCCCTCCGGGTTGAGCTGCGCGGCGTGCTCGCTCTCGAGGATCTCGGAGAAGCCCTGCATGGAGCGGAGGGGGGCGCGCATGTCGTGCGCGATGCTGTAGGAGAAGGCCTCCAGCTCCTGCACGGTCTCGCGCAGGCGGTCCTCGGCGCGGGCGCGCTCGGCGATCTCGGCCACGAGCGCGCGGTTGGCCTCGGCGTTTTCGCGGTGCATGCGGTGGAGCTGGGCGAAGACCGCCACCTTGGAGCGCAGGATCGAGGGGTTTACCGGCTTGTGCAGGTAGTCCACCGCGCCTGAGCCGTAACCCTCGAGCACGTGTTGGTCCTCGTTGTAGAAGGCGGTGAGGAAGATGATCGGCACGTGGGCGGTGCGTTTGCGCTCCTTGATCATCTGCGCGAGCTCGAAGCCGCTCATGCCCGGCATGCGGACGTCGAGGATGAGGAGGGCAAACTCCTCGGCGACGAGCGCGAGCAGCGCCTCGTCGGCCGACGCGGCCCGCACGAGGCGGTAGCCGGGGTCGTTGAGGACGAGCTCCAGCACGGTGAGGTTCCGGGGCTCGTCGTCGACGATAAGAATGTTGATGGCGGTGTCGGCGGACATGCGGAGGAAGGCGGGAGGGGCGGATAACGAGGAGGCGGAGGAGGGCGCGGACGAGGGGCCGAGCGGGGGCTCGGCCCTCGCGGGGAAGGTCACCGGTAGAGCCAGACGCGCATCAGGGAGAGCAGCTGGTCGGTGTTGACGGGCTTGGCGATGTAGTCGCTGGCGCCGGCGTCGAGGCATTTCTCGCGGTCGCCCTTCATCGCCTTCGCGGTGAGGGCGAGGATGGGCAGGGTGCGAAACTCGGGCTCGCTGCGGATCGCGCGCATGGTCTCGTAGCCGTCCATCTCGGGCATCATGATGTCCATCAACACGAGATCGAGGCCGGGGGTGGTGCGGATGAGCTCGATCGCGGTGCGGCCGTTGGTGGTGCTGAGCACCTCCATGCCCTGGTTTTCGAGGACCGAGGTGAGCGCGAAAATGTTTCGCGCGTCGTCGTCCACCACGAGCACCTTGCGGCCGAGCAGGACCTCGCGCGAGTGGTGCAGGCGCTGGAGCATGGCCTGCTTTTCCTGCGGGAGATCGGTGACGACGCGGTGGAGGAAGAGGGCGGTCTCGTCGAGCAGGCGCTCGGGCGAGCGGACGTCCTTGAGCACGATGCTCTTCGCGAAGCGGCGCAGGCGGGCCTGCTCCTCGGCGTCGAGCTCCTTGCCGGTGAAGACCACCACGGGCACCTGGGCGAGGGCGGGCTCGGCGTGGATTTTCTCGAGGAGATCGAAGCCCGTCATGTCGGGCAGGCGCAGGTCGAGCACGACGCAGTCGCAGGGGCGGTCGAGCATGGCCGCGAGCGCCTCCTCGCCGGTGGCGGCGGAGGCGAGCTCGATGTCGTCGTGGCCGAGGAGGGCGGCGATGGACTGCCGCTCGATGTCGTTGTCCTCGACGATGAGCAGGCGCTTGGTGCGCGGGGCGGAGAAATCCTTGATGCGATCGAAGGCGGCCTCGAGGCCGTCGGTGGTCGGGGACTTGACGAGGTAGGCGAAGGCGCCGTGGGCAAGCCCGTGCTGACGCTCCTCCTCGAGGGTGACGATCTGCACGGGGATGTGGCGCGTGGCGGGATCGAGCTTGAGCTGGTTGAGGACCGTCCAGCCGAGCATGTCGGGCAGGAAGATATCGAGGGTGATGGCGCTTGGCCGGAACTGGCGCGCGAGCGAAAGGCCCATGGCGCCTTTGGCGGCGACGATGCCGCGGAAGCCGCGGGCGCGGGCGAGGCCGAGGAGGATGCGCGCGAAGTGCGGATCGTCCTCGATGACGAGCAGCACGGGGTCGCCGGGCTCGATCGCGTGGCGGTCGTCGTCGATGGGCTCCTCGCGCGCGCCGAGCGGGGAAATGGGGCGGTGAACCAAGCCGGGGAGGATGGAGAGCCGCTCGGGCGCGCCGACGACGGACCCGGCGGGGGGCGCGGGGGGCGCGGCCTGGCCGTGGAGGCCGGCGGAGCCCGAGTAGTGGAGCGGCAGATACAGGGTGAAGGTGCTGCCCTCGCCGTGCACGCTGCTGAGCCGGATCTCGCCGCCGAGGAGGGCGGCGAGCTCGCGGCTGATGGCGAGGCCGAGGCCGGTGCCGCCGTATTTGCGGGCCGTGCCGGCGTCGGCCTGCTGGAAGGCCTCGAAGATGAGGCGCTGCTTGTCGGGCGGGATGCCGATGCCGGTGTCCTCGACGGAGAAGGCGATGACGTGCGAGACCTTGTCCAAGACGGGGTGCTCGGCGCTCCAGCCGGAGCTGGCGAAGTCCACCCGCACCTCGACTTTGCCGGACGAGGTGAACTTCACCGCGTTGGAGAGCAGGTTCTTGAGGATCTGTTGGAGGCGCTTGGGGTCGCTGTCCATGTAGGCGGGCAGGTTTTCCGAGAAGCGCACGTGGAGCGGGAGGTTCTTGGCCTCGGCGACGTGGCGGAAGTTTCGCTCGAGGTTGTCGCGCAGGCCGTCGAAGGGGATGTCCTCGATGTCCACGCTGACGGTGCCGGACTCGATCTTGGAGAGGTCGAGAATGTCGTTGATGAGGTGGAGCAGATCGGTGCCGGAGGAGTTGATGTTGCGCGAGAACTCGACCTGGCGCTCGTTGAGATTGCGCGCGGAGTTTTCGGCGAGCTGTTGGCTGAGGATGAGGATCGAGTTGAGCGGGGTGCGCAGCTCGTGCGACATGTTGGCGAGAAACTCGGACTTGTATTTCGAGGTGAGGGCGAGCTCGGCGGCCTTCTCCTCGAGGGCGTGGCGGGCCTGCTCGACCTCGGCGTTCTTGCGCTCGACCTCGGCGTTTTGCTCGGCGAGCAGGCGGGCCTTGGTGCCGAGCTCCTCGTTGGTCTGCTGGAGCTCGCGCTGGCGGGCCTGGAGCTCGACGGTGAGCT
>JAUVVA010000046.1 GCA_030604905.1 Verrucomicrobiota bacterium | reverse complement strand
TGGATCTTCAGTTCCGGGCGGGGAGGGGCCTGTCGGCCCCTCCCCTGCGCCCCTCCCCGAAACCCTTGGGTTTTGGATCAGCGGAACACCGATACGGAATCATTCGCGACTAGCTCGGGACACCTTCGGCGCCTGCCCGGCAAGGGGACGACGTAGTCGTTATTGTCACGTCGAGCATCGCGTTTTCGCACATTGCTTCTTCGCGCCTTTGCGCCCTTTGCGCGCACGCCACCCGCGCCCCGCGCGGATCGGCGCGCAGACCCGCCTGCTCCTCCGCTCGGCGCGCTGGAGTTTTACCCGGGGATGCGCCCCGTCACCCGCCTTGGGGACGCCGCCCCGGACCACCGCTATCCTGTTCCATCCTCGTGCTATGCACACCCGCACTCTTCTTCCGCTTCCCACCGCTCTGCTTTTCACCGCTCCGCTCCTCGGCCTGCCGCTCGTGGAATTGGAGCCCGTCGACACCACCGCTCCCGCGCCCGCCGCGCCCTCGCTCACCGTGCCCGATCTCGACGCCGCGCGGGCCGAGCTGGCGCGCGTGCCCGGAGGGGCGGGCATCATTGATTCGGACGCCTACCTCCGCGGCCGCGCCTCCACGCTGGCCGATACTTTCGCGCTCGCGCCCGGCGTCTTCGCCCAGCCGCGCTTTGGCGCCGACGAGGCCCGCCTCTCGATCCGCGGCTCCGGCCTCCAACGCACCTTCCACGGGCGCGGCATTCGCGTGCTGCAGGACGGCGTGCCGCTCAACCTCGCCGACGGCGGCTTCGACATGCAGTCGCTCGAGCCCGCCGCCGCCGCCTACGTCACCGTGCACCGCGGCGCCAACGCCCTCGCCCGCGGCGGCTCCACCCTGGGCGGCGCCATCGACTACGTCTCCCGCACCGGCCGCTCCGATCCCGGCGCGCTCGCGCGCCTCGAACTCGGCTCCTTCGACTACCTGCGCGCCACCCTCGGCGGCGGCCTCACCTGCGGCGCCACCGACGCCTACGCGAGCTTCACCCAGGCGCAGCAGGACGGCTTCCGCGAGCACGCCGCGCAAAACACCCAGCGCCTCTTCACCAACGCCGGCCTCCGCTTCAACGAGCGCGTCGAGACCCGACTCTTCCTCACCGCCGTGCGCACCGATTCCGAGCTGCCGGGCAACCTCACCAAGGCCCAGCTCGAGGCCGACCCGCGCCAGGCCAACCCCGCCAACCTCGCCCTCGACCAGAAACGCGACTTCGACCTCCTCCGCGCCGCCTCCAAGACCACCGCCACCCTCGGCGCCGACAGCTCCGTCTCCCTGCTCGCCGCCTGGACCTACAAGGACCTCGACCACCCCATCTTTCAGGTGATCGACCACCTCTCCAACGACGCCCTGCTCGGCCTCGCCTTTGCCCACGAGGGCGAACTCCTCGGCCGCGACCACCATCTCCGCGCCGGCCTGCTCTACCACCGCGGCGAAACCCGCTCCGCCCAGTTCAACAACGACGCCGGCGCCCGCGGCCTGCTGCGCCAACGCGACGAACAAGTCGCCGCCAACCTCGAGGCCTACGCCGAGAGCCAGTTCGCGCTCGGGGCCGGCTTCACCGGCATCCTCGGCCTCTCCGCCTCCGAAAACACCCGCCGCAACACCCGCCTCTTCACCGCCAACGCCGCCGGCACCCAGATCACCAACCCCGACGGCAGCACCTACGACCGCCGCTTCGACCACCTCGCGCCCAAGATCGGCGCCCGCTGGGACAACGCCGCCCGCGACCTCCAGTTTTACGCCAATGTGAGCGGCAGCTACGAGCCGCCCTCCTTCAGCGAAGGCGGCACCACCGGCGCCACCGTCGTGGCCAACCGCGCCCAGGAAGCCATCACCTACGAACTCGGCACCCGCGGCGCGCGCGGCCCCCTGCGCTGGGACCTCTCGCTCTACCACGCGCGCCTCGACGACGAGCTGCTCGCCATCCAGCTGCCCGGCCCCGTCACCGGCACGCTCAACGCCGACCGCACCATCCACCAGGGCGTCGAGCTCGGCCTCGAGGCCGACCTGCTTGGCACGCCTTGGAAAACGGCGCCCGGAGCCGCGCCCGCGCAGCGCCTCGTCGCCCGCCTCGCCTGGACATACGGCGACTTCCGCTTCGACGGCCCCGTGCCCGGCGTCCCCGATTCCGAGGACAACCGCATCGCCGGCCTGCCCCCGCACCTGCTGCGCGGCGAGCTGCTCCTCGAGACCGCCGCCGGCTGGTATTTCGGCCCCACCTTCGAGTGGGTGCCGGAGAAAAGCTACGTCGACCACGCCAACACCCTCGCCGCCGATCCCTACGCGCTCGTCGGCCTCAAGGCCGGCCGCCGCCTCCCCCGCGGCCTCTCCTTTTTCGTCGAGGCGCGCAACCTCGCCGACAAGACCCACGCCGCCACCCACGGCGTCATCCTCAACGCCGCCGGCGCCGACTCCCCGCAGTTCCTCCCCGGCGACGGGCGCGCCCTGTATTTGGGCGGCGAATACAGATTCTAAACCGCACCGTTCGCGATCACCCTTTCCGCACAAGCTTCCGCATCCGCCACGATCATCGGTCCTTGGTCATTCGCCCTTGGCTCCGGCCATTGGTCATTGGTCATTGGTCATTGGTCATTGGTCATTGGTCATTCGCCACCCGTCATTCCCCATGCGCCCCTCCACCACCCGAGCCCTCCACCGCTGGATCGGCCTCGCCTGCGCGCTCTTTGTGCTCCTCGCCAGCGGTAGCGGCGCGCTCCACGTCGTCATGACGTGGACGCAATCGCCGCCACCCCGTCCCGAGCCCCCGCCGGGCTTTGCGCCCGCCGTGGTCGACCTGCCGATCTCCGCTCTTCCCGACGATCTGCGTATCCGCTCGATCCAAGTGCGCCTACTCAACGGCGAAGCATGGTATCTGGTCGCGAGCGCCGAAGGTCCGCGCTATTTCAGCGCCCGTGACGGTCGTGAGGAGCCGCACCTCGAGACGCGCCTCGCCTTCGACATCGCGCGCCGCCACCTCGCCGCCGCGGCCTTGCCGCCCGAGGCCTTCACGTATGCGCGACGTCTTGAGGCCTACGATCGGGAGTATGCGCCCATCTTTCGCCTCCTTCCCGTGCATCGCATCGATGTCGCCGACGGACGCGGCACGCGTCTTTATGTGAGCACCGTGACTGGAGGAGTGGCGCGCCACACCGACGACCGCCGCCAGTTGGAGGCGAATCTCTTCGGCGCGCTCCACAAATACAATTTCATCCCGCACAAGCCGACCCGCGACGCGGTGATCGTCGCCTTCTGCGCCCTCGCCTTCCTCGCCTCGCTCACCGGCATTGTGCTCTTCTTCGTCACCCGCCCCGGCCGCGCCCGCTCCAAATCCGCCTAAGCCGCCACCACCCGCCGCGCGAAGATTGTCACCAATCTGGTGACAATCCCCCCACTCGACCCGGCTACACGGAGCTGAAAGTTTGTCACCAATCTGGTGACACTCGTCCGCCCCCGCCGCTCACGCAGCCGGCCCTTCGACCCACTCAAACTGTCACCCAATGGGTGACACTTTCCGGGCGGCGATAACCGGCCCCCTCCTTCGTCACCCGCCCCGGCCGCGCCCGCCCCAAATTCGCCTCCGCCGCCACCGCCCGCCGCGCGAAATTGTCACCAATCTGGTGACACTCCTCCGCCACCGCCACTCACGCAGCCGGCCCTTCGACCCTCCCGAATTGTCACCCAATGGGTGACAATTTCCGGGCGGCTTTCCGGGCGGCAATAATGGCGGCCGGGGCGCTTGGAAAAAATTCGCCCGCCTCCAATCGCGCGGCGCGCGCTCCGCGGCTATCGTCCCGCCCCGTGAACGCCGTCTTCGAACTCGCTCCCCGCTCCCGCCGCCACAATTGGGACAAGGCCATGGCCTTTGCCATCGCGCCCGCCGCGCCCACCTTTGCCGCCGTCTACTTCCTGGCGGAAAACATCACGCTCGCCTCCGTCGTCGCCGGCATCGGCTTTGTCGGCACCGCGATCTGCGCCTGGACCATCTCCAGCACGCCGCTCGGCCGCGCCACGCTCACGCCCGACGAGCTGCTCCTCGAGAGCGGCTTTCTCCAGACCCGCGTGCCGCTGGCCGAGCTCGATCTCGCCGCCGCCCGGCCGGGTGACACGGCCGAGGCCTCGCCACGCCTCGACACGCGCACCGAGAGCGCGGTCACGATCCCGCGCCACCAAGGCCCGGCGGTCGTCGTCACGCCGCTCAACCGCGACGCCTTCCTCACCGCCCTGCGCGCCCGCGCGGGGCTCAGCGCCGCGCCTTCTTCGCCGCGCCTCGCGTCGACGCCGCGGGCGGCGACCAGCGTGCCGTCACCCGCGAGGTGAAGCCCCCGCGCGCCTTCCAGTCGGCGACGATCTCGAGCGAGCGCGGCCGCAGGGCCCCGCCGAGATCGTCGCAGATCTTGTTGGTCACCGCCTCGAAGAAGATGCCCTCGTTGCGGAAGGCGTGGAAGTAGACCTTGAGCGACTTCAGCTCCACGCAGGTCTTGTCCGGCACGTAGCGCACGAGGATGTGCGCGAAGTCGGGATGCCCCGTCATCGGACACAGCGAGGTGAACTCGTGGTGCGTGTGCTCGATGAGGTAGTCGCGCCCCGGCGCGGGATTGGGAAAAGTCTCGAGAAGCTTCGGATCGGCCATGCGCGCGAACCATGCGCGCCGCGCCCCGCATGACAAGCCGGGGCCGGAAACCACGCGCACTCACCACCGCTCGCGCCCCACACCTTCCCGCCCCGTCAACCGAAACCGCTCTGGAATCCCACGCCGCCATTATATGGCACCCGCGCCGCACAAGCCGGTCATTCCCCCACGATATGACACCCAATGCTTCCCCCGACGTCGGCGCGAAGGTCCTCCTTCGCGGCATCCACCTCACCCTCACCGACGCCCTCCGCGATACCCTTAGGTCCAAGGCCTCGCGTCTCCTCCGGCACGAACCCCGCATCGATCGTATCCGGATCGACCTCGAACACGACGCCACCCGCGGTCGCGCCGTGTTTGTCGCCAAGGGTCACATCGAAATCGGCGGACCGGACCTCGTGGCCTCCGTCGCCTCCGAGGACGCCTACAAGGCGGTCGACCTCCTGATCGACAAGCTCGACCGGGCGCTCTGCCGCCGCAGCGAGCTGCCCAAGGCACGCCGCCACCGCGATGCCGCCCTCCGGGAGATGGCCGCGTAAGCCGCCGAAGCAGCCAGGCCGACGCGCCCCGCCAAGCGCTTTCATCAAAGCCCCACGCCCCGGGAAATCCTCCCGGGGCGTTTTCCGTTTCCTGAAGCCAATTTGAAGCCGCCGCCGCTTTTTTCTCGGCTCCCCCACCCCCCGCGCTTTGTTCGACCCTCGTGGTCCCGCTCAAAGTCCTGTTCGTTTCCCCCGAGGTAGAACCCTTTGTCAAAGTGGGAGGCTTGGCCGACATGGTCGGCTCGCTCCCCAAGGCGCTCGCCGCGCTCGGTCATGATGTGCGAGTGGTGCTGCCCGCCTACGGCAGCCTCCGCCTCGACTCCGGCTGGCAGGCGCGCGCCGAGCCGCTGGGCGTCGACGTGGGCCCCGAGGCCCGCTGGGCCCGCACGTGGGAAACCGTTCTCCCCGGCTCGACGGTTCCCGTCTACGCGCTCGAGCACGCGGAGTTTTTCGCCCGCCCCGAGGTCTATGCCGGCCCCGAGGGCAACTTCCCCGACAACGACCTCCGCTTCGCCTTCCTCTGCCGCGGCTCGCTCAACCTTTGCCTCCAACTTGGCTGGATCCCCGACGTCGTCCACGCCCACGATTGGACGACCGGCCTGCTGCCCGTGTTGCTCAACACCACCCTGCGCAACACCCCGCTCGGCCGCACCGCTTCCGTCTTCACCATCCACAACCTCGAGCACCAGGGCTACTCGCACCGCCGCGTGATCGACTTCGCCCACCTGCCGCCCTCCGAGTTCCGGCCCGACAGCACCGAAAGCGTCGGCGCGGTCAACCTGATGAAGGCCGGCCTCTACCACTCGACCAAGCTCAGCACCGTGAGCCCCACCTACGCCGAGGAGATCAAGATGCCGGCCGGCGGCTTCGGCCTCGACCACGTGCTCCGCTTCCGCGCGGCCGACCTGGTGGGCATCCTCAACGGCATCGACACCGCCGCGTGGAACCCGGCGATGGATAAACATCTCCCGCGCCCCTACGACCAGCGCTCGCTCGAGGTCGGCAAGGCCGCCGCCAAGGCCGCCCTGCAAAAACGGCTCGGCCTCGCGCCCGATCCGCACATCGCGGTCTTCGGCGTCGTGTCCCGCTTCGCGCACCAAAAGGGCCTCGACCTGCTAGCCGAGGCATTGCCGCACATCCTCGACCGCATGCACGTGCAGTTTGCCCTGCTCGGCTCGGGGGATCCCGGCCTCGAGCACAGCTTCCGCTGGGCCGCCGCGAACTACCCCGGCCGCGTGGGCCTGCACGTGGGCTACGACAACGCCCTCTCGCACCTCATCCAGGCCGGCTCCGACTTTTTTGTCATGCCCAGCCGCGCCGAGCCCTGCGGCCTCACCCAGATGTATGCCATGCGCTACGGCACGCCGCCCATCGTGCGCTCGACCGGCGGCTTGATCGACACCGTCGCGCAGTTCTCCGAAGGCGAGCACAGCGGCACCGGCTTCCGCTTCCAAGACGCCACCGCGCCCGCCCTCTACAACACGATCGGCTGGGCCTGCGCCACCTACTACGATCGCCCCGAGGAGCTGCTCAACCTGCGCCTCCGCGGCATGGCCCAGGATTTTTCCTGGCAGGTGAGCGCGCGCCAATACTCCGACCTCTACGGTTGGGCGGTCGACGCCCGCCGCGGGAGCCACGCGCCCATCGACCCGCCCCGGCCGGCCGCGACCGCCGCGCCGAGCGGAGCGATCCCGGCCAAAGCCTAGCCGGCGGGGCGGCGCCCCCGCCCCACCGCCCGCCCCGATGCCGCCCAAGCCGCCTCGCCCGCCGCCAACCGGATCCTCGCCCTCGCTCCCCTCGCGGCCCTGGCGCGTCGCGGTGTTTGGCGACACGCACGACCGCTTCCCGCCCGGCCTGCCCGCACGCCTCGCCGCCGAGGCCGACGAGCTCTGGCATCTGGGCGACGTGTGCGATCCCGCCACGCTCGTCGAATTCGAGCTCATCGGGCGCCCGCTCAACGTGGTCCGCGGCAACAACGACTGGATCGAGGCCTGGCCGCTCACCCGTCGCCTCGAGCGGCGCGGACGCGTGTTTCACCTCGAGCACATCGCGCCGCGGCGCGCGCCCGCCGGCGCGGAGTTTGTCTTGAGCGGCCACACCCACGTGCCCTCCGACGCGACCGACGCGCGAGGGGTGCGTTGGCTCAACCCCGGCTGCATCACGCGGCCCCGCGCCCAGGTGCGCAGCTTCGCCTGGCTCACTCTCGCCGCCGACGGTGCGGTCGGCTGGGAACTCGTCGCGCTGTGAGCACCGTCCTCGAGCTGCTCGGGCCGATCATTCTCCTCGTCGTGCTCGGGGTGGCGCTTCAGCGCGGCGGCTTTTTCGGCCCGGGCGCGCTGCCCTGCCTCAACCGCCTCTGCTACTGGATCGCCCTGCCCGCGCTGATCCTCTCCAGCCTCACGCGCGGCGGCCCCGGCGCGGGCGCGGGCTGGTCCTCCTGGGGCGGGCGCAACCTGCTGGTGATGGCCGGCGCCACGCTGGTGGTCGCGGCTCTGGGCTGGATCGTGGCGGGCGCGCTGCGTCTGCGTTGGCAGGATCGCGGCACCTTCGCGCAGGCCTTCTTCCGCGGCAATCTGGCCTTCGTCGGCCTGCCCATCCTGCTCAAGGCCCCGGGGGTCGACGCCGCCGGGCTCATGCTCCTGCTCGCGCCAATGATGGTGCTCTACAACGTGCTCGCGGTGGCGATGCTCGTGACCAGTCGCCACGGGCTCGGCTGGGGCACGGTGCGCCCCCTCGCGAGCGAGTGGTTGCGCAATCCCATCATCTGGGCGAGCGCCCTCGGCGGACTCGCCTATACGCGGGGCTGGGTCTTGCCCGGCGCCCTCGGTGAAACGGTGGGCCTGCTCGGGCGCATGGCGGTGCCCCTCGCGCTCGTGACCGTGGGCGCGGTCCTGGCCTCCCTGCCGACGGGTGCCTGGCGGGCCCCCACTTGGGCGGCGGTGGCGGGCAAGGTTTTGCTCTCGCCCCTGCTGGGCTGGGGCTTGGCGGCCTGGCTCGGCATCACCGGGACGGAGCGACTGATCCTGCTCGTCGGCCTCGCCTGCCCGACCGCGGTGGCCTCCTACACCATGGCGCAGCAGATGGGGGGCGACGAGGCGCTCGCGGCGCAGACGGTGGTGCTGAGCACGGTGGCCTCGGCCCTCGTGCTGGCGGGCATCCTGGCTTGGGCGGTGTAGGGACGAAGGCCCGCCGCCGGTGGCGCGGCATGCGGCGCGCGGTTGCCAAGGGCGCTCCGGGCGGGCAGCTTGCAGGCAAACCAAAGCCCACCATGAAACACTTCCTTCCACGTTCGGCCTTGCTGCTGGCGGCGTCGGTGCTGATGAGCGGATGCGCGACCCACCGCGACGGGCGGGTGGTCAACACGCGGCAACCCGGGCCGGCCGTCGGCACGGCGGCGGGCAGCGCGGCGGGGGCGGTGGCCGGCAACGTGGCGGGAGCGGTGGTGGGCGCGGGCGAAGGTTTCGTGGGCGCGAGCGCCTCGGCTTTCCACGGCGAGCGCCGCGTGGTGCGCAGCTGGCGCACGGAAACGACCAGCGACGGCCGCGTCATTCAAGTGCCGGTGGAGATCGAGGTCGACGAGCACGGTCGGCCGATCGAGCGCGCGACCGACGCCGGGCCGGGCCAGGCCCGGCGCGGCCCGCGATAAACCACGCCGTTCGCCGCCCGCTCTGTTCCACCGCCCGCCGGCGGGACATCGCCGCCCCAGGCCATCCCCGCTTGCTTGCCACGGCGGGCCGGTCGAAGGTCACAAAAAAGCCCCGCCCGGAGTAGGGCGGGGCTGCTCAAGCTACTGTTCAGACTACTTCGATCACCGGATCTTCCACCGGCGGCTCAGGAGTCGGGTCGACGACCTCGTCCCCCGGGGGTTCCGGAGTCGGGTCGACGACTTCGTCTTCCGGCGGCTCGGGCAAGGGCGGAGCATTCGCCAAGATCTCGATCAAGCCGGTGCGCACCAAGCCGTCCGAGCCGGGGAGGGGCGGGATGACCATCAGACCACGACCGAGCACGGTGCCAGGCGCAACCATCTGCCGGGGCTGCTGGAAGGCTCCGCTAAAGGAGACCGTGCGCTTCACCGGGCGCACACGCTCGGGCACGACGTCCGTGACTTCAAAGCTGCCCGTGAAGGCGCCGGTCAGGGGGTTGACGGACATCTTGAAGCGACTCGGGTTGGCGCCGCCGCCCTTCACGCGGAAGCCGTTGGTCGGCATCCACTCGATATCGGTGGGGAGTTGACGGGGGTTTTCTCCCCCATTGTCCACGGTGGGCGATTGCACGCGGAGGATCAGATCCGAGGAGTCGCCGAGACCGAGGTAATAGGTGAGCGGCACCAGAGGCACCCACCAACGCTGCATGTTCGTGCCGAGACCGAGCGCGCCAAAACCCTCGGGGTAGTAGCGATCCCGCTCGCGCGCGGGCTTGCTCCAGAAGAGCGCCGAGCCCGCGCCAGCAACTTCATACCAGAGGCTGCCCTCGATCCGGGTGAAGTCCACCCACCCGGCCACCGCACCGCCCACGCCGGGATACATGCGGCGGGCGACGAGGTATTCTCCGTCTTCGGAGGCACGGGTGGCCGCGGTGACCTTGGCGTTGTCCGCGAGTCGTCCGCGCATCCGCAGGATGCCTGTCGCGGGCTCGATGGTGGCAAAGGTCCAGCTGTAGCCACCGGGGAGGGGAACATCAGGGCCCGTGTTGACCGAGGTGGTGAGATGGCCCGAGTATTCTCCGGCCCAAGGCGCGGGTTCCGCGGCCGAGAAAGTGCCAAGGCGGAATCCGGTGGTCGTGCTCGCGACCAGCTCGCCGCCCTCTTCCGAGAAATCGGCCGCAAAAGTGGAATCGATCTCGCGCACGACGAACTGGAGAGTCCGGGGCGTAAGGTCCCGTCCGCGCCTGATCAGGACCTCGGCGGAGGCGGTGCGAGCCGTCTGATTGAGACTCAAGACGCCCTTGAACGGATAGGCCCGGCTATCCGGCAGCGAGAAAACGCGTCCGCTGAAGGCGCCGTTGGCGGCGACCCGAAGCTCCATCTTTTGGCCGGGCAGCCCGAGATCCGGCTCGGTGAGCAGGCCCTCAAAGCGTCCCACCAAGTCCGACGGGAAGGGGGCGACGTGGATCAGCAAGACGTAGGCTTGGCTGCGCACCCCGCCGGTGGTCGCCCAATAGGTGACACGGTAGGTTCCCGGCCGTCCGGTGATGACGCCGGAGATGACGCCGGTGTTGGGGTCGATGCTGAGGCCGCGGGGCAGACCGCGGGCGTGATAGGTGTCGCCGCTGACGTTCCCCTCCGAGAGGTCGAAGGCGTTTATGGTGCCACGGAACTCTTGGGCGATCGGCGCAAACTCGGTGACGGTCAGAACAACCGGGTTGCTGGTGGTCGTGCCAATCGAATCGGTGACGATGACGCGGTAGCGATCCTGATTCATCGCCAAGGTCACAGCCCCGACGACCAAGGTGCCGGTGGCGGAGCCAGAGAGGTTGGTGGTATCAAAGAGGTCGACCCACTCACGCGTGCCGGCCCGTTGCCGCTGCCAACGGTAAGTGGCGGGGCCCGTGGAGGCGGCCACGGCCGTGAAGATGGCGCTGGTGCCTTGCTGGACGGTGGTGGATTGGGGCGCCAGGGCGAAGCCGGGCCGCGCGATGCTCGTCTCCACGCTCAACTGGAGGACGCCGGTGCGGCCCGCCCCGTCAAAGGCGATGGCGTAAGGCACATTGGCCTCGGCCACGAAGGAGAGCCGGGTGGTCCATTGGTTGCCGATCTGGGAGCCGACTCCTTGGGCCACCCGTTCCAAGGTGGGGAAGGTCTCTCCGGTGTAGACGGAGACCAGCGGATCGAAGGCGGCGGACACGTTCATGGAAACGGTCCGACGAACCGGGGTTTGGTAGGACACCCAACCGGTGGCGCGGGCCGCGCGGGCCGCCGGCCGGGAAACCGGGCCATGCTCGGGCTCACCGGTCTCGGCTCCGTAGCCGACGATGGGGCTGCGAATCGTGAATTTTGTGCCTCCGATGTTGGGTCGCGTGGCGAAGTTGTCGGAGAAGGGATTGGGGAGAAAGGCCTGCGCGAGAACATAGTAGCGGCTGGCCTCCGGGACGTTGCCGAAAGTGCCGCCATCTCGCACCGCGATCAGGTAGGTGGCCCCGCCCACGGCATCGAAGCTGAACTCGGTATTGGTGGCGCCGGTGGAGCGCCAACCGCTGGAAAGGGTGCTCGTGCCCACGCGGGTGTAGACGCCGGGGGCCCACTCGCGATAGGCGGAGCCAAAGACCCAAAACCCGAGACCATTGGCTTGCACCGCGACTTTGCCGGAGATCGGCGCCGTCCACCGATGCCAGACGGACGGCAACCAGAGATCGGGAAATTCCATATTCCAGGTCGCACCGGCGATGGGGCCACGAGCCCGGCTGATGTAGGAGTCGGCACTGAGGAGCGTGGCGTTCGCCGGGTCGTCGTTTGGCGGCACGGCCTTGACGGGGCAGAGGACTCCCAACAACAAGATACCGAAAACTACACGGAGGATAACGGGGGGATGTTCATGGCGGATCTGATGACTTCGGGTTGCGGGGAGTAAGTGAAACCCGACCGCAGGGCCCCTACGCTAAAGATCGTATTGAAACGCCAGTCCACCAGATAATCATCCGCGCCCCCCTCCCACCGGGGCCCGGCTGCGCCTCAAATCCGATAAGCCACGAAGGCCTAAACCCTTGTTCGATTCATGAAAAAAATTCTCATCTTAGTCACTCTGATCGCCGCGGTCTTCGTATTGATCTGGCGCTCGGTGCCGCCCGTGCCTCCGGGAGATATTCCCACCCTGCGACCTCAGGACGCCAACCACCCGCCCACCGGGCCGGCCATCACCTCGCCTGCTCCGCTGTCCTCTCCCGGGGCCGACGATGCGGAGACCTCGGTCACGGAGCTCACCCCGCCGGACGGCGCATCCCCGCGCGGATTGCCCACGGTGGGCGACATTCTCTCCGACCCGGAGGAGGATCTGCAAAAAGTCGCCCGCCGCCTGCTCGACGTCGTTCGCGACGGCCGTCAACCCATGACCGAGCGCGAAGAGGCCCTCGCCCACGCCTTGAACCTCTCGGCCGGAGCCGAGAAAGAGCTTCTCGCCCCCTTGGTGACCGACCCTCGGGTTCCCGATGGTTTCGCCGAGACCATTCTCACGGAGGCGCTCAACCAACCTCTGAGCTACCAAGCCGATCTTTATTTGGCCGCCTTGCCCGTGCGCACCGAGCCAAAGCTGCAGACGATGATTCGAGAGCACCTTTCCTTCCTCGCCGACAGCCCCGACCTCGGCTCCGATCCCAAGGCTTGGGAGCCCGCGCTTCGCGCCGCCCGCAGCACCTGGGGCGAGTAACTCGGCACCATTCGGGGCCGCCCAGGAGAGGGCGCTGGTCCAGGGATAAGCCCGGGCGCGCGGCGACGAGGCCATCGCCGCCCCCCACCTCACGGCTCCGAAGGAGACGCCGCCTCCGGCGGCAACTCCAGCGTCTCCCGCGTGGCCGGATCCGGCACGGCGATTGGACCGCGCATCAAAGGCTCGGCCCCCCGCGCCAAAAGCTCCGCCGCGTTCCTCATCAAAGCCGCCTCGCCCGGCAAAGCCGTTTCGCTCCGCGCCGCGGCGTTGCGCAGATAAGGCACGGCGGCCATCTCGCCCAAGAGCACCAAACCCTGCACCGCAGCCACCCGCACCTCCTCCGCCGGATGTTCCAAAAACCTCGCCAAGGCCGGCACCTGCCCCGCGTCCTGGCTTAGGCTCAAACGCGCGATCACTTCGCGAGCAAGCGCCGGGTCCCGCGGCAGCGGAGAACCCAGGTCCGGACCGCGCGGAGCGGTTTGCTCCGCCATGGCCGCCGACGGGAGCTCGCCCGCGGCATCGGGAGCGGCGCCCGCAGTCGCTCGCCTCTGGGGCTCCACGGGCACCGCGGGTTCGGGAACCGCTTCCGACGAGCGGAGAGGCGGGACGGAAGCGGGCTCGGCCTGTCTCGTGGCCAGCACCCAAATGGTCACGCCCGAGACCAAAACCACCCCCGCCAACACCGAGTAGAACGCTTTCATGAAGAGAGGGTCTTCACGAACTCGAGCGCTCCGCAAGCCGCCGCAAGCACCCTCGCCTCAACGGCGCAGTCCGAACAACTGCTCCAAGACGGTCCGCAAATCCTCGTCCGGCACCGGCGCGCCCCGCACCGTGCGCACGAGACGTCGGGCGCGATTCGCGTCGAGGAGATCCTGGTCCACGCGCACGATGCGCACCTCGCCCGCCCGCCAGCCGCTCACGTCCCCCGCACCGAGACGCCGCCAGCGCAAAGGCACCCCCGTGACGCCGAAATCGATCTCCCAGCCGGCGGCCAGCATCGCGCCGGGCTCCACCAAGCTCGGGTAACGCCGCACGTAATCAGGCTCCTTGGTCTTGGCGATGCGCAGGGTCACCGCCACCGCCTGCGAGGCGAACACCTCGTCGAGCGCGAAGAGCCCGCCGGCCCGCCGCAACGCATAGAAATCCAGCGGATCCAGCCCCATCAGGTTCATGCCGTTCCACAAGCCGTGCTCGTTGCGGCTGCCGAAGCCGCGCGCGTCATACCATTCTTGGAAACGATCCGTCACCCGCACGCCGATCTCGAGGTGCAGGTGGGCGCGCTCCTTCGGGATCGTGTAGCCACCGGCGCTCCGGCCCATGATGGCGAGCGTCTCGCCGGCCGCGACCTGCCGCCCGGGCTCGATGCCGGGCGCGATGCTCGCGAGGTGGGCGTAGAGGCTGTAGACGGCCGGCGACTGCCCCGGATGCTCCAAAACGATGTAGCGCCCGTAGCTGCTCGCGCCTTCGCGCGCGCTCACGTGGCGCACCACGCCGTCCATGATGGCAAACACCGGATCGAGCGCCTCGCCCCGCGCGTCCCGCCTGATCGGGAAAAGATCGAGCCCCTCGTGAAACTGCCGCCCGCCGCTACGCGTGCTGCCGAAAAGACCCGAGAGCACCTCGCCCGACACGGTGGGCTGCACAAACTGCTCCACCGGCGCGCCGCGCAGGTAGGCGTCGTTGGGCGTGGGCCACACCAGATTGACCGGGCGCGGCAGGACCACCTTGGCCGGCGGCCCGGCGTCCTTGCTGCCTGGCGAGGGCGAAGCGACACGCGGGGCCCCCGCTCCGCCGCCCCCCGATTTCGAGGCCGCACCGTGCTCGCCGCAGCCCGCCCACAGCAAAGCCGCGACGATGGTCGCGGCCCACCAGACAAACCTCGCCCCCGTCATTTCTTCTTCTCGAGTTCCTCGCGCATGTCGCGCGAAGTGCGGGTGATATTGCGCGCCAGCTCGGCCAGCTCGGCCTCGGGAACTTCCACATAGGTCACGATCACGCCCTGCGAGATCGGACGCTCGATGCGGCGCGCGCCGATGGGCATACCGTTCACGGTGGTGATGATCCGCCGGCCTTGGTTGGGCACGCTGAGGCGGAAGAGATCGCGGCCGGCCTGCGGCGTGAGCCTGAACACGAGGCTCTTGCCCAGCTCGTTGTCGACGACCTCGACGCCCTCCACATCATATTCCGTGAAGTGCGCCTTGGCCTCGACCGGGATCACCACGCCGCTCTGCGGCAGGCGAACCACGGCGCCGGCGGTGTTCTGATCCGCCTCCAACAAGAATCGCACCACGGAGACCGGGTAGTTTTTCTTCTTCGTGCGGGTGGAGGCGCAACCCGAGGCGCCGACGACGACGAACGCGAGCAGCGGAATGAGCAGCAGACGGAGGTAACGCATGGGCCGACGCTGCGCCGCGGGCGGCCCCGCTGGCAAGCCGCCTCGGGGAAAATCGGCCATCCTACGCAGGGCCCCGCCCGGAGCCCGCCGGGAGCCGCCGTCCCTCCCTTCGCCCCCGGCCCGCGCCCCGGGCGCGCGCTCCCGCGCACCGCCGCTACACCGCCGCCTCGACGTCCAGGTCCTCGTCGAGCAGGCCCAGCTGCGCCGGGTCCACGCGGCCCGAGAGCAGCTTGCGCAAAAAGATCTCCCGGTGCTGCGCGCAGCGGCCGAGGCGCATCACCGCCTCGCGGTGCTCCTCGGTGCCGTAGCCCTTGTGCTGCGCGAAGCCGTAGCCGGGGTGCGCGGCGTCGAGCGCGATCATCGTGCGGTCTCGGCTCACCTTGGCGATCACCGAGGCCATCGCGATGCAGAGCGAGCGCCCGTCGCCCTGCACCACGGCGTGGTGCGGATAGGGGAAGTTTTTCAGCGGCAGGCCGTCGACGAGGATGCGCGCCTGCGATTGCGGGCGGTAGGCGGCGATCTCCTCGGGCGTGGAAAACAGGTCGGGCTCGCGCGGCGGCGCGGCGAAGGCGGAGGGCGGGTAGATGCCCTCGAGCGCGCGGCGCATGGCGAGCTTGGTCGCGCCGAGGATGTTCTCGGTCTCTATCTCCGCGACCGTGGCCTCGCCGATCTGGGCGTGGATGCGGCCCTCCGCGGCCAGCGCCTCGAAGTCGAGGTAAAGCGCGTCGCGCTCGGCGGCGTTGAGCTGTTTCGAGTCGTTGATGCGGCGCGCGTTTTCCTCGGCCCAACGGCTCTCCAGAAAATCGCGCGTCACCAGCACGGCCGCCGCGACCACCGGGCCGGCCAGGGCGCCGCGCCCGGCCTCGTCGACCCCGATCAGCTCGGGGTGACCCTGCAGCTGCTTCAGGTCGAAACCACGGAGTTGGCGACGCTTGGCGGGCATGAGAACGGAAAGCAGAGCGAAAACGGAGGCGCGGGCGGGCACAAGCGCGGGCGCAAACGCCGGGCGCGGGCGCCCGCACCTTCACAAGCGCGGGCGCGGGACTCAGGCGGCGCCCGAGCCCCACTCCTTCTTGGGCGGCGGCGGGCGCAGCGGGAGCTCGTCGAGCTTGCCCGCCTCGCTCACCACCTCGTAGGCGGTGCGGAAGTGCAGCTTGGCGTAATCGCGCAGGGCGTCGGCGCCGAAGCGCTGGATGATCTCGTGCGCCTGGGTCTTCACCGCGGCGCTCGCGCCCTTTTGCAGCGGGGCGCCGAAGCGGCGCGAGAGCGCGACCATCTGCCGCACATACTCGGCGCGCGCCACGATCGAGGCGGCGGCCACCACCGGGTCCTCCTCGGCCTTGGTGCGCATGCGCAGCTCGAAGCCGCTCACGCCGAGCTTGGTGAGTTCGCGCTGCACCAGCGGATCCTCGCTGAACTGGTCGAGCAGACCCCAGGCCACCCGCTTCTCGGCCAAGGCCTCCTGCAGGGCGCGCGCGTGCTGGAAGGCGAGGATCTGGTTCTGGCTGCGAAAGCGGGTGCCCATGAGGCTGTTGTATTGGCGCATGTCGCGCGCGTGGATCACCTTGACCACCACGCCGTGGGTGCCGCGGATGAGCTTGTCGAGCTCGAGGATGCGCGACTCGGTCATCTTCTTCGAGTCCTGCGCGCCGGCCGCGCGCCAGGCCTCGATCATGCTCCTGGAGCCGATCACGGTGGCGGCGATCAGCGGGCCGAAGAAGTCCCCCTTGCCGGACTCGTCGCAGCCGGCGTGTTCCTCGAACCAGTCGGGGTGGTTGACCTCGTCGTAGCCAAGCTTGGCCGCGCCGGTGATCTCGGGCTCGAGCACCATGCTCACGAACTCCTCGGTGCCCTTGCCGGCGATGACCACCTTTTTGCTCTCGTAGCCGGTCACGTTGACCTTGGCGGCCTCGTTGCGGAAGGCGAAGCGGGCGTAGGCGACGTCAAAACGTTCCCAGCCGCGCGCGGCGAGGAGCGCGCCGAGCTTGGTCAACTCCTCGTCGGTGACCTTGAGGGTGTAGCTGGCGAGCTTCTTGGGCGCGTCGGGATCGGCGGCGGCGGTTTTCTTGGGCATTCGGAGGGGGCCGGCAGTTGGCCACAGAAGGCGCAAAAAGCACAAAAGGAATCTGCGCCTTTGAGCGCGCGCGCGTTTTGTGCCTTCTGTGCCGGCTCCTGCCCGTGTCCGCCCGCGCCCTCATCGCCTCCGCCCCCGCCTTCCAGGCCGATCTGCTCGGCTGGTATCGCGCCCACCGGCGCCGCCTGCCCTGGCGCGAGGAGCCCTCGCTCTACAAGACCGTGGTGAGCGAGTTCATGCTCCAGCAGACGCAGGTGAAGACCATGCTGCCCTACTTCGCGCGCTGGCTGGAGGCGCTGCCGGATTTCCCCGCGCTCGCCGCCGCCTCCGAGGCCGAGGTGGTGAAGCTCTGGGAGGGCCTGGGCTACTACACCCGCGCGCGCAACCTCCACAAACTCGCCCGCGCCCTCGTCGCGCTGCCCGAGCCGCCGCGCACGCGCGAGGCCTGGCTGGAGCTGCCCGGCATCGGCCCCTACACCTCGGCCGCCATCACCAGCATCGCCTTCGGCGCGCCGGCCGCCGTGGTCGACGGCAACGTGGTGCGCATCCTCTCCCGCCTCGCCGCCGACGGCCGCGCCTGGCGCGACACCACCGCGGCGGGCAAGGACCTCGCGCCGCTGGCCGACGCGCTGCTCAACCACGCCGAGCCCGGCGACCACAACCAGGCCATGATGGAGCTCGGCGCCACCGTCTGCACGCGCCACAACCCGCTCTGCACCGTCTGCCCGGTGCGCGCCTTTTGCGCCGCCTGCCGCGCCGGCGAGCCCGAGGCCTACCCGCGCCTCGCGGCCAAGGTCATCGAGGCCCGCACCGTGGCCCGCGCCTGGTGCCGCCGCGCGAGCGACGGCGCGCTGCTCCTGCACCGCACCGACTCCTCGGCCCGGCGCCTCGCCGGCCAGCACGAGCTGCCCTCGGCCGAGCAGCTCGGCCTCACGCCCGAGGCGCTCACGGGCGCGGGCGAACCGCTCGCCGTGAAGAAGCGCGGCATCACCCGCGTCGCCTTCACCGAGCCGATCCACGCCTGGCCCGAGGCGCGCCTGCCGCGAGCGCCGGCGGCCGGCGGCCTGGTGTGGGTGCCGCCGGGCGAGCTGGAGAGCGTGCTCATGTCGGGCCCGCACCGGCGCTGGGTGCGCGAACTTCTCGCCCGCGCCTAGACTAGAGCGTCGGCCTGGGGTGGCATGGGCGTCCCGCCCATGTTCCGAACCTGCGCTGCGGCCCCGGGCCGGCTACTTCTTCTCCGCGCGCCGCTGCTCCTGCGCGGCGCGCATGTTGTCGACCAGGTTTGGGTAGCGCCGCCCGGCGCGCGCCGCGGCGGCCTGGGCCTTGCGTTTGCTCTCGGGCGTCAGCTTCGTGCGCGGCGCCTTCTTGGGGCGCGGCTGATCCCAGGGAGCGGGCGATGCGGAGGCGGAGGAAGGTGCCGGGCGCTTGGTTTTCATGGATCCTCCGACCGGCGGGAGTCGAAGGGGAGTCGCGCCGCGCGGGCCGCCGACGCGCTTTCCGGCCCGCGCCCGGGGGCCGACACCGGGGCGCTTTCCAAAGGACGTCCGGGGAATCCCGCAGCCACTCGCAAGCAGGTCCGCGGTCGAAGCATCCGCCAGCCGCGGTCGGCTCTCCATTGGCCGCGTCCACGCCTCTTGATGAATCCTCCGCCCTCGCCAACGCCCGCTCCCGCCCCGCCCCCACCCTGGACAAACACGCCCGAGTTTTTCGAACTGATGGTCAACAGCGTGCGCGACTACGCCATCTTCGCCCTCGATCGCGAGGGGCGCGTGGCCTCCTGGAACACCGCCGCGACGCGCGTGAAAGGCTGGCGGGCCGAGGAAGTCATCGGCCGAAGCTTCGAGATGTTTCACACCAAGGAGGACTGCGCCGCCGGCAAACCCGAACTCGAGATCCGCGAAGCCATCCGTCACGGCAACTACGAAGAGGAGGGCATGCGCGTGCGCAACGACGGCTCCCTCTACCCCGCCCGGGTCTCGCTCTCCTCGATGCGCGACAAAGCCGGCCAGGTGATCGGCTTTGTGAAGGTGATCGAAAACATCACCGAGCGCAGGGGCCGCGAGGACGAGCTCCAGCGCCTGCACGACAGCCTCGAGCGACGCGTCGAGGAGCGCACGCGCGAACTCCAGTCGGCGGTGGAGCAGCTGGAGACCTTCTCGTATTCAATTTCCCACGACCTGCGCACCCCGCTGCGCGCCATGGAGGGCTTTTCCTCGATCCTGCTCGAGGAGCACGCCGCCTCGCTCAACGAGCAGGGCCGCCACTACCTCGAGCGCATCGCCGCCGCCGCGCGTCGCATGGACCGCCTCGTGCAGGACGTGCTCACGCTCTCGCGCATGCAGCGGGCGCGCCTCACCACGCACGACGTCGATCTCGACCGGCTGGTGCCCGAGGTCGTCGCCCAATACGAGCAGGTCAAGGACGGCGCGGCCGAGATCGTCGTCGCCAGCCCCCTGCTCCCCGTGCACGCCCACGAGCCCTCGCTCGTGCAGTGCCTCTCCAACCTGCTCACCAACGCGGTCAAATTCGCCCGCGACGGCGTGCCGCCGCACATCCACATCTCCACCGAGCCGGCGGGCGCCGGGGCGGTGCGCGTGATCGTGGGCGACAACGGCGTCGGCGTGCGCACCGAGGACCGCGACCGCATCTTCAAGCTCTTCGAGCAGGTCAAGGGGCCTCGCAGCTCGGACGGCACCGGCGTCGGCCTCGCGATCGTGCGCACCGCCGCCGAGCGCATGGGCGGCGAGGCCGGCCTGGTCGACGACGCCGGCGAGGGCAGCCGATTCTTCATCCAACTGCCCGCAGCGCGCGGGCCCCGCTCCTCATGATCGACGAACCAATCCTGCTGGTGGATGACAACCCCGACGATCTCGAGCTCATGCGGCTCGCGTTTCGCCGCGCGCACGTGATCAACCCCGTGCACACGGTGCACGACGGCGAGGCCGCGATCGCCTACCTCTCGGGCGAGGGCGACTACGCCGACCGGGCCCGCCATCCCCTGCCCTACCTGATCCTACTCGACGTGAAGCTGCCGGGCAAAAACGGCCTTGAAGTGCTGCGCTGGATACGCGCCCGGCTCGACCACAACGTCGTGGTGGTGATGCTCAGCTCCTCCGCCCAGCCGCGCGACGTGGTGGAGGCCGCCAAATCGCACTGCAACTCCTACCTCGTGAAGCCCGACTCGCTGCACGAGCTGGTCAAGATGGTGGAGCTGATCAAAGCCTACTGGATCGAGCGCAACCAATGGATCCGAAAGCACTGACACGAGACGCGGAGGAACACATCGAGCTCCCCCCGCGGGTCGGCGCGGGCCGACCCGGTCGCGGGCCCGGCTAGCTGCGCTGAATCCGCAGGCTGATCAACGCGTAGGGAGTGTAGTCGATCGTGACACCATCCTTGATGGAACGAACGCCCGAGGCGGCCTCGGGCTGCTCCAGCAAGTTGACCCGCCGCGCGCTCCAGTCCGGCGCTAGGCGCAGCGTGGCGCGGCCCCGGCGGCCGAGCGTCTCGTTGAGCCGCAACACCCAGGCGCCCTTGCCGCCCTCGGCGGGCTTGGCCCAGACCGGGTGCAGCGTCTCGCCGCCTTCCAGCGCCACCAGACCGGCGGCGGGCGTAGCCGGGCCACGGTAGGCGAGAGGCGCGGTGAACAAGGTGTCGGCGAGCGAGGCGGCCTGCTCCTCGCGCGGCGCCGAGGCGTCGTGACGCCCCAGCGCGAGCGCGATGCGCTGGCGACCCATGTCGGAGAACTTCGAGGCCGCGCGGGTGCGCCGGAGGCTCGCCGGGTGCGAACGCTCGCCGTGCCCCTCCGCGCCTTCGCAGGTGATCGCCGCGCTGCGCAGCAGGCTCAAGCCCAGCACGCCGTCGCGGCAGGAGAAGCCATACTTCGCCTCGGTGACGACGAAGAGACCCTCGGCCTCGGTCTCGTCGCAGACCGCGGCCCAGCGGCTCGCCGGCACCTCCCACATCGCCTCGTCGGCCAGGTCTCCGGGCACCTGCGCGCGTTGCACCGAGCCGAAGGGCGCGCCGTAGCGCGCCTGGCGGCCGGCGTAGGCCGTCGGGAAAAGCATTTTTAGCAGCGTCTTTTCGGCGCGCCAATCCACGTCCACCTCGACGCGCAGGCAGCTCGCGCCGGCCTCCAGGGTGTAGCGGATCGTCGCTTCACCGGCCGCGCCGAGCGAGCGCGTGCAAGCGAGCGTGGCGCGGGCGGCGTCGGCTTGCTCGAGACGGAGCGTCGCCTTCGAGCGCACCGGCTCGCCGAGCGCGAGCGTGGGGCGGTCGATGTCCCAGGGCTCGAACATCGAGGGGTTGTCCGGGTAGATCATCAGCTCGCCGAGCGGGGCACGCAGCGCGAGCTCGCGGCCGTCGATCACCAGACGACGCACGCGACCCTGCGCGTCGATCTCCGCCGAGACGCGGCCGTTCTCGAGGCGGCGGGTGCTGGCGCGCACCGGAGCCAGCCCGTTCACGCGGGGCAGCTCGGCTAGCGGTGCGCCCGCGAGCGGCGGCAGCTCCACCGCCTCGACCGCGCCGTCCTTCGAAGCGCCGAGCAGATGCAGGCGCGGACGCGGCAGCGGGTTGAACAAGGCCTCGGCGCCGGCGGCATCCTTGGATTTCTTGGCGCCAAGCTCCGCGGCCGCGCCCTTCAGCGCCGCTTCGGCAACCGCGGCCAGCTCGGCTTTGCCCTGGTCGTAGACTTCGTGAATGGAGCTGCCCGGGATGTAGTCGTGGAATTGCGCGAAGACGACGCGCTTCCACGCGGCCTCGTCGAGCGGGCCGCCACCGAGCACGCAACGCGCGGCCTCGTGGACTTGGAGCGCGCGCTCGGCGCGACGCATGGCCGCTTTGACGTCACCATGGGTCGTGTAGGTGCCGCGGTGATACTCAAGGTAGAGCTCGCCCTGGTAGGCGGGCAGCTTGTCGCGGAGCGCGCCGAGGCGGTCGAAGAAAGGCTCGAGGTTGCCCCAGCGTGCGCGCGGCACGCCGGCGAGGTTGGCGTAACGGCGGGCGCGTTCGCACATCTCCTCGGTCACGCCGCCGCCGCCGTCGCCGTAGCCGGTCGGGGCGATGAACTCCGGATGCACGTCGCTCTGCCGGTGCGCCAGCTCGCCCGCGCGTAGTTGGCCGGCCGTGGCTTCCTGGTTGTAGCCGCCCTCGTGGGTGATGTGGGCGACGACCTCGCTGCCGTCATGCCCGCGCCACACGAAGCTGCTGTGCGGGAAGCGCGTGAGCGCGGACCAAGAGAGCTTGGTGGTGTAGAAGTAGTCGACCCCGGTCTCGCGCATGAGCTGCGGCAGGCAGGGCGAGTAGCCGAAGACGTCGGGCAGCCAGAGCAGGCGCGAGGGAGACCCGGTCAGTTCGGTGAAACGGCGCTGGCCGATGAGGAAACTGCGCGCGAGGGCTTCGCCGCAGGCGAGCAGGGTGTCGCTCTCCACCTCGGTGGCGCCGGTGGCGTCCCAGCGTTTTTCGCGGATGCGTTTGCGCACCTCGGCGTGCAGCGCGGGCGAGATGCGCCCGACCGCCTCGTAGCTCGCCGGCTGGGTGTAGCCGAAGCGGAACTCCGGGTAGCGGTCCATGAGCGTGTTGGCCGTGGCGAAGGTGTGCACGGCCTTGAACTCACCGACGTTCTCCGGCCAGAGCCACACGAGGTCGATGTGCGCGTGGCCGGTGAGCAGCGCGGTGGCGGAGGCCGCCGAGGCGGGCAGCTCGCGAAAGGTGCGGGCGAGGCGCTGACGCGCGGCCGCCGCCCCGCGAGTCTCGTAGGCGTCGAGCGCCTCCTCGAGGGCTCGGAGCACGCGGCGCACGAGCGGGGGCACGTTGTTGAACACCGGGCGTTGTCCGAAGCCGCCGAGGGAGCCGAGGTCGATGTTGAGGTGGAGTTTCAGTTCGGCGCGCACCACGCCGTCGAGCGCCTCGAGATCATGCAACAACCCCCAGTGAGCCTCGTCGCGCTCGAGAAGGCGCACGCCGCGCAGGTGCGAACCCTCGGCGTCGAGGCCGGTGGCGGCGGGGTGCCAGATGCCGGTCTGGCAGACCACGGACTCGATCCAAACCTCGCGCGCGCCGCGCGGGAGCGGGGCCTGCTTGTGCGCGGGGTCGAAGCCAAAGTGCGGCAGGCCGTCGACGTAGAGCGTGGCCTCGGCCTGGTCATCCCAGGCCAGGTAGAGGTCGTCGCGCTTGGCGGCCGCGGCGGGCAGCGTGAGCTTGAACCAACGCTGGTCCCAGAGCTTGCCCCAGTGCGCGGGCAGGGTCACGGGCGCGAGCGCTTCGCGGCGGGCGCGCTCGAAGGGGCGGTGCTCCGGCTGCGCTTCGGTGGCGCGAATTTCGGTGACGAGGGCCACCTCGCGCCAGATTTTGCCGCGGATGCGGCTCAGCGCGGCGGAGACGCGGGAGGGAACGAGTTGGAGGAGCGGCGAGGCGGGGAGCATGGGTGAAGAGGTGGGGGCAGCAGGGCTACCGGTCGATGGCGGTTTTCTCAGTTATCGAGGGAGAGGCAACGCCGAGGACGAGGGCACGCCCGTGGATCGACGAGGATGGTCAGACTCCGAGACATCAGCTCACGGCCTCCCAACGGCCCGCCTGCGCCGAGGCGTAGCAGGCCTCCATGATCGAGACCGCGTCGATGGCTGCGGCGAGGTCGGCGCGTAGTTCTTTGGCGGATACCTCACCGCGGATCGCCGCGACGAGGCGGTCCATACGCGTGGGACGCCCCGCGGGGAGCGCGGCGCCGCCGAGCGCGGACGCGAGGGGCTCGGCGGGCTTGCCCGGCGCGCCGACGACGTAGCCGGCGGGCGTGTTCCAAAGCGCTTTCTCCGAGCCCACGATCTCGAGGCCTCCGATACCGCCGGTCTGGGTCCAGGCGGCCTCGACGGTGCCGAGGATGCCGTTGGCGAACTTCAGCTGCGCGATGCCGAAGTCGTCGCAGGTCGGATACTGCGCGGAGTGGTTGCCGATGATCGCGAAGGCCTCGAGGACCGGGCCGAAGAGCGTGCGCACGAGGTGCACGGCGTGCGTGCCCATGTCCATGAAAGCTCCGCCGCCGCTGAGCGCGGGGTCGTAGAACCAGGCGAGATCGGGATTGTCGAACCAGCGCCCGTAGGCGGCGTGGTGGGCGTTGCGGTAGCGAATGCGCGTGATTCGGCCAAAGGCCCCCGCGCGCACCAACTCGGCGGCGGCGAGCATGTCACCCGTGAAGGGCTGGAAGTAACCGCAAAAGAGCGTGGTCGGGTGGGCGGCGAGCAGCGCCTTCACCTCGGCGAGTTCGGCGGTGCTGGTGACGAGCGGCTTTTCGCAGAAGATGGGTTTGCCCACCGGCAGCGCCTTCTTGAGCAGCGGCAGGTGGCGGGTGTTTTCCGCGCAGATCACGAAGCCGTCGACCGCAGGGTCGCGCAGCACCCCGTCGAGGTCGGCGACGAAAGGCGCCTTGGCCATCTCGGCGTAACGACGACCGCGCTCCGGCACGTCGTCCCAAACCGCCGCGACGACGCGGCCATCGGTGGCTTTAAGGACGTTTTCGATAAAGCCCTTGGTGTGGATGTGGGCGGTGGAGAGAAAAGCGATGCGGGGCATGGGAGGAGTTTTTGGGAACCGCTAAAGAACGTTAAAGCCCGCTAAACCAAACCTCGGCTTCGCGGTGCACGCCCTCCAGATCGGCGGATTGATTTAGCGGTCTTTCGCGAAATTTAGCGGTTCTGTTTCTAGGGTCAGCCGAGGACGATCTCGCGGCCTTGTTTCTGCGACTCGTAGACGCACTCGAGGATCTTGATCACCTGCAAGGTCTCGCGCCACGGCACGGGCGAGGGCGCGCCTTCGAGGATCGCGCGGTGGAAGGCCGCGATCTGCTGCGCGTGCGGTTTCTCGACGCGTTGCGGCCAGGAGAGTTTGCCATCGACGAAGGCTCCGCGGCTCACGGTGGAAAATTTGCCCGCCGGCCAATGCACGCCGGCCTCGCTGCCGAAGAGCTGGAAGCTAAAATCCTCGTCCTCCTCCTGGTGCCCCAGCCAAGCCGCCTCGAGCGTCATCGTGGCGCCGTTGTCGAAGTGCACAAAGGCCGCAGCGAAATCCTCGACGGAGAACATCGCGCGGTCCCAGTCGCCCCACTTGCCCGGGATCTTGTGGCCCTTGGCGAAGTTGACCTTGGCCGTGCCGCTAATGCGGACCGGCTTCGGAAACCCCATCACCCACAGCGCGGCGTCGAGCGCGTGCACGCCGATGTCCATGCAGGGTCCGCCGCCGGAGAGTTTTTCGTCGATGAAGCCCGGCCGCCCGGGCAGCAACGCGCGGCGCATGGCGCGGACGCGAGCGTGGTAAACCTCGCCCAAGTTGCCACCCTCGGCCCAGTGCTTCACCGCCAGCGTCTCGGCGCGGAAACGTTGGTTTTGCACCGTGCAGAGCAGCTTGCCCGCCCGCTCCGCCGCATCGCCCATCTCGCGCACCTCGGCGGTGGTGACCGCGAGCGGCTTTTCGCAGAGCACGTGTTTGCCCGACTCCAGCGCGGCCAGCACCACCGGCGTGTGGAGTTTGTTGGGCGTGCAGATATCCACCGCGTCGAGATCAAGCGCCATGAGCTCGCGCCAGTCGGTGAAGCGATGGGCCGCGCCGGCGAGGTCGCCGGCCTTGCGCGCGGTCGGTTCGTGCACGTCGGCGACGGCGAAAACCTCCACGTCGGGCAGGGCCAGCCAGCCGGGGATGTGGACGCCTTGGGCGATGCCGCCGGCGCCGATGAGGCCGACACGAAATTTGCGAGTGCTCATGCGATTGGGGGAAAGACTACGCCACCTTATCAGCTTGCCGCCGGGCCGTCCTACCGGAGGCTGACCTAGAATTATGTTTTATTGATGCGCGTCCTCACCCTCGACGATCTTCCGCCCGGGCACGTGTGCACTTTCGCCCACTGGCAATACTCCCACTACACCGACTCGCCGCAGCCCCACACCCACGACCACCACGAGCTGTTCTGGGTCGAGGACGGCGAGGGCGTGGAGTGGATCAACGGCGAGAAACGCCTCCTCGCCGCGGGCCTCCTCGTGCTGGTGCGGGCCGACGACGCCCATGCCTTCACCGCCGCGCGTCCCGGCGCGGTCGTGCGCTTCGTCAACTTCGCCTTCCCCCGGCGCTTGTGGCGCGAACTGCGGGAGCGCCACTTCGGCCGCCGCGCCGTGTATTTTTCCGAGCGCGACCACCGCCTCCGCGAGTGGCGGCTCGACCCCGCCGACCTCGAACGCCTGCGCGCCATGGCCCGCGACCTCGCCTCGGGCGCGCGCGACGCGCTCTCGACGGAGAGCTTTCTCGCCGGCGTGCTCTCGCTGCTCGTCAACCTCGAGGGCCGCCGCGAGGCCGGTCGCGTGCCCGCCTGGCTGGCGGGCTCCCTCGCGCGCATCCAGGAGCCGCGCCACTTCGTCGGCGGCACGCCCGAGTTTGCGCGCCTCGCCGGCTGCACGCCCGAGCACCTCGCTCGCGCCGTGCGCAAGCACCTCGGCCGCACCCCGACCGATCTCGTCAACGAAGCCCGCCTCTCATACGCGGCGCAGCAACTCTGCACCACCGAGCGCCCCATCCTCGATATCGTCGCGGACTGCGGCCTCGAGAACCTCGGACACTTCTACAAACTTTTCCGCGCCCGCTACGGCACCAGCCCCGAACGCTACCGCCGCCATGCTTACCTCCCGGTAAATCGCCGGATGTCGTAGCGGGGAATTTCCGGTAAAATGACGCAAGGGCTTGAGCCGCGCGATTTCGCCCTCAAAAATCGCGGCCATGTCCACGTCACTACCGCGACACTCCGCGGTGATGCGCCCCCGCATCGCCATGATCTCCACCCACGGCTACGTCGCCGCCCAGCCTCCGCTCGGCGCCGCCGACACCGGCGGCCAGGTCGTCTACGTCCTCGAGCTGGCCAAAAAGCTCGCCCAGCTCGGCCACGATGTCGACGTGTGGACCCGCCGCTTCGAGGACCAGCCCGAGGAGGACCGCGTCAACGACCGCGTGCGCGTGCTGCGCATGCCCTGCGGCGGGCCGGATTTCATCCCGAAGGAATACCTGCACGAGCACCTCATGGAGTGGTGCGAAAACGCGCTCCGCTACATCAAGCGCCACCGCCTCAACTACCAGTTCATCAACTCGCACTACTGGGACGCCGGCGTCGCCGGTCAGCGCCTCGCCGAGGCGCTCAACATCCCGCATGTCCACACGCCCCACTCGCTCGGCATCTGGAAACAGCGCCAGATGCAGACCGACTATCCCGAGCGCGCGGACAGCTTTGAGAAGGAGTTCAACTTCACCGAGCGCATCCAGCACGAGACGATCCTCTACCGCACCTGCGACCTCGTCGTCGCCACCACGCCGCCGCAGCTCGACATGGTGATCGAGGACTACGGCATCCCCTCCGAGCGGGTGCACATGATCCCGCCCGGCTACGACGACAACCGCTTCTTCCCGGTCAGCGAGGCCTCGCGCCAGCTCGTCCGCCGTCGCCTCGGCTTCACCAAGCCCACCGTGCTCGCCCTCGGCCGCCTCGCGACCAACAAGGGCTACGATCTGCTCATCAAATCCTTCGCCGTCCTCGCCAAACGACACGCCGACGTGGTGCTCCACCTCGCGGTCGGCGGCTCCAAGATGGACGCGCAGGAGAAGCGCATCCTCGCCGAGCTGAAGGCGCTCGTGCAGAAACTCGATCTCGGCAAGCGGGTGAAGTTCACCGGCTACATCCCCGACAACGCCCTCGCCGACCACTACCGCGCCGCCGACCTCTTTGTGCTCTCCAGCCGCTACGAGCCCTTCGGCATGACCGCCATCGAGTCGATGGCCTGCGGCACGCCCACCATCGTGACGATCCACGGCGGCCTCTTCCGCGCGGTGAGCTTTGGCCGCCACGCGCTCTACGCCGACCCCTTCGACAAGGAGGATCTCGGCATCATGATGCACAAGGTCTTCAAGCACCCGCGCATCGCCTCCCGCCTCGGCCGCATGGGCGCGCACAAGGCCCGCAGTCTCTTCACCTGGACCGGCATCGCCCAGCAACTGATCAGCCTCGTCGAAGGCCGCCCGGTGCCCTCGGCCCTCGACGACAAGACTTGGGAGGAACCCTGGAACGACGGGGATTGAGCCCACCGCGCAACAGTCGCTTACGCCTGCACCTTCTCGTCATGCCCACGCTCCCGCCACAGCCACCAGCCCAGCACCAGCCACGGCCCGGCCATGAGCGCGACCGCGTCCCAACGGCCGAGCACGGCCGCCATCGGCGTGAGGAAGGTCAACACCTGCCAGATCAGCGCCCCGCCCAGCGCGAGCAAATCGCGCCGGTGCTCGGCGCCCGCTCCGGCCTCGGCCTCGCGCCATGCGCGCGGCCAGAAGCCGAAGGGACGCGTGCGGCGGAAAAACTCCCGCGCCACCCGGTCCTCGACCGGACGCGTCGCGAGGCTCGCGCCCACCGCGACCACGAAGGAGACGCCCGCGATCAAGAGGAAGCGCGTGGCCTCGTTCCACCCCGCGCCCTGCGGATCGGCCAGCGCGACCCAGAGCGAGGCCGCGAAACCCGCCGCCACGCCCCAGGCAAAGCCGGGCCCGTTGAAGCGCGCCCAATACCAGCGCAGCGCGAAGGGCACCAGGAAGGCGGGGAACAGCAGCATCACGATGCCCACCCACAGTCCGAGCACGCCCGCCCCGAGCACGAGCGAGAGCACGAGACCGAGCGCCACCAGCACGCAGGAGGCGATGTAGCCGGCCCACACCCGCTCGCGCTCGGTCGCGTTTTTCCGCAGCGGCTCCCAGAGATCGCGCACCACGTAGGAAGCGCCGGCGTTGATCGTGCTGTCGAAGGTGCTCATCGCCGCCGCAAGCAGCGCCGCGATCATCAGGCCCTTCAGGCCGACCGGGAAAAACTCCGAGTTGAGCACGCGCGGCAGCACCTGCTCCGCCTGCTCCAGCGTGCTCACGTCGAGCCCGAGCTTCAGCGCGAGCAACGCGAAGCCCAGCACCATCGGCCAGCGCGCCGCGAAGAGCACCGTCCAGAGCATGGCCAGTTTGCGGCACTCGCGCTCGCTGCCCGCCGCGTAGAAACGCTGCGCCATGTAGGCCGAGCCGCCGCTGCCGCCGAGCCCCTCGAGCACGCCCTTGAAAGCCCACACCAGCAAGAAGGCGCCAAACATGCCGCCGTAGGGCGCGAGCCCCTCGTGCCCGCCGAGCATCGGCGTGAACTGGTTGAGCTCCGCGCCCTGCCAGCTCGCGAGCAATTCGGGCGAGACCACCGCCGCGCCGCGCACCGCGACGTAGAAGGCCGCGCCACCGATCAGGAAGGCCTGGAACACATCCGTCCAGATGACGCCGTAGAGCCCGCCGACGAGCGTGTAGGCGAAGGCGATCAGCGCCATGCCGAGCGCGCATTGCGTCGGGGTGAAGGGCAAGAACTCCGCGAGGAAGGCGCCACCCGCCGACAAAAAGAAAACAATCATCGCGACCGTGAGCACCACGTAGGTCAGCGCCGCGACCGAGCGCGCCGCGCGCCCGCCCGCGCCCTCGCCGAAGCGCAGGGTCATCCACTCCGCGGTGGTCATCACGCCGGCGCGCCGGTGCCACTTGCCCATGAAGGCGAGGA
>JAUVVA010000084.1 GCA_030604905.1 Verrucomicrobiota bacterium | reverse complement strand
GGCTCCGCGCCGGCCGGCGCCTCGGGATCGGCAACCTCGGCTGGCGCGCCCTGCCCGCGCTCGCGCGCGAAGGCTCGCGGCTGCTGCGCGAGGAGCGCTTCGACCTCGTTTACTTCAGCACCACGCAGTTCATCTGCCTGCCGCTCGGGCGCCGTTGGCTGCGCCGCTTCGGCGTGCCCTTCGTGGTCGATCTGCAAGATCCTTGGCTCAACGACTACTACTCGCGGCCCGGCGCCCCGCGCCCCCCGGGCGGCTGGAAATACCGCGTCGCCTCCGCCCTCGCCTCCGCCCTCGAAGGCCGCACCCTCCGCGATGCCGCCCATGTCGTGTCGGTCTCGCCGCGCTATTTGGATGATCTCGCCCGCCGCTACCCCTGGTTTGGCCCGCGGCGCGGCACGGTCATTCCCTTCGGTTGGTCTCGCATTGACCTCGAAACATCTGCGCGGCGAGTCTGCGCATCGCCCACGCCCTTGAACTCCACGACCGCGCCCCGCGTGCGATATCTCGGCCGCGTGGGTCCGGACATGCGCCCGGCCTTGGATCACCTTTTCCGACGCTACGCGGCCTGGGTTCGCCGCCGCGCCGACGGCAAGCGCCTCCAGTGGGAGTTTGCCGGCACCTCCTACGATCCTCGCGCCGCCGGAGCCGGTCCCGCCGCGCTCGCCGCCCGGGCCGCCGGGGTCGAAGACCATCTTTCCGAGCAAGCGGGACGCATCGCCTACCTGGACTCGCTGGCCCTGCTTCGCTCGTCCGACGCCAACTTGATCCTCGGCTCGGAAGACAGCGGCTACTCGCCTTCAAAAATCTGGCCCCTGCTCGCCTGCGGCCGCCCTTGGCTGGCGATCGCCGGGCAGCCCAGCGTCCTCGCTGACTGGCTACGTCCGCTCGCGGTCGCGCCCGGACACCTCGAGACGCTACCCGGGCCGCTCGCGGCACCAGAGCCCGGACCCGACGGCGACGCCCTCGACACATGGTTCGAACGCATCGCGCTCCGGGACGCGACCACGCCGCCACCATCGGACGATCTGGAGGCCTACGAGGCCAAATCGCTCGCGGAACGGCACGCCCGCCTCTTCAATCGCCTGATCGGTGATGACTCCTCCTGACGATCTCCCGCCCCAAGAGCCGCCATCCGGGACCACCGCTGCGCGCCGACGCGGAGCTTTGCCGCGACTGCACACCGCCGGCTGGTTCGCCACCGCCGGGCTGATCGGTTGGCAACTCTACTCCAGCCCGCAGGACAACGCGTTCATCCTCCTCTTCGGCGCGGTCATCATCCTGCTCGCCGCGCTTCCCGCGCTGAACTGGGCGCGACAGGCGACGGGGCAAATCCCGGCGCTCGCGGTCCTCACCCTGACCGCGATTCCGTTCTACGCGTTCCCGCTCTTTCGTCAGCACCCGGCGACTCAACTTTTCCCCGACGAGGTTCTGCTCACCTCCGCCTTTGCGATCATCGTTTTTCTCGCGGTCGCGAACCTCGCTCACCGCTTCACGAAGGGGGAGCCGCTCAAGCACAAGCTGTGGCGAGAAAGCCTTCTCAATCCACGCCAGCGCCAACTGCCCATCTACGGCATCTATCTCAACGTCGGTTTCCTCTACGTCACGAACTACACCGACCTCATCCCCTGGGGTGTGCTCGGCGTCTTGCGCGCGCTCTTTTTCGGGGCGGCCATCGCGAGCACCTTCCTTGCCGCCGGCATGTGGGGACGGCGCGAGTTGAGCATTCCGGAGCGCAGCCTGCTCGCGATCGGGTTCTTCGCGCAGTTCGCGATCTCCGTTTCCACCCTCTATCTGATCTCAGCCACATCGCTCGTGCTGCTCGCCTTCATTGGCTACGTCTCGGAAAGCCGCCGCATCCCGCTGATCCCCGTGCTCCTAGTCGGCCTGCTCGTCGCGGTGTTGCACAACGGCAAGGGCGAGATGCGCCGCGCCTATTGGTTCGAAGGGCAACCCGCGCCACAACTCACCGACCTGCCCGCCTATTTCACGGAGTGGCTCCACCACGGCCTCACCTTTTCCCGCGAGTCCGATCGCCCGATCGCCACCGGCATCCTCGAGCGCACCTCCCTCTTCCATATCATGTGCCTGGTGGTGGATCGCACGCCCTCCCTGCGGCCCCATCTCGACGGCACGACCTACCGGAGCATCCCGCTCCTCCTGGTTCCTCGTTTCATCTGGCCCGACAAACCCGCCCCGCACGACAGCAACCGCACCCTCTCAATCTACTACGGTCTCTCCACCGAGGAGTCCGCGCGCAACGTCAGCATCGCCTTCGGCACCCCCGCCGAAGCCTACGCCAATTTCGGTCTGTTTGGCCTCACTCTGCTCGGCGCCCTTTACGGATGGTTTTTCAAGAGGGTCGAACGCTGGTGCGCCGACGCGCCCACCGTCTCCTTCGCCGGCATCGCCAAGGTTCTCCTCATCGCCTGGAGCTTCCAGGCCGAGATGACCCTCGCCGTCTGGACCTCCTCCCTCTTCCAGGCCGCCGTCGCCCTCATCGCGGCCCCGATGGCGCTCAAGGCAATTCTCAATCGCTGAGCACCCACCGACCGCCCCGACGCCCATGCCCGGCCCTCGCCCGCACCGCCTCGCCGTCGTGCTCTCGCATCCGACGCAGTATTACAGCCCTTGGTTCCGCCACCTGGCCGCCCGCGGTGACCTCGACCTCCACGTCTTCTACCTCTGGGACTTCGGCGTCACCACCCGCCACGACGCCAAGTTCGACCGCAGCTTCGCCTGGGACATCGACCTGCTCTCGGGTTACTCCCACGGCTTCGTGCCCAACCTCGCCGCCGATCCCGGCACCCACCACCCGCGCGGCCTCGACAACCCGGAGCTCCCCGCCCGGCTCGCCGCCCACCGCCCCGACGCCGTATTGGTTTTCGGATACAAATTCACCTCTCACCTGCGCCTCTTCCGCTGGGCCCGCCGCGCGCGGGTGCCGCTGATCTTCCGCGGCGACTCACACCTGCTCGGCCAGCCCCGCCCCCGCCTGCTCAAACGCCTCGCGCTGCGCTGGGTTTACCGCCGCTTCGCCGCCGTCACCTACGTCGGAAAAGCAAACCGGGCCTACTTCGAGGCCTTCGGGGTGTCCGCCGCGCGCCTGCACCACGCGCCGCACGCCGTGGATCGCTCGCGCTTCGTGCCGGACGACCCCGCCACCCTCGCCGCCGCCCGCGCCCTGCGTGAGCAGCTCGGCCTCGCGACCGGGACCCGCGTCATCCTCTTCGCCGGCAAACACGTCGCGGCCAAGCAGCCCTCGCTTTTGCTGGAGGCCTTCCTCCGACTCGCCCCGCCCCGCTCCGCGCTCGTTTTCGTCGGCGACGGCGCGGAAAAGCCCGCGCTTCAAGCGCGCGCCGCCGAGGGCCCCGCCGGCAGCGTCCACTTCCTGCCCTTTGCCAACCAGAGCGAGATGCCGGCCCGCTACGCTCTCGCCGATCTCTTCGTGCTGCCCTCCCGCGGCGCCTACGAAACCTGGGGCCTCGCGGTCAACGAGGCAATGCACATGGCCCGCCCCTGCATCGTGAGCGACCAGGTCGGCTGCCACCTTGATCTCATCCTCCCCGGCGAGACCGGCTGGGTCTTCCCGGCTGGAGACGAGGCCTCGCTCGCCGCGCGCCTGCACACCGCGCTCTCGCTCCCGCCGGAGGAGCTTCGCGCCCGCGGTCGCGCCGCCGCCGCCCACGCCGCGGCCTTCAGCTACGAAAACGCCGCCGCCGGGCTTGTTCGCGCGCTCCACGCCGCCACCGGCCTCGCGCCATGAAGGTCACCATCGTTCATGGCTTCTTCCTCCCCGTGCCGCCGCTCGCCGGAGGCGCGATGGAAAAGATCTGGTGGCGGCTCGCGCGAGAGTTTGCCGGCCGCGGACACGAGGTGGTCTCGATCTCCCGCCGCTGGCCGGGATTGCCCGCCGGCGAGACGCGCGAGGGCGTGCGCATGCTGCGCGTCACCGGCCGCGACCACTCCCGGCGCCTCCCGGTGAACCTCGCGCTCGACGCCCTCTGGAGCCTGCGCGTCCTGCGCCACCTCCCCGCCGCCGACATTCTCGTCAGCAACAACGTAGCGCTCCCCGCCCTCGCACCACTCCTCCGTCCGCGCGCCGGGCGCCTCGTCGCAAACCTCAACCGCCACCCCAAGGGCCAGCTCCGCACCTGGCGCCGCATCGCCCGCCTCCAGGCCGCCTCCCCGGCCATCGCCGCCGCCGCCCGCGCGCAGGCGCCGCACCTCGCGCCGCTCATCCGCGTGACGCCCAATCCGGTGGACCTCGCGCTCTTCCCGCCGGCCCCCCGCGTCCGCGCTCCCGGCAGCCCGATCACCCTCGGCTTCACCGGCCGCCTGCATCCGGAAAAAGGCCTCGAAAAACTCGCCCTCGCCGCCCGCGCCCTCGCCGCCACGCCCGGCCTGCCGCCCTGGCGCTTCGTGCTCCGCGGCCCGGCCGACATCCCGCGTGGCGGAGGCGGCGCCGCCTTCGAGCGCCACCTCCTCGATCTGGCCGGCCCCCTTGTCGCCGAGGGCAGGTGGCACCACGAGGCTCCCGAGTTTGACGCCACTCGGCTCGCCGCGACCTACCGGGACTACGATCTTTTCGTCTATCCCACCGAGGCCGAGCGCGGCGAAGCCCTGCCCGTCGCCGTGCTCGAAGCGCTGGCTAGCGGCCTGCCCGTCGTCGCCACCGACCTGGCCTGCTTCGCCGGCTATGTCGTCCCCGGCACAAACGGCGAGCTCCTGCCGCTTACGGCGCCACCGGAGCTCTGGGCGAAGCAACTCGCCTCTCTCATCACCGCTCCAGCGCGCCGAGCCGTGCTCGCTGCCGGCGCGCGTCCCACCGTGGAGCATCTCGACTTTCCGGCCCAGGCCGAGGCGATGCTTGCGGACTTTGGGAGCTTGCTCGCGTGAGCACCTCACCCCCGCCAACTTCCCCTTCACCTCCCGCCATGCCCGACGCCCCCTCCGAGCTCCCCTACCTCGCCCAAGGCTGCGTCACCCCCTACCCGCGCTCCGAACTCGTGCGGCAGCGCCTTTGGTCGCTCGTGCAAGCCACGCTCTTCCGCTTCAGCCTCCCCCGCGCCCACGCCTTTCGCGCCCGCCTGCTGAGGCTCTTCGGGGCCGATATCCCAGAGCCATCCCAAGTCGTCATCTTCGCGTCCGCCCGCGTCTTCTTCCCGTGGAAACTCCGCCTTGATCCGCGCTCCATGGTCGGCCGCGGCGTGAACCTCTACAATCTCGGCCCCGTCACCCTCCGCCGCGGCGCCAACCTCTCCCAAGGCGTGCACCTCTGCGCCGGCTCGCACGACTTCACCCGCTGGTCGATGCCGCTCGTAACCGCGCCCATCGTGATCGGGGAGAATGCCTGGCTCGCCGCCGAAGTCTTCGTGGGGCCCGGCGTGACGATCGGCGAACTCGCCGTCATCGGCGCGCGCAGCGTCGTGGTGCGTGACCAGCCCGCCCGCATGGTCTGCGCCGGCAACCCCTGCCGCCCCCTCCGTCCCCGGCCCGAACCGACCTGACGATGTTCGACGTTCTCCACGTCATCGCCAGCATCGATCCCCGCCACGGCGGCCCCTCGCGCAGCGTCCCCGCCCTCGCCGCCGCCCAGGCCGCCCTCGGCGCCAAAGTCGGCCTCGCCACCCTCACGCCCGAAGACCCCTCTGTCATTGGATATTGGTCGTTGGACATTGCTCATTTCCCTTCTCTCCCGGGCCCGCTCGGCCGCGCCCTCGCCTTCTCCCCCGGCCTCGCCGATTTCCTCGCCACCACACCTACCCGCACCGTCCACGCCCACGGCCTCTGGCTTCGCCCTCTCCATCACGCCGCCCGCGCCGCCCGCCTTCACCGCGCGCCTCTCGTCCTCGCTCCCCGCGGCATGCTCGAGCCCTGGGCCCTCGGGCACCACACGTGGAAAAAACGCCTGGCCGCCGCGCTCCTCCACCCGGACGCCCTTGCCCGCGTCGCCGGCTGGCACGCCACCGCCGACCAGGAAGCCGCCCAACTCCGCACCCTGCCCGCCTGGCTCCGCCCTCCCACGTCCGATACCACGCCCGTCTGCGTGGCGCCAAACGGCATCGACGCCCCCGACCCCGCCGCCCACGCGCCCGCGCATGCGGCCTGGAGCGCCGCGTATCCACAACTTCGCGACACCCGCGTCGCCCTCTTCTACGGCCGCCTCCACCGCAAAAAACGCGTCGCCGAGCTGATCGAGCTCTGGCGCGCCGAGCCCCGCCCCGGCTGGACTCTCCTCGTGGCCGGCATCCCCGGCGACTACTCGATCGCCGACCTATGCGCCCTCGCCCCCTCCGACGCCGCCGGCTCCGCGTCGCCCGTGATCGTCGCCGACGGCGCCGCCCTCCCGCAGCCCTACCCGCTCGCCGAGCTCTTCCTCCTGCCCTCGCACTCCGAAAACTTCGGCCAAGCCGTCGCCGAAGCGCTCGCCGCCGGCCTGCCGGCCCTCGTCACCGACACCTTGCCCTGGCGCTCGCTCGACGCCGCGGGCGCGGGCCGTTGCGTGCCCTGGGCCGATTACCCCGCCGCCCTCACCGCCCTCCTCGCCGAACCACCCGCGGCCCTCGCCTCCCTCGGCCGCTCCGCCCGCGACTGGGTTTTGCAACACTTCACCTGGTCCGCCTCCGCCCGCCGATTGCTCGAGTTTTACCCCACGCTCCGCCAGGCCTCTCCGTGACCCTCCGTGTTCTCCGTGGTTAAACCTTCCGGCTCGTCCGTTCCTGTCCTCGAGCGCCTCTGCCTCGCCCACGCCGCCCTCGTGGTCGTCGTCTCCTCCTGGATGCTCGGCGGCATCGGCACCCACGGCGAATGGATCGTCGCCGCCCTCACCACGCCCGCGTTCGTCCTCCTTTTTCTCGAAGGTCGCGCCCGCCTCCAATGCGGCGACCGCGTGGGCTTTCGCCGCCTCCTGCGCTGGCTCGCGCCGCTCGCCGCCCTGACCGTGCTCGTGGTCGTCTCCGCCCTCAACCCCTCGCATCGGCCCGCCTTCCTCTTCGACGGCTACGTGCTTCGCCCGGTGCCCCACGTCACCTGGCTGCCCGCCTCCGCCAACCCCGAAGGTTCGATCCGCATCCTCGCCTGCTTCGGTGGCCTCGCCGCCACCGGGCTCGCCCTCGCCTTTTGCGTCCAATCCCGCCGCGCCCTCCGAGGGCTCGTGCTGCTGCTCGCGCTGAACGCCCTCGGGCTCGCCGTCCTGGGCACGCTCCAACATCAGACCGGCGCTCCGGGTCCCTACTTCGGCGCCCTGCCCCGCGCCAATCCCCACTGGTTCGCCACCTTTCTCTATCACAATCACTGGAGCGCCTTCGCCTTCCTCCACGTCGCGGCCACCCTGGCTCTGGTGTTCCACACCCTGCGCTATCCCCCGGACCGCGGTTGGCTGCATAGCCCCGGACCGCTACTCACCCTCGTCGCGCTCCTGCTCGCCGCGACCGTGCCTCTCACCAGCTCGCGCTCCGGCAGCGTGCTCATGCTTGTGCTCTCCGCCACCGCCGGGCTGGCGGCGCTCCGCCATGCCTTCCGCTCCGCCCGCCGCCGTGGCTCCGCCCGCGCCGGCCTCCTCCGCGTCACCGCGCTCGCAGCCCTGCTCGCCCTCGGCGCGGGCCTCGTCGCCCACCAGTCGCGCGACGTCATCGCCCACCGCCTCGCGCAAACCCGCGAACAGATCGCCGACCTGCAAACCGGCTCGGTCGCCTACACCCGGGCCGACCTCTACGCCGACACCTGGCGCATCGCCGCCGACAAACCCGTCTTTGGTTGGGGCCTCGAGTCCTACGGCCGCATCCTGCTCGGCTACTACAGCTACCGCCCGGGCCCCGACGGCCTTTGGAAAACCTTCGAGGACGCCCACTCCGACTGGCTGCAATCCCTCGCCGAGATCGGCTTCGTCGGCACCGCGCTACTCCTCGCCCTCGGCCTCCTGCCCCTTGCCGAGACTTTGCGGCGCTCGCGCCTCTCCCCCTTCCCCGTCTGGCTCCTCGGCGGCTGCGCCCTGATCGCCGCCTACGCCTGGCTCGAGTTTCCCTTCGCCAACCCCGCCGTCGTCGCCACCTGGTGGATTCTCTGGTTCGCCGCCCTCCGCACCCTGCAACTCACCCCCGCCTCCACCCAAGATCGCTAAACCGGCTCTCGCCTCCGCTCCATTGGTCATTGGCCATTCTCCCGTGTTCTCCGTCCTCATCCTCACGCTCAACGAGGAGCACAACCTCCCCGCCTGCATCGGCAGCCTGGCCGGCGTCGACGACATCCACGTGCTCGACTCCGGCTCGACCGACCGCACCCATGAGGTCGCGCGGGCCCTCGGCGCGCAGGTCTCGGTCAACCCCTTTGAAAACTTCGCCCAGCAGCGCAACCACGCCCACGAGCACCTGCCCCTCCGCCACCCCTGGGTCTTCCACCTCGACGCGGACGAGCGCATGACGCCCGAGCTCGTCGCCGAGCTGCATGCCGTCGCCGCCGCCGAGACCGCCCGCCCCGCCCACGTCGGCTACTGGGCGGCGCCGAAGATGCTCTGGGAGGGCAAGTGGGTGCCGCGCTGCACCGACTACCCCGCCTGGCAGGCCCGCTTCGCCCACGCGCCGAGCTTTCGTTTCGTAGAGACCGGCCACGGCCAGCGCGAGACGCCCGGCTCCAGGCTTGGGTATTTGAAAAACAACTACCTGCACGACATGTCCGCCTCGGGCGTCGAGGATTGGCTGGCGAAGCACCGCCGCTACGCCCGCCGCGAGGCCGAGGCGTGGAAGCACATCCGCCGCCCCGTCTCGGCCGAGCTGCGCAGCCTGCTCGACCGCGATCCGCTCCTGCGCCGCCGCGCCCTGAAGCGCCTCAGCTACCACCTGCCGGCCCGCCCCCAGGCCCGCTTCGTCTACCAATACCTCCTGCGCGGCGGCTTCCTCGATGGCGCAGCCGGCTGGCGATACTGCCGCCTCCTCGCGCGCTACGAAGGCTTCGCCGCCGAGGAGTTCCGCCGCGTGCGCCGCGAAGGCTAGCCGCCTGCGCCCTTCCAAACCACGCCCAGAGTTTCCACCCTCCGCCCCCTCATTCGTCATTCGACATTCGTCGTTCGTCATTTTTCATCCCCCCTCTCCGTCCACCATGTGCCAATCCATCCCGCGCCCGCACTCCTCCGTCGTCGTTGACGGCAACGACCGAGCCCCCGCCCGCTCCATGCTCCGCGCCGTCGGCTTCACCGACGAGGACTTCCAGAAACCCCAGGTCGCCGTCGTCTCCAACGCGAGCGACATGACCCCCTGCAACGTCCACCTCGGCGAACTCGCCGAACACGCGCGCAAGGGCATCGCCGCCGCCGGCGGCAAGCCCGTCTCCTTCAATACCATCACGGTCACCGACGGCATCAGCATGGGCACGCTCGGCATGCGCTACTCGCTGGTCTCGCGCGACGTCATCGCCGACTCCATCGAGACCGCCGTCGCCGCCGAAGGCTTCGACGGCTTCGTCGCCATCGGCGGTTGCGACAAAAACATGCCCGGCGCGATGATCGCCATCGCCCGCCTCAACCGCCCCGCCGTCTTCGTCTACGGCGGCACCATCCTCCCCGGCTTCCTCCCCGGCGACTGCGACAAGCAGAAGCCCATGGACATCGTTTCCGTTTTCGAGGCCGTCGGCAAACACGCCAAGGGCGAGCTCGACGACGCCGGCCTGAAGGACGTGGAGAAGCACGCCATCCCCGGCCCCGGCTCCTGCGGCGGCATGTATACCGCCAACACCATGGCCTCCGCCATTGAGGTGCTCGGCCTCTCCCTGCCCAACAGCTCCGCCCAGCTCGCCGTCGGCAAGGAGAAGCGCGAGGACTGCGAGCGCGCCGGCGCCGCCGTGGTCGCCATGCTCAAGAAGGGCATCAAGCCGCGCGACATCCTCACCCGGAAAGCCTTCGAGAACTGCATCACGGTCTGCACGGCCCTCGGCGGCTCGACCAACCTCGTCCTCCACCTGCTCGCCATCGCCCACTCCGCCGGCGTGCCGCTCTCGCTCGACGACTTCGACATCATCGGCCGCCGCGTGCCGCTCCTCGCCGACGTGAAGCCCTTCGGCCGCTACGGCATGGCCCACGTCATCCGCATCGGCGGCATCCGCCCGCTCATGAAGATGCTCCTCGACCGCGGCATGCTCCACGGCGACTGCCTCACCTGCACCGGCGAGACCCTCGCCGAGACGCTCAAGGACGTGAAGCCCTACCCGGCGTATCCAAACGAGCAGGACATCATCCGCCCCTTCGACCAGCCCATCAAGTCCGAGACCCACCTGCGCGTGCTCCGCGGCAACCTCGCCCCCGGCGGCGCCGTCGGCAAGATCACCGGCAAGGAAGGCCTCTACTTCAAGGGCGTGGCCAAAGTCTACGAGGGCGAGGAGGACGCGCTCCAGGGCATCCTCCGCGGCGACGTGGTCAAAGGCGACGTGGTCGTCATCCGCAACGAGGGCCCCGTCGGCGGCCCCGGCATGCGCGAAATGCTTTCCCCCACCTCCGCCGTGGCCGGCCGCGGCCTGATCAAGGACGTCGCGCTCATCACCGACGGTCGCTTCTCCGGCGGATCGCACGGCTTCGACGTCGGCCACATCACGCCCGAAGCCGCGAAGGGCGGCCCCATCGGCATCGTGAAAAATGGCGACCTGATCGAGATCGACGCGGTCAAGAACACCATCTCCGTGCTCATCTCCGACGAGGAATACGCGGCGCGCATGAAGGCCTACGTGCCGCTCCCGCCCAAGGAGACCCGCGGCGTCTTGGCCAAATACGCCAAGCTCGTGGCCTCCGCCTCCGAAGGCGCCGTCACCGACAAATACCTGTAAGGTCCTCGCTCGGCGACGACCACGCATGATGTCGGCGGTCCCGCGCGCGGGACCGCCGCTCCCCTTTCCGTCGTCTACTTCCCGATACCCGCCAGCTCCGGGTAACTCACCACGCGCACTCCCGCCGCTCCCAGCGCCGCCGCCCAGCGCGGGTCGCGCCAAGCCGACACCTCCGCGTCGCGCCAAGCCGCCTCTGCCGCCGGCATAAACCCGTCGCCGCCCGGGTGTGTGATCAGCGCCCGCGCCTCCGCCCCTCCCTCGCCGAGCCCGGCGAGTCCCGTCATCCATCGCCCGATGACATCCGTCTCCGTTGCGGTCCCACGTTTCGGCGAGGCAAGACCGCCCCAGCGACGCGCCACCACCAGCCCCTCCGCCCTGGCCAGATCCGCCAGCGCGTCCGCGAGCCCCGGCAGCCAGCCCACGCCCATGTGCTCGTCCAAATAGTCGGGCCGGATCCCCAACCCGCGCAGCCGCGCCAGTTGCGCCCGCACCTCGATCATCATTTCGGCCACCGCCACGCCCCGCTCGTGCAGCACGCCCGGAGCGGCGGTGAATCCACCGTCCGCCTCCACCAAGCCCGGCACCGCCTCGCGTCCGGCCACCGGCCCCCAGCGCCAAGCCGGCCACTCGGAGCTCAATGCCACGTGTAGCCCGATCGCCACACCCGCGCCCGGCAACCAATCCACCAGCTCCTCGACCGCGGGCCCGCAAGCGAGCACCGACACGTTGCGCACCAACCCGCCCGCCAGCGCCGCGCGGATCGCCGCGTTCACTCGCGAACTCGCTCCCGCATCGTCCGCCCGCGTGATCAAGAAACGCTCCGCTTTCGTCATGCCGATGCGCATGCCCGCGCGCCGATCCGCCTGCAACCCCGGAGAGGACACGCCCGCGGCCCTCAGCCATAGCCCCGCCGCCCGCCTCGAATCACCACGTTCACGTCGCCCCGTTCTACTGAAAGAGCAGCAAGTCCATTGCGATATCCGAAGCATCCATCGCATAACGCCGCGCCCGCTTCACCCCACCCCACCCCTCGCGCCGGTATTCGCACCGCCGCGACGCGACATTTTCGGCTCACCCCCACGGCCGTGACTGCGCGCCTTCACCCCACCCCAGCCCCCACACCCCATGCCTATTGTCATGCCCCTACGGCGCGCCGCCACCCTCTGCGCGGCCGCCCTCATCACGTGCGCCACCACCTACGCCACCGACCTCACCTCCTCTCTCCAGCTTGTTGGCAATCCCTTCAACGCCCGCTTCGGCACCGGTCCCTTCACCGCCAAGCAGATCCACGAGCTGTTCCTTCACGACAACCGCATCTTCATCGGTGCCGGCTCTTCCAACAACCGCGGCGGCACCGACCTCTGGTCCCTCCGTCCCTCCGACCAGACCTTCCAACTCGAAATCAGCCGCACACACCAAGAGGAGATGAAGCAATTCCGCCTCCTCGAAGGCCGCCTCTTCGTGAACGACGAGGACTTCGACCGCACCGGATCCAACATCCATATCTATCAGAACGGCCAGTGGTCGGTGAAGTTTCTCCAACTCCCCGCCGGCTCGCCCGGCTACTGGGACATTTCCGCGTCCGGCCACAACCGCGATGTCTACTACATGGACGGTCGCATTTTTTCCACCGCGCTCCGCCCCGGGACGCAATTCAACAAGATGACCATCAGCTCCGATGGCGGCAACACCTGGCGTCTCGCCACGACCAACGGGGGCATCATCAACCACGACGTCCACCGCTTCTTCCGGATCGGCAGCCGTCTCTACGCGCTCAGTCCCAACCATGCGGACCCCATCTACCGCTACCCTGGCTCCAACGGGCGCGACTTCGACCGCATTTTCGACAACGGATCGGCCGCCGGCTTCCCCACGCCCTCGTGGGCGGGAGCGGACAGGCCGAACAACTTCCACCACACCTACGAACGCGAGTTCAACGGCGCCCTCTACTACATGAGCACCAATCGGCTTTTTCGCCTCACGCGCTTCGAGCCCCAGACCGACGCCGCCGCGGTGAGCATCCCCGGCTACACCAACCAGAGCGGGGCCACCGTAAACTATATCGCCCACCCGCGCCACGGACGCCTCCGCGTGCTCGTCAACGTCCCCATCACCTCCGGCACCCTCAAATATCGCACCCGCGCCCACATCCTCGAAACCACCAACGGCACCGACTGGACCCACCTCTTCTCCGTCGTCAGCCCCGCCGCCCGACTCCGGTTTCATCGCTTCGAGACCGACGGCACGCGCTTCTACTTCGCGACCGAGATCAGCCACCACTATTTCGACGCGCAGCAGCCCACCGCCAGCCACACCACCGCCGGCAACGTCTACCGCGTCAACCACTCCACTCCCGTCGCCTTTTCCGGGATCTACTCGCTGATCAACAAATCCGACAACAAGGCTCTCCGCCGTGCCAACGAAGTCTACACCCCCGACTCCGCCGGCAACTATGTGATCAGCTTCCCGCAGGAACCGTCCGTAAACTCCCAGCAATGGACCTTCTCCGCGGCAGGGGCCGGTTTCCACCGCTTGGTCAATCGTCAGAACAACCGCTCGCTCCACGCCTCCGCCCAGGTCTTCGCCCAGCAGAGCGCGGGCAATTACACCATCACCTACCCGACCGCGAGCAGCGGCGGCCACTACGAGCGCCAACGCTGGCAGATCATCGACCACGGCGCGGGCTTTTTTCGCCTCGTCAACAAACACGACGGCAAGGCGCTGCACCGCTCCAACCAGGTCTACTCGCTAAACTCCAGCGGCAACTACGTGATCACGTTTAACTCCGACCCCACCAGCGATCGCCAGATGTGGAAGATCACCCGCTGAGCCGGCGCCGCACCCGGAGCTTCACCGCTCCCCTCTCGACCCGCCAGGCCACACCGCGGCCTCGATCCTTCGAGGCCGCGGCACCGCATGTCCACCGCCCGCCTCCGCCCTACACCTCCCGCCATGACCCGCCGCCCCGCCGCCACCCTCGCCACGCTCGCCGCCTCCGCCGCCCTTATCCTCACCGCCCTCTTCGCCTGGCGCGGGGCCGCGACCGCTGACGACACCCTCGAGTCTCCCGCATCCGCCGCACTCGCCACCACGCCCCCCGATCCCGCTTCCGGCCCCTCCGCGGTCGGGCCGGCGCGCGTATCGCCCGACGGCGACGAACTCGTCGCGCGCCTGCGAGCCGCGCTCGCGCTCCACGACCCCGAGGAGCAGGGCAAAGCCTTCGCCCTCGCCCTCCGCGGCCTCTCCCCCGACAACCTCGACGCCGTCCTCGCCTTCTTCTCCACCCTGCCCCGTCACGGTTCCGCCCAAGGCGCCTTCCTCCGGCTCGCCCGCGCCTGGGGCCGCTTCGATGGTGACGCCGCCCTCGGCTACATGTTGGCCGAGCTGCCCGGCATCCACGGACTCGACGGCGCCCTCGAGGCCGCCCGCGCCTGGACCGCTTACGACCACGCCACCGCCACCCAGCGCATCGCCTCGCTCACCTCCCTGCCCGGGCAAGACTACCTCCTCTACGGCCTCGCCTACCCGCTCGCCCGGCACCAACCCGACTGGGCCTTCCGCTGGGCCGCCACCTCCGACCTGCCCCACCGCGACAACATTCTTCTCCACCTCGCCATCGGCTGGCTCGACCGCGATCCCGCCGCCGCCCTCGACTTCATCTCGACCCACGCGGAACCTCTCGGACTCGCCACCGCCGTCGCCGAGGCTTGCCGTCGCCTCGCCCGTCAGGGACTCGACGAAGCGCTGGCCTGGACCGAGACCCTCCCGGCCGGCGACATCCGCCAGTCGGCCTGGGCTCTCCTCGTCGACTGGTGGGCCGACTCCGACCCGGGCACCATCGCCACCTGGCTCGATCAAGCCGAGGCCGCCCCGCGATACGATCCCATCTACGCCCGCTTCGCCGTTTCCCTCGCCCGCAACGACCTCGCGGCCGCGCACGCCTGGGCCCGCGCAATCGGCGACGAAGCGCTCCGCCGCGAGACGGTTGAAACAATCATCCAAGTCGCCTCCTCCGAGTAAGGAGAGGGCACGCCCCCGGATTTCGGGCTCGTTCGACACAAAGCAGGTGGCCGCCCATCCCCCCGCGCCTTCCTCATCGTGCGCGTCGCCAAGGACCCGCGCCCGAAAATGCGCCTGCAAATCCCCGGAAAGCGCCCATGCTTGAGCGAACTTCCGCCGCTCATGATGAACCGCTTCACCCCTTGGATCGCTTCTCTTGTCCTATTCTTCTTGGTCGCGGCTCCGCTGCGCGTCGCGGCGGAAGTGGCGCCTCCCGAGCCCGCGCCACAACACGACCGCTCGCCGGCCGCGCCTTTCGCACAGACCATCGCCACCGTGACGGGCATCGCCATATCGCCGCTGCTCGGCACCGGCGCGCTCGGCGCCTACCAATACGCCACGGCCACCGAGGCGGAGCGCGAGCGCCTGCCCTGGTTCGCTCAGTGGAAATTTTTCCTGCCCGCGCTCCTCATCGCCGGCGCCTGCGCCGCCAAAGACGCCTTCGGTCTCGCTCTGCCTCCCGGTCTCAAAAAACCGATGGACGTGCTCGAAACCCTGGAGAACCAGCTCTCGGGCCTCGTCGCCGCCGGCGCCGTGGTGCCCATCACGATGCACTCGCTTTCGCAGATGATCGTCGGCGGCGGCAGCGCGGCCGCCCCCATCGCCCTGCCCACCGGCACAGCCACCGTCGCGCTCGGTGCCTTCGAATGGTCCTGGCTGCTCAACATCCTCACCGTGCCGCTCGGCCTCGCCATCTTCGCCGTCGTCTGGCTGGCCTCACACGCCATCAACGCGCTCATCCTGCTCAGCCCTTGGGCCGCAATCGACGCCGCCCTCAAGTCGATTCGCACCGCCCTCCTCGGCCTGATCGTCGTCACCGCGACCTTCAGTCCTTGGACCAGCCTGCTGCTCTCGCTCGTCATCATCGTCGTGGCCTACCTTGTCGCCGGCTGGGCCTTCCGCCTGACTGTCTTTGGTTCGGTCTTTTCGTGGGACTTCCTCACGCAGCGTCAGCGCCGCTTCCGCGTCTCCGAGCAGGGCGAGAACCTGCTCTTCTCGAGCAACACCCTCGCCAAGCAGGGCGTGCCAATGCGCACCTACGGTTGCCTCCGCGTCGAACCCTCCACCGGCAAGCTGTCCTTCCGTTATCGCCCCTGGCTCGTCATGCCCGAACGCACTCACGAGGTCACGATCACAGAACCCGCCGTCGGCAAGGGGCTCTTCATCAGCTCGATCCAGGACGGAGAGCGCACCGCTTTCGTGCTGCCCCCGCGTTATCGCGGCCACGAAGAACTCGTCGCCCGGCTTTACGGGCCGGGCGGCGGGGTGCGCGACGCCGGGCTGCTCAAGGCTTGGGGCACATTCCGCGAACTCTTCGGCGGCAGCTCGGCCCGCACCCAAGTAACTTGAGGCCGCTTCTCGTAAGAGACAGATGCACCGTGACGTATAATCCTTGATTGCATTTGAAACCGGATCACACGGTTGCACGCGAATGATAGATACTTAGAGTAGCATGCGCGTCGCGAAGTTCGTGCTACTCTCGCTCTCCTCCGCCGTCGGCAAAGAGAGCAGACGCCCTCAAGGCGGTCGCGGACGGATCCGGCTCCAACGCTGGAATCCGGCTCCAACGCTGGACCACGCGTGAGTGTGCAAAACCCGCCTCCGGCAGCCAAATTTCACGCTTGTTCTGGCGCCTGTTCGACCGGGCAGGCAATCCAGCCACATTGGATTCCACCGCGCCAGCCCCGGGCATAGTGCACCGCTCCAAGTTGGAAGCCGCTCTGCGGAAACTCTTTTGGCGTCGGAACCAACCCAATGCATCGAATGCCGAAACCGGCGTCGGCCACATCGCGCAAGCGCGCCTTCGTCCACGCATGGTGCACGGTCATGAGGAAAACGACATTGTCCGAGATTCGTAGCGCTTTGCTCAGGAAGGGCCGGATCTGGCTCCACGGCGGGTTGGTGATCACCCAGTCGAAATGTCCGGCGACGGAATTCTCCGCCAAGAAATCCCGCCCCTGTTTGATCTCGCACCACTCGGCGTCCGAAGGCAGGTGCCGCAAGAAGCTCCCCCCGCCGCAGCAAGGCTCCAGCGTCCGGCCGCTCGGCCGAAAATAGTCGATGATCGCCCGCGCCAGCCAGTCGGGCGTATCCACCTCGTCGTTGGATTTGTAGTTTCGATTTGGTTGAAACTTCATGGCGACAAGCGCCCGGCTAGCGCCTCCCGTAAAACGAAGAAGACCCGAACGCGCTTTCGCACGTTCGGGTCATAAACCTGGCAACAACCTACTCTCGCGGGACCTATCGTCCTACTACCATCAGCTGCTCGGGGCTTAACGGCCGTGTTCGGGATGGGAACGGGTG
>JAUVVA010000071.1 GCA_030604905.1 Verrucomicrobiota bacterium | reverse complement strand
GCCAGGCGAGCGTGGCGCGGGGGCGGCCCCAGAGCACGGTGTAGGTTTCCACGCCGCGCTCCTCGTCCTGCGGGGCGCGGATCTTGCGGCCAAACTCGAGCGAGAGGCCGTTGCAGTAGCTGACGACCAGAAACCAGCCGAGGCCGAGGGGCAGGCCGGTGCCGGCGGGAACCCAGTCGCAGGCGGTGGCGAAGAGGTCCACCAGCGGCATGATGAACATGTGCGACCAGAGGTAGGTGAGCGGGCGAGCCTTGAGCCACTCGCGGCAGAAGAACTCGCGGGTCATGAGCGCGAGGTAGGTCCAGGTGAGGAGGAGGAGGCCGGCGAGGTGCCAGCCGGGGGCGAACCACGCGGCGAGTGCGAGTTGCAGCGCGGCGGTGGCGGCCCAGATCCAGCCGAGCTCGCGCAAGGTCACGAGGCCGCGCGGCACCGGGCGGTAGGGTCGCCAGCGCGCGTCCTCCTCGGCGTCCTTGAACTCGTCGGCGATGCGGAGGTGGAGGAAGGAGCAGAGGCAGATGACAAAGGCGACGGCCCAGCCGGCGAGCGAGGGGGCGGCGGCGCCGCGGAGCTGGGCGGAGTAGCTGATCGCGCAGAAGCTGAAACAGGCGATGAGCGGCCCGTGGGCGAGGAGCGGGAAACGTTCGCGCTGGTAAACCCACCAGCGGGCGAGGCCGGGGCCGGGCGCGGCGGGAGCGGTGGTGTGCATCAGCGGCACCTCACCGGCATTTCGATGAGGTGTCAACAATTGAGATTACATCACTAGGCGCGCGTTGTTTTCGCGGTTGGCGGGCTAGGGCGTGCTCTGGCAGCTCGGCCGCGTCGTTTTTGCCCTCGTCGCTCGACGCGTTCCTCCGCCTCTCGTGTGAAACATGTGGGCTAGAGTTTCGTCACCCAGCTGGAGAAGGCGTAGAGCAGGGGGAGGCCGAAAAGCAGGTTGAAGGGGAAGGTGATGCCCAGCGAGGAGGTGAGGTAGATGCTCGGGTTGGCCTGCGGGAGCGCGGCGCGCACCACCGCCGGCGCGTCGATGTAGCTCGCGCTGCCGGCCATCGCGCCGAGCACGAAGGCGCCGCCCTGCGAGAGGCCCGCCAGGTGGCCGAGCAGCACGCCGAGGCAGCCGTGCGTGATCGGGCCGAGGATGCCGAAGACCAGGAGCCGCGGCCCCGCCGCCCAAAAGCTCTTCAACTGCCGCGCCGCCACCATGCCCATCTCGAGCAGGAACAACACGAGGATGCCGCGAAACGCGTCCTCGAAGACGAGTTTCACGCTCGCGAAGCCTTGCTCGCCGATGATCCAGCCCATGGCCAGGCCGCCGAGCATGAGGATGACGCTGCGGCCGCGCAGCGTGTCGATGGCGATCTCGCGCAGCGACACCGGGGAGCCGCCCGCCGACTCGCGTCGCAGGCCCCAGCGCGCGATGAAGATCGCCACGAGGATGCCCCACTCCATCACGCTGACCAGCGCGGGCATGAAGGGCTCGGCGGGCGTGCCGGCCTTGGCCGCGAAGGTCATCGCGGCGAGGAAGGTGACCGACGACACCGAGCCGTAGAGCGCGGCGAGACCGGCGGCGTCGGCGGTGCCGAGGCGCAGCGCGCGTTTCCCCACCGCGTAGACGAGGAAGGGGATGAGCACGGCAAGCGCGCTGGCGACGAGGACCGGTTTCCACAGCGTGGCAAACTCGGCCTCGGCCAATTCGGTGCCGCCCTTGAGCGCGATCGAGAAGACCAGGTAGATCGAGATCGCGTTGAGGACCGGTTGGGGAAACTCCAGCTCGCTGCGCACGAGCGTGGCCACCATCCCGACGAGGAAGGCGAGCACGACCGGCGAGAGGAGATTGGAGACGAGAAGAGAGGTGGCGTCCATGCGATGGGTGTTGCCCGCATGCTTCACGCGAACCGGGTCGGCGCGCGCCGAGCCACGGGGTCAAACACGGCGCGGCCTCGCGCGACGTGCTGCGAGAGCACGCCTTTGCTCGGCCGCGTCGTTTTTACCCTCGTAGCCCGACGCGTTCCTCCGCGTCTCGGGTGGACCATGCGGGCATGAAGCTGGAGAAGAGGCCAAAACGCGTGGACGCGCTCACTGGCCCTGGCCGAGCGAGTAGCCGGGTTTGCCGTCGAAGCGGTAGAGGTGCTCGGTCTTGATGAATTTCAGGCCGGCGGCGTGCACGCGCCCGAGGAGGGCGAGGATGGCGGCGTTGTCGGGCGAGACGCCGGGCGCGGCCACGAAGCGCGCGCGCCAGTGGTCGGTGCAGAAGGTCTCGGGAAACCCCTTGGGCCAGACCTGCACGCCGCGGTTGGTCAGCATCTGGAGCTGGAACTCGGGACCGGCCAGCGGGGCGAGGCGCTCGCCGAGGGCGGCGGGGCGGCGCGCGGCCTCATCCCAGTGCAGAAACACGTCCACGCCATCGAGCCCGATGAGGGGCGCGGACGCGGGGGCGAGTTCGACCTTGAGGGGCTTGGCCGCGCCGAAGGCGGCGACGGGCAGGTGGCGGGGCGCGCGGCCGAGGCGCTGGATGACGGCGTCGGCGAAGGCGCGCGTGCCGACGAGCTGCTTGCTGAGGCCGGCCTCGAAGATGTCGCCGGTGTGGACGCCGTCCTCGAGGGTGGCGAGCCAGGCGTTTTGCACGCGGGCGGCGACCTCGCCGGCGCCGATGTGCACGAGCAGCTGCACGGTGGCCTGGAGCATGCCGGAGGGGTTGGCCTTGTCCTGCCCGGCGATGTCGGGCGCGGAGCCGTGCACGGCCTCGAAGAGCGCGAAGTCGGGCCCGATGTTGGCCGAGCCGGCGAGGCCGACGGAGCCGGCGACCTGGGCGCCGATGTCGGAGAGGATGTCGCCGTAGAGATTGGGCGCGAGCACGACGTCGAACTTGTCGGGCCGGTCGGCGAGGAGAGCGGCGCCGATGTCGACGATGATGCGCTCGGCGGCGATGTCGGGATACTCCTTCGCCACCTCGGCGAAGACCGAGGCGAAGAGGCCGTCGGTGAGCTTCATGATGTTGTCCTTCACCACGCAGGTGACCTTGCGCCGGCCGTTGGCCCGGGCGTAGGCGAAGGCGTAGCGGGCGATGCGCTCGCAGCCGGGCCGGGTGATGAGCTTGAGGCACTGCGTGACCTCGGGCGTCTGGCGGTGCTCGATGCCGGCGTAGGTGTCCTCCTCGTTTTCGCGGATGATGACGACATCCATGCCGGCGAAGCGGGTGCGCACGAAGGGGGCGTAGGAGACGCAGGGGCGCACGTTGGCGTAGAGGCCGAGGGCCTTGCGCAGGGTGACGTTGAGCGACTTGTAGCCGCCGCCGACCGGCGTGGTGATGGGGCCCTTGAGCAGGAGGCGGGTGCGGCGCAGGGAATCCCAGGCGGAGTCGGGGATGCCGGAGCTCAGGCCGGAGAGGTAGACGCGCTCGCCGACCTCGATGGGCTCGAAGGCGAGGGGCGCGCGCGCCGCCTCGAGGATGCGGAGCACGGCGGCGCTGATCTCGGGGCCGATGCCGTCGCCCGCGGCGAGGCTCACCGCCACCGGGGCGGAGGAGTTGACGGAAGCGGCCGGAGCCGGTTGAATCGCGATAGTTTTATCGTGTAGCATAATTCATGAAATCCGTGTCGTATGTTGCCCGGCGCGCCGGGAAGTCAAGCTCGTCCTCAAAACAGGCCGCGGGGGCGGCGCCCGGCTGGACCTTTCTGACCAACCACGCCCACACCCTGATCATCCTGGCGGCGGAGGCGGAGCTGCCGCTGCGCGAGGTGGCGGCGCGGGTGGGCATCACGGAGCGGGCGGTGCAGCGGATCGTGGCCGAGCTGGAGGGAGCGGGCGTGCTCACGCGGGAGCGCGTGGGGCGGCAAAACCGCTACGAGGTCGATCTCGGGGCGCGCCTGCGCCACCCGGTGGAGGCGCACCGCACGGTCGGCGACCTGGTGAAGATGGTGCACCGGGGCTGAAGGCGGGCGCGGTCGTCGGCGAGCGACACCCCGCCGGACATCACAGCTCGTCGTCGTGGGTCTCGGCGAGCAGGCCGGCGCGGGGATCGAGCTCCACGCGGGCCAGCCAGTCGCGCATCAACGGATCCTGCGCGGCGAGCTCGACCGGGAAGGGCGCGGCGAGCAGGTCGATGACGCGGAGGCGGCCCTCGTGGTCGCGCACGAGGTTTTTGGCGTGGGTATCGGCGATGAACCAGGGGCGCCCCCCCACGAAGGCGAGGCGCGGGTGGTCGCGGTGCGCGCGCAAGAAGCGCGAGGGGATCGGGATGAGGGCCGGAGGCAAGAGGCCGCTCACGTCCGCGCCCTCGGGCAGGCGCTCGCCGAGCACCTGCTTGGCCACAAGCACGCCCTCGGGCGTCACGGCCACGACCTCGGTCGGCATGCCCTCGAGCGCGAGGATGAGCGCGATCTTTTCCAGCAGGTCGCGGTAGCTGCCGAGGCAGGCGTCGGCCTGGATGGCGGGCGCGTCGAGCCCGTCGGCCGAGCCGGCGCGCGCGAAGCAGAAGGTGCCGCCGATGCGGCCCTCCTCGCGCGGGAGGTAGAATTTGTAGATCGCGCCGTCGTGGGCCGACTGGAAGGCGCTGGCCTCCACGCCGCTGCCGATGCGGTGCAGGAAGGGGCTGCCCTCACCCATCGGATCCTCGTGCTCGTGATCGGGGAACCCGAAGCGCTCGAGCGGCACGATGGGCAGGGTGCGGCGAAAGGCGCGCGCGGCCTCGTCGAGCTCGTGCCAGAGCGCGTCGGCGAGGGTGAGCAGGCTTAGCTCGTCGTCTTCCCAGAGGACGAGATTATCGTCCGGATCCGCTCCGATTCCGACTTTCTGCGCAGCCGCGCAGAAGCGAGCGAACGCTTCCAGTCGTCGCTCGTGATCGTGTTGAAGAGCGGCCTGGAGCTCGGGGCCGGGTGGACTACCGCCTTGGAGGACGGTCGCGTGTCCGGTGAAGGGGTCTTGCATGGATCGGCGCTCACGGTGCGGAAGAAGGGCTGAGGGTGGGACCGGGCTGCGGTCCGACAAGGTCAACTTGCCCCGCTTCTGCGCAAGTTATTCACCGCTCTTCCGGGTTTTTCCCGATGCCCGGGCCGAGCCGCGTCATCCGAACAGGTTCCACAAGAATCCGGCCGCGCCGGCCGCCGCGATGACCGCGATGAGGTTGGCCTTGAAGCGGTGCAGCGCCACGAAGGCGAGCACGCTGACCGCGACCGCGAACCAATTCCAGGCGGCCGCCTCGCCCGCGCCGCCGACCGGGCGCCAGACTTGCCAGCCAAACCAGACGGCGAGGTTGAGAATCACGCCCACCACCGCGGCCGTGACCGCGGAGAGCGCGGCGCCGAGGCCGGCCTGCCCGCGCAGGCGCTCGATGTGGGGCGCGCCGAGGAAGATCCAGAGGAAGCAGGGCACGAAGGTGGTCCAGGTCGTCATGGCCGCGCAGAGCGTGGCGGCGAGCAGCGGGGAGAGCCCGTAATCGGCCGCGGTCGCCCAGCCGCCGAGGAAGCCCACGTGCTGGAGCACGAGGATGAGCGGGCCCGGCGTGGTCTCGGCGAAGGCGAGGCCGGCGAGCATCTCGGGGCCGGTGAGCCAGCCGTGCGTGGCCACCGCTTCCTGCGCGACGTAGGGGAGCACGGCGTAGGCGCCGCCAAAGGTGACCATGGCGGCCTTGCTGAAGAAGGCGCCCTGCGCGACGAGGGTGGAGCCCCAGCCGAAGGCGAGCCCGGCGGCGACGATGGGGGCGGCCCAGAGCGCGCCGCAGACGGCGGTGACCTTGAGGGCGCGGCCCCAGCTGGGGGCCACGGCGTCGTGGGCCGCGGCGGCGTCATCGATCGCGGCGCGCGGGGCGGAGACGGCCGCCGCGCCGCCCCCGTGGGTCTTGGAAGAGCCGTGCCCGCCGCCGACCGGGAACCAGGCGGGGCGCACGCGGTGGCCGGCCCAGCCGAGCAGCGCCGCGCCGGCGACGATGTAGGGGAAGCCGACGCCGAGCGCGAAGATCGCGAGGAAGGCTGCGGCGGCGGTGGCCCAGAGCGCGGGTGTCTTGAGGGCCTTGGAGCCGATGCGCAGCACGGCGGCCGCGACGATGGCGACGACGGCGGGCTTGAGGCCGTTGAAGATCGCCGCGACCCAGGAGACATCGCCGTGGCTCACGTAGAGCCAGCTCAAGGCCCAGATGACGAGCGCGCCGGGCAGCACGAAGAGCGTGCCGGCCACGATGCCGCCCCAGGTGCGGTGGAGGAGCCAGCCGCAGTAGATCGCGAGCTGCTGCGCCTCGGGCCCGGGCAAGAGCATGCAGTAGTTGAGGGCGTGGAGAAAACGCTCCTGCCCGATCCAGCGTTTCCGCTCCACCAGCTCGTGCTGCATGATCGCGATCTGGCCGGCCGGCCCGCCGAAGCTGATGAAGCCGAGCTTGGTCCAGAAACGCAGCGCCTCGCGGAAGCTCGGGTGCGCGGTCGCGACGGCCGGAGTGGCCGCAGGCTCGGGCGAAGCGGAACCAGACGAGGGTAAAGGGGGATCGGAAGCCATTTGCAAAAGGTCGAGCGTCGCGGGACGCGCCCACGAAAGCGCCCGGCGAGGCGCTGTCACTCCCTTTGCCTGCTCCAACCAAAGCGCGGTCTTGGCCAAGAAACGCAGCCGGATGCTTATCGCCCCTGAGACTCAGTCCCAACAGGCTGGCTGCGTGATCGCGCTCTCTCCCGGCCAGCCTGCTTCGTCTGTGCCGCTCTGCCAACTGCCGGCGGGGGCTTCCGGGCGCGTCTGCGCGCTCCGAGGCGAGACCGCCTTTTGCCAACGGGTGCGCGAGATGGGTTTCGGCGAGCGGGCTTTCGTGACGAAGATCGGCGGGCGCGGCCCCTTTCTCTGCGTGGTCAACGGTTGCCGGCTTGCGCTCAACCATGATGCCGCCGCGGCCATTTTGGTGGAACCGCTCGCGGGCGCGGCCGCCTGAGGCGCGGCGTTTTTTTCGGCATGAACCTCGCCCAACTCTCCATCGGGGCCTCCGCGACCGTCCGCGCTTATCCGCAGGCCGGAGCGGCCTTCACGCGCCTGCGCGAGATGGGCCTCCTGCCCGGCACGCGCATCACGCTCGTGCGCGCCGCGCCGCTTGGCGACCCGCTCGAGATCCAGGTGCGCGGCTACCGCCTCTCCTTGCGCAAGAGCGAGGCGGCGCTCGTCGAAGTGGCGCCCGCCGCCGAGGCGACGGAATGACAAATGACGGATGCCCAATGACGAATGGTTCAAGTTGAACCACGCGTTTCACCGCCACCCGCTCCGCCGCTCTCTCATTCGGCATTCGACATTGGTCATTACCAGCGCCCCGTGAGCCCCGCAACCAGCCCGTCCCCCGTCCCGGCTTCGAGCGCCGCCACGCGCTCGCCGGTCTATGCGCTGGTTGGCAATCCCAACGCCGGCAAGTCCACGCTCTTCAACGCGCTCACCGGGTTGAAACAAAAGGTGGGCAACTACCCGGGCGTCACCGTCGAGCGCAAGGTCGGCACCGCCTACTCTCAACACGGCCAGGCACTCACGCTCATCGACCTGCCGGGCGCCTACTCGCTCGCGGCTCGCTCGCCCGACGAGGCCGTGACGCGCGACGTGCTCCTTGGTCGCCGCGCCGACACGCCCACGCCCGATCGCATCGTCTGCATCGCCGACGCCACCAACCTCGAGCGCAATCTCTACCTCGTCCACCAGATCCTGGACCTCGGCCGTCCCGTCATCCTTGTGCTCAACATGATGGACCTCGCCGCGCAGGCCGGGCTGCGGATTCGCGCGGACCGGCTCGAGCACGAGCTCGGCATCCCGGTCATTCCCTGCGAGGCGGCGCACGGCAAGGGCATCATCGAGCTCAAGCTCGCTCTCTCGCGCCACGAGCTCCCGCTGCCGAGGCACGCGTGGACCGTGCCGCCCGCGCTCGCCCCCGCCGTCTCCGAACTGCAAGCCTCGCTCACCGACCACGACGCCAAGGGCCCGCTGGTGGCCCGCGCCGAGGCCCTGCTCCTGCTAACCGATCCCGATCCGCTGCGCGTGAGCGGCTCCACGCCCCTCTCCGCGCCGACGCAGCGCCTGCTCGAAAGCTGGAAAACCCGTTGGCAAGGCGAGGGCACCGACTGGAGCGGCGAGCTCGTCGCGGCCCGCTACGAGGCGATCGGGAAGCTCGTGGCCCAGGTCGTCGTGCCCGCCGAGGCCACGGCGGGCGCGGCGGGCGCCGGCGCGGGCTCGGCGCTCGCGCTCAGCGACCGCATCGATGCCGTCGCCACCCATCCGGTGTGGGGCTGGGTGATTTTTCTGGGCATCATGGCGACGATGTTCCTCGCCATCTTCACGTTGGCGGAGATCCCGATGGGCTGGATCGAGGGCCTGGTGGGCTGGACGGCGGAGCGCGTGGCGGCGCTCATCCCGCCGGGCGCCTTTCATGATCTGGTGATCGACGGCGCCATCGCGGGCGTGGAGGGCGTGATCATCTTTCTCCCGCAGATCTTGATCCTGTTTTTCTTCATCGGGCTGCTGGAGAGCACGGGCTACATGGCGCGCGCGGCCTTCATCATGGATCGGGTGATGAGCAAGGTGGGCCTGAATGGAAAATCCTTCATCCCGCTGCTCAGCTCCTACGCCTGCGCCATTCCCGGCGTGATGGCCACGCGCACGATCGAGGAGCCGAAGGACCGGCTGGTCACGATCCTAGTGGCGCCCTTCATGAGCTGCTCGGCGCGCCTGCCGGTCTACCTGCTGCTGATCGCCGCGCTTGTCTCTGCCAACGAAGTGCCGCTCGGCACGCAGGTCGGCCTGCTCCTGCTGCTTTACTCGCTCGGCACCGGCGCCGCGTTTTTTTTCGCCTGGCTGTTCAAGAAGACCCTCCTGCGCGGCGCGCCCCCGCTCATGATCCTCGAGCTGCCGCCCTACCGCCTGCCGCGGCTGCGCGACGTGTTTTTCCAGATGGCCGAGCGCGGCTGGGTGTTTGTGAAACGCGCCGGCACGGTGATCCTCGCGCTCTCGCTCCTGCTCTGGTTTCTGGCCAACCACCCGAAGCCGCCCGAGGACGCGGCGCGGCCCGAGGATCCGCTCGCGCACAGCTACGCGGGGCGGGTGGGGCGCGTGGTGGAGCCGGTGATCGCGCCGCTCGGCTTCGACTGGCGCATCGGCATCGGGCTGCTCCAATCCTTCGCCGCGCGCGAGGTGTTCAACAGTTCGATGAGCGTGATCTTCTCGGTGGAGGAGAGCGCGGATGAGGAGACGGGGCGGGCCCGGCTGCGCGAGGCGCTCCGCGCGGCCGAGCGGCCCGACGGCACGCGGCTCTTCACGCCGCTGGTCTGCCTCAACCTGATGGTGTTTTATGTCTTCGCCATGCAGTGCGTGGCCACGCTCGCGGTGGTGCGGCGCGAGACGGGCGGCTGGAAGTGGCCGCTTTTCCAACTCGGCTACATGACGGGCACGGCGTGGCTGCTCTGCTTCGTGATCTACCAGGTCGGCCGCGCGCTCGGTTTTTGAAGCAGGGAAACTGAAACAAAGGGAACCGCTAAATTTCGCTAATGATCGCTAAACCAAAACCGTGGCTTTGCTGCTTTCCGTGGTTAGCGGCCTTTAGCGCCTTTTAGCGGTTCACCTCCCCATGCCGATCGACTGGCAAACGCCCCTCGCCCTCCTGACCGTGGCCTGCGCCGCGGGCTGGCTGCTGCATCGCGCATGGCGCGAGCGGCGCCGGGCCGCCGCGCGCGGCTGCGGCTCGGCCGGCGAAGGCTGCGGCTGCGGGATCGGCCGGCGCGGCGGAGCGCTCAGCCGGCCTTGGCGGTAAAGACGCGGCGCAGGATCTCGACGGCCTCGGCGAGCTCCGCCTCGGTGGCGACGAGCGGCGGGAGCTGCCGGATCACGTTGCCGCCGGCCAGGGGGCAGAGGAGGCCCTGCTCGCGCAGCGCGGCGATGTAGGGCGCGGGGTCGCCGGTGAGCTGGAGGCCGACCATGAAGCCCACGCCGCGCACGCCCGTGCACTGCGCGGGAAAATCGGCCGCGAGCTTCGCCAGCGCGGCGTGCCAGGCGGGGCTCACGCGGGCGACGTGCTCGCAGAGCTGCTCGTCGCGGATGATGTCGAGCGTGGCGAGCGAGGCGGCGCAGGCGAGGGGAGTGCCGCCGAAGGTGGTGCCGTGCATGCCGGGCTGGAAGAGGTCGGCCGCGCCCTCGCCGATCCAGATCGCGCCAATGGGGAAGCCGCCGCCGAGACCCTTGGCCATGCCGATGGCGTCGGGGCGCACGCCGGCGTGCTCGAAGGCGAAGAACTTGCCGCTGCGACCGACGCCGCACTGCACCTCGTCGAGCATGAGCAGCAAGTTGTGCTGGTTGCAGAGCGCGCGCAGGCCGCGCAGGAACTCGGGCGTGGCGGGGTGCACGCCGCCCTCGCCCTGGATGCTCTCGACGAAGATCGCGGCCGTGGTGTCGTCGATCAGCGCCTCGAAGGAAGCGAGGTCGTTTAACTCGCCGAAGGCAAAGCCGGGCACGAGCGGGCGGAAGCCTTTTTGGATCTTCTCCTGCGGGGTGGCGCTCATGCCGCCGAAGGTGCGGCCGTGGAAGGCGCTCTTCGCGCAGAGGACTTTGTAGCATTTGCCCTCCTCGCCGCTTTTGCGGATGCCGTGGAGGCGGGCGAGCTTGAGCAGGCCCTCGTTGGCCTCGGCGCCGGAGTTGCAGAAAAACACGCGGCCGGGGCCGGCGTGCTGCACGAGGCGCTTGGCGAGCTCGCCCTGGCGGGGGTTGCGGTAGAGGTTGCTGACGTGCGCGAGCGTGGCGGCCTGCTCGGCGACGGCCTTCACCCAGCGGGGATGGCAGTGGCCGACGGCGTTGACCGCGATGCCGGAGGCGAAGTCGAGGTAGCGTTTGCCGGCATCGTCCCAGACGCGGCAGCCTTCGCCGCGAGCCAGGGTGATCGCGGGGCGGCCGTAGTTGCGCAGCACATACGCATCGTAGGCGGCCTCGGTGGCGGTCTGGGTGATCGTGGGGATCTGTGAGCTCATGGAGAGGGACGAAAACTAGAAATGCGGGGGCGGAATACGAATTCAAAGCGGACGCCGCGCGGGGAATGCCCACCAAAGGCGGAGGCAAACCGCGGAGAGGGGGGAGAACCGCTAATGCGGCGGGCCAAGGGCCGCCGCTTGGATGCAGCGGGCCCCCCAGCGGGCCCTGCCGTTTTCGAAGGTTCGGCCAATGGCCTTAGGTTACCGAGGCGGTGAGGAGCCGAAGCTTCCACCGAGGCCATTGGCCAAGCCATTGAAAACGGCCGTCCCGCAGGGACGCTTCTCGCCAGGAGCGCTCATTGAGCCGCTCTCCTAGCGGTTCTTTCCCTCTGGAGCCGTGCTTCGCTCAGCCTTGGACGATCTCGGTGCCGATGCCCTTGTCGGTGAAGATCTCGAGGAGGAGCGAGTGGGGCAGGCGGCCGTCGATGAAGTGCACGCGCTGCACGCCTTCGTGGAGGGCGCGCACGGCGCTCATGACCTTCGGGCGCATGCCCTTGTCGATCACGCCGCGCTTCTTGAGCTCGTCGACCTGGGAGTTCTTGAGCGTCGAGATCAGGGACTCGGGGTCGCTGGGATCGGCGAGCAGGCCGGGCACGTCGCTCATGTAGACGAGGCGGCGGGCGCGGAGGGCGGCGGCGACGCGGCCGGCCACGAGGTCGGCGTTCACGTTGTAGGGTTTGCCATCGCGGCCTTCGGCGACGGGGGAGACGACGGGCACGTAACCCTCGGCGATCTCCTTCTTGATGAGCTTCACCTTCACCTCGACGACCTCGCCGACGTAGCCGAGGTCGACCGGGGCGCCGTTGTCGTCGACGGTGAGTTTTTCGCAGACGAGCACGGTGTCGCCGGGCAGGCCCTTGGTCTTGGCGCGGGCGAGGGAGATGGCCTCGCAGACGTCCTTGTTCACGATCTCGTCGAGGGTCTTCTTCACGATCGCGACCGTGGCCTCGTCGGTGATGCGCATGCCGTTGGGGGCGAACTGCGACTTCAGGCCGGATTGCTCCATGGCCTTGGTGATGGCTTTGCCGCCGCCGTGCACGACGACGACATTGATGCCGCAGGCGGCGAGGAAGGCGATGTCGTAGGCCACGCGGTTGCGCACCTGCGGATCGGGGTCGTCCATGAAGCTCCCGCCGTATTTCACGACGAAGGTGGAGCCGCGGAAATCCTGGATGTAGGGCAGCGCTTCGAGGAGGACCTTCGCCTTGGCGGTGATTTCGGAGACGTTCATCAAAAGTGGAAGGAGTCGGGTAAAACAGCGCGCGGCGGGTTTTCCATCTCAAAACGGGCGAGGTCCGCCGGGGCGCGGCATGGGGCGAGTCCGAGGAAGGCCGGCGCGGTGGGCGAGGGAGGCGAGGGAGAGAGCAGGCCTTTGTGGGCTTTGGCCAAGAAACGGCCGTGTAAACCGCCGATGGCGCCGATGAGCACAGATGCCGAGGCATCAAAACCTGGAGCAGCTCAACGCGGTGGTGGGCGAAACCTCAAACGTGCTGCGCGGGTCGTCACGGCTGGTTCCCATCTGCGCGCTCTGCGAAATCTGCGGTCATTCGCGAGGGCCGGACCCAGGTTCAACCCACGGGCGTGGGGTCACGCCCGCTCCATGGGTTAGCCCAAGCGCTCGAGGACCAGGGGCTCGGGAGCGGGTGCGGCGTCCTCGATGGCGACGGCGTCCTCCAGCCACGCGCGCGCCTCCTCCAGTTGCGCCTCGTCGCTCGCGTGGACGACGCCGAGCAGGCTGCCGGCCTCCACGCGCTCGCCGACTTTGGCCAGCCGGGTAAAGCCCACCGCGTGGTCGACCTGGTCCTCGGCCTTCACCCGGCCGGCGCCGAGACGCAGGGCGCCGAGCGCGACCGCCATCGCGTCCACCTCGGCCACGAAGCCCGCGCGCGAGGCGCGGGCCTCGACCGTGAAGCGGGCGCGGGGCAAGACCGCCGCGGGCTCGTCGCACACGCGCGGGTCGCCGCCCTGGGCGGAGACGATCTCGCGAAACTTTTCCAAGGCTGCGCCGCTCGTGATCGCTTTTTCCAGCTTCGCGCGCGCCTCGGCCGGATCGGCGGTGGCGCGGCCGAGCAGGAGCATCTCGACGCCCAGCGCGTAGGTGACCTCCATCAAATCCTCCGCGCCGGGCTCGCCGCGCAGGCAGGCGATGCTCTCGGCGACCTCGACGGCGTTGCCCACGGCGCGGCCGAGGGGCTGGTCCATGCGGGTGAGGAGGGCGCGGGTGGGGCGGCCCATCGCCTGACCGATCTCGCACATGGCCTCGGCGAGGGCGCGCGCCTCGGGGAGGGTCTTCATGAAGGCGCCGCGGCCGACCTTCACATCGAGCACGAGGGCGTCGATGCCCTCGGCCATTTTTTTCGACATGATCGAGGCGCAGATGAGGGGCAGGCACTCGACGGTCGCGGTGACGTCGCGCAGGGCGTAGAGTTTTTTGTCGGCCGGGGCGAGGTCGCGGGTCTGGCCGATGAGCGCGCAGCCCACGCGGCCGACCTGCGCGGCGTATTCGGCGAGCGTGAGGCCGACGCGAAAGCCCGGGATGCTCTCGAGCTTGTCGAGCGTGCCGCCGGTGTGGCCGAGGCCGCGGCCGGAGATCATGGGCACGGGCACGCCACAGGCGGCGACCATGGCGGCGAGGGGAAGGGAAACCTTGTCGCCGACGCCGCCGGTGGAGTGTTTGTCGACCTTGACGCCCGGCACGTGCGAGAGGTCGGCGACCACGCCGGAGCGCATCATGGCCTCGGTGAGCGCGACGCGCTCGGCGGCCGACATGCCGCGCAGAAAAATCGCCATGAGCAGCGCGGCCAGCTGGTAGTCGGCCCAGGAACCCTCGGTGGCGCCGCGCACGAAGGCGGCGATCTCGCCGCGGGTGAGCTCGCGGGCGTCGCGTTTGCGGGCGATGATGTGCTGGGGAAAGGCGGAGGCGTCGCTCATGGCTCGATGGTGGGCGAAGCTGCGCGAGTGCGGGGCGACGGCAACAGCGGACAAAGCCGGGCGGGCCGGAGCGGGCGGGGAGCGGCGCAGGCGGCCGAGCTGGGCGCAAGGGGAGGGGCCGGCGGGAGGATTGCGCTCGGGCTCGCGGCCGCCTTTGGTGGCGGCTCGCCCCTTGCATGAACTACGATCTTGCCGCCTTCGCCGCCGAGTTTCCCTGGTTTTTTCCGATCTGCGCGGCGCTCTTTGGGGCGATCGTCGGCAGTTTTCTCAACGTGGTGATCTATCGCCTGCCACTGGAGAAATCCATCGTCACGCCCGGCTCGCACTGCGCCTGCGGGGCGCCGATCGCCTGGTATGACAACATCCCGGTGCTCTCGTGGTTCATCCTGCGCGGCAAGGCGCGCTGCTGCGGCCGGCCCTACTCGTTTCGTTATGCCTTCGTCGAGTTGCTCACCGCGGGTCTCTTCCTCGCCTGCGCGCTCCAGTTTTCCCCGGCCAAGGCGCTGCTCGGTATGCTCTTTCTCGCCTGCCTGGTCTGCGCGACCTTCATCGACCTCGACCACATGATCATCCCGGATCCGTTCACGATCTGGCTGGCGGTGGTGGGGGTGATCGCGTCCTTCGCTTTCCCGGAATTGCACGGGGCGAGCGCGGAGCTGCCCCTGCTCGCCCATCTGCAATCGGGCGGAGCGGCGGTGATGGGCGTGTTGGTGGGTTCGGGCGTGCTGCTCTGGATCGCGTTGCTCGCCGAGAAACTGCTGCGCAAGGAGGCGATGGGTTTCGGCGACGTGACCTTGCTCGGCGCGGTGGGCGCTTTTTGCGGCTGGCAGGGGGCGCTCTTCAGCATCTTCGGCGGGGCGATTGTCGGCACGGTGTGGGTGGCGCTTGCGGCGCTTTGGCAAAAGGTGTCCGGCAAAAAGGCGCCCATCGCGCCTCGCACCGAAGACGCGGAGGGCAAGGAGACCGAGAGCATCGGCCTCGGCGTGCATGTGCCCTTCGGGCCGATGCTGGCGGTGGGCGCGGCGATCTACTTCCTCGGCGCGGACCGCTGGTTTGACGAGTATCTGGCGGGCCTCGCGGGATTGTTTTGAGGCGAGGGCGGGCGGGAGGGCCCGTGCAAGGCGGGGCAGGGCAGGCGGCGGTGCCCGGCGGTTTGCGGTTTGGGGGCTTCGGGGCTTGGTGTGGCGTCGTTTACCCTACATGCCTTTTCGCCGCGTCCTCCGGTTTTGCATTAGCTTCCTTCTGCTCGGTCTGCTTTCGGGCGCCGCGGCGGAGGGCTTGGCCAGGGACGTGGAGGCGGTGCTGGCGGAGGCACGCGCGGCGGAGGCGCGCTTCGAGGTGCGCCGGGCGCTCGAGCTCTATCTGGAGGCGGATCGGCTGCGGCCGGACGACCCGGTGACGCTGCAAAAAATCGCGCAACAACTCTCGGACCTGAGCCTGGAGGTGGCGACGCCGGCCGAGAAGAAGGCGCAGGCGGTCCAGGCGCTCGAGTTTGCGCGGCGCGCGGTCGCGCTCGATCCGACCAACCCGGTCAACGTGCTCTCGCTCGCGATTTGTTACGGCAAGATGGGCGTCTTCAGCGACACGCGCACCAAGATCGAGTATTCGCGTCTGGTCCGGCAGGAGGCCGAGCGGGCGCTCGCCCTCGATCCCGACTACGACTGGGCGCACCATGTGCTTGGGCGCTGGCACCTGGAGGTGGCTGCCTTGGGCGCGACCGCGCGTTTCGTGGTCCGTGTCGTCTATGGTGGTCTGCCTCCCGCTTCCAAGGAGCAGTCGATCACGCACCTGCGACGGGCGACGGAGCTGGCTCCGGAGCGGGTGCCGCACCACGTGGAGCTGGGCTTCGCCTACCTCGCGGCGGGCCGCGGGGCGGAGGCGCGGGCGAGTTTTGAGCGGGCCCTCGCGCTCCCGGCGCGCGAGCTTTACGACGCACCGGCCCAGGAGCGCGCGCGAGCGGCGCTGGGCGCGCGGGCCGGCTAGGGTGTCAAGAGGGTAAGTCACGCCGCGTGCCGCGGTTGCTTCCCGGCGAGGACGAGGCAGAGTGGGCGCATGGGCGAGTTGCTTTCGCAGTTTTTGCAGGCGTTTATCCCGCTCTTCGTGGCGATCGATCCGATCGGTTTGGCGGCGATCTACATGGCGCTGGGCGCAGGGGTGCCGGAGACGCGCAAGCGGCGCATCGCCAAGCAGGCGGTGGTGACGGGCGGGGTGGTGGCGCTCGCGTTTTTGTTTCTCGGCCAGGGCATCTTCGCGGCGGTGGGCATCACGGTGGGCGACTTCCAAATCGCGGGCGGCCTGATCCTTTTCATCCTCGCGGCGCGCGATCTTCTGCAGCCCTTCACCGCGCCGCCGGCGGATGTGCCGGAGGATTTTGGCGTGGTGCCGCTGGGCATGCCGCTGATCGCCGGCCCGGCGGCCATCGCCACGCTCCTCGTGCTCACGCAGACGGTGGGTTTGGCCGTCACGCTGGTGGCGCTGGTGGTCAACTTGCTCCTCGTCGCCTTGGCCTTCGCGCAAGCGGAGCGCTTGGTGCGCCTCATCGGCCCCACCGGCATGCGCGCGATCTCCAAGATCGTGTCGCTGCTGCTCGCGGCGATCGCGATCAGCTTGATCCGTCGCGGCATGGGGGCCTGAGCCGGGGCTCTGTGCCGGTCTCGGCTCGGCAAGGCGTCGCGCCGGTGTGCGAGATCAGCGTGGGAGTGTTGGGAAGCGTGGGAACAATGGGAGGCAGGGGAATCTGGGGAGCCTGGTTTCAGCTCCCGGGAATCCCCCTGCTCACGAACGATAAGTGCCGCGGCTATCGCCGGATCTAGGCGCGAGGCCTCACTCCGCCTCTTCGGTGGCGGCGCCGGTCACGGCGGTGCCGCCGGCGACGGTCACCTTCTCGTTGATCGCGGCCTGGATCTTCGCCGCGAGCTCCGGCTTGTCGCGCAGGGTCTGCTTGGCGGCATCGCGGCCCTGGCCGATGAGCTCGCCTTGGTAGGCGATCCACGCGCCCTTCTTGTCGAGGATCTTGTGCTCGATGCCGAGATCGAGAAGCGAGCCGGTGCGGCTGATGCCCTCGTCATACATGATGTCGAACTCGCACTCGGTAAAGGGCGGGGCGATCTTGTTTTTGACCACCTTGATCTTGGTGCGGTTGCCGATGACCTTGCCGTCCGGCGTCTTCAGCTGGTCTTTGCGGCGGATGTCGATGCGGATCGAGGCGAAGAACTTCAGCGCGCGGCCGCCGGGCGTGGTCTCGGGGTTGCCGAACATCACGCCGATCTTCTCGCGAATCTGGTTCGTGAAGATGCAGATGCACTTGGTCTTGCTGACCACGGCGGTGAGACGGCGCATGGCTTGCGACATCAGGCGCGCCTGAGAGCCCACGGTCGCGTCACCCATCTGGCCGTCGAGCTCCTGCTTGGAGATCAGGGCGGCCACGGAGTCGATGATGATGACGTCGATCGCGTTGGAGCGAATCAGGGCCTCGGCGATGTTGAGCGCGTCCTCGCCCGAGTCGGGTTGCGAGACCAGCAGGTCGTCGAGCTTCACGCCGACGACGCGGGCGTATTTCGGGTCGAGCGCGTGCTCGACGTCGATGAAGGCCGCGAGGCCGCCGCGCCGCTGGGCCTCGGCGATGACGGAAAGACAGAAGGTGGTTTTACCGGAAGACTCGGGACCATAGATCTCGATGATGCGGCCCCGGGGCAGACCGCCGCCGCCGAGGCAGAGGTCGATGGCGAGCGAGCCGGTGGACACGGTCTCGACGGCCATCTTGTGGTTGTCGCCGAGGCGCATGATCGAGCCCTCGCCGAATTGTTTGGTGATGGAGCTGACAGCCAGCTCGAGATTCTTGCGGTCGGGACCCACGACGGCGGGGGCGGCGGAGGCGGGTTTGGCGGGAGCGGCTTTGGACATGGCGGGGAGGGAGCGGACGGATTGGTGTGTGGTTGAGAGGGAGCCGGACGAGCGTCCGGCTGCTGCGAGCCGCCACAGGAAGCGAGCACGGCGCGGCTGGCAAGCCACATGTGTTCAAATATGTGTTCACCGCCGGTCCGTCGAGGGCGCGGCGAGCTCGCGTTTTGCCGCCGGGGCTCCTTGGCTGCGCCGCCCGATGCACACCGCCGCGCCCGCCTCGACATCTGATTTTGCCCCGCCCACTCCCGTGGCGCGCGTCGCCTGGGCGGCCGCCATGGCGGGCGTGGTCGCGCTCTCCAACTGGCTGGTCCAATACCCGATCAACGACTGGCTCACCTGGGGCGCCTTTTCCTACCCGATCGCCTTTCTCGTCACCGACGTCTGCAACCGTTGCCACGGCCCGCGGCACGCCCGCGTCATCGCCGTGTGGGGTTTTGTGGTCGGCGTGGGGCTCTCGCTCTGGCTGGCCTCGCCGCGGATCGCCGCCGCCTCGGGCACGGCCTTTCTCGTCGCGCAGCTGCTCGACGTCGCGATTTTTAACCGCCTGCGCCGCGCCTCCTGGTGGAAGGCCCCGCTGCTCGGCTCGCTCGCGGCCTCGGTGATCGACACCGCGATCTTCTTCTCCCTCGCCTTCGCCGGCACCGGCGTGCCCTGGGTCACGCTCGCGCTGGGCGACCTCGTGGCCAAGTTCGCCATGGCCGGCCTGCTCCTCGCGCCCTACCGCGCCCTCGTTCGCCGACTGGCCGCGCCCACGCCGTCCGGCCCCGACCGCGAAAATGTAACCCAATAGGTTACACTCAACCTCCACGCTCCGCTCCTCGCCACCGGCAGATTGTCACCCAACGGGTGACAATCTGCCGGGCCCGCGTCGCCTCCGGGAGGGCGGAAACTGTCACCCAATGGGTGACAATCTGGCGGATGGACGGTTTGGGCCGAGAGCGAAACCCGGATGACGAAGGCCCGGCGCGGGCGGGCCTGGCCTTTTTTGTCGCCCCGCGCCACTCCGCTGCATCTTTTGCCCCGTTCATGCTCACGATCTCCGACGTCTCCAAGTCCTACGGCACCCGCGAACTCTTCTCGGACGTCTCCCTGTTCATCGCCCGCACCGACCGGCTCGGCCTCATCGGCCCCAACGGCGCGGGCAAATCCACCCTCTTCGGCCTCATCCTCGGCGAGGAACGCCCCGACACCGGCACCATCGAGTGGGAACGCGGCGCCGACTTCGGCTACCTGCCCCAGGAATCCGCGCCCGTCGGCGACGAGACCATCCTCACCATCGCCACCTCCGGCAAAGCTCTCGAACCCACCGAGGACAACTGGGACATCGACTACACCCTCGAGCCCCGCGCCCGCACCATCCTCGCCGGCCTCGGCTTCAAGGAAGGCGACGCCGAGAAACCCGCCAAGAGCTTCTCCGGCGGCTGGATCATGCGCGCCCACCTCGCGCGCCTCCTCGTGGCCGAGCCCGCCCTCCTCCTCCTCGACGAGCCGACCAACCATCTCGATCTCGAGGCCCTGCTCTGGTTCCAAGATTACCTCACGCGCTACCCCGGCGGCCTCGTCGTCATCTCCCACGACCGCGCCTTCTTGAACGCCCTCTGCACCGGCATGCTCGAGCTGCGCGCCGGCACGCTCCACTACTACCACGGCAACTACGATGACTTCCTCCGCGAGCGCGAAGCCCGCAAGGAGCAGCTCGCCGCCCAGTTCAAAAACCAGCAGCGCGAGATCGCCCACCTGCAGAAGTTCGTGGATCGCTTCGGCGCCAAGGCCTCCATGGCCTCCCGCGCCAAATCCAAGGAGAAACAAATCGAACGCCTCAAGGAGGACGCCATCGAGGAGCCCACCGAGGAGCTTAAGCGCATCAACTTCCGCTTCCCCCAGCCCCCGCGCTCCGGCCTCAAGGTCATCGAGCTGAAAAACGTCCGCCAGGCCTACGGCGAGAAGGTTGTCTACACCGACCTCAACTTCGTCGCCGAGCGCGGCCAACGCACCGTGCTCGTCGGCCCCAACGGCGCCGGCAAATCCACCCTCCTCAAGATCCTCGCCGGCACCATCCCGATCCAAGGCGGCATCCGCG
>JAUVVA010000153.1 GCA_030604905.1 Verrucomicrobiota bacterium | reverse complement strand
CGATCCTGCTGGGCATCACCAAGGCCTCGCTCGAGACCGAGAGCTTCATCTCGGCCGCGAGCTTCCAGGAGACGACCCGCGTCCTCACCGATGCGTCCACCCTGGGCAAGATCGACAACCTCCGTGGATTCAAGGAAAACGTGATCATGGGTCACCTGATCCCTGCCGGCACGGGTCTGCCGACCTACAAGAAGGTGAAGATCAGCCTGCCCTTCGGTGCCGACGCCGCCGAGGCCCCGGTCGCCGCCCCGGTCGAAGAAGCCGCCAGCTAACGTCGCTTGGGCGTCCCGCCCATGTTCCGAAAACAAGCCGCCCGCGCGCGAAAGCGCCGGGCGGCTTTTTTGTGGTGGCATGGGCGTCCCGCCCGTGAAGCTCCCGGGAGCGCCGAGCCCCAGCTCGGCATTCTGAGGTGAAGGGGAGGGACCGCCGCCCCCGCATGGCCTTGGTAGGCGCGTCGCTCGCGATCCCGCCGAGCGGGACGCCCGCATTTCGCCCCCGCCCCCGCCCTCCGTCGAGGCCCGGTTATTGCAGATGCGGGTGGGCGAGCAACGCGTCGTAGTAGGCGCGGTTGGTCTCCACGGTCTCGCGCCGGGCGTTTTGTTCGAGCGCGGGGCGCAGGCTGCCGAATTGCAGCAGGCGGGAAATGTTTGGGAGGTGGCGCACCATGTAGCTGAGGATGAGGGCGCGGGACTCGGGGCGGAAAAGCCCCTCCTTCGACAAAAGTTCGAGGCGGTCGCGAATTTGGCGGTGGATACGATCACGACCGGCCTCGAAGAAGACGAGCACGTCGCCGCCTTTGGTGTTCACCATGGTGGTGGTGCCGCCTGGACCGTCGGCGGGAGGCCTGTGTGCGACGAACGCTCGATCTTGGGCAAAGTAATCGGTGAGTTCGAATTCCAAGGCGATGAGGAGCGCGATCTCGCGTTCGAGCTTCTTGTGGCGGCGAGCGGCCGAGACGTAGAGGGGCAGCAGGCGGTTGTAGTGATTACCGAAGCTCACCTTCTGCCGGGAGGTCAGGCGGTGCGATTCGCCGACGGCGCGGCGCAGGGCCTGGAAGAACGCGATGCCATCGGGCGTGCTTGAGGTGGGAAGTCGGTCGGCGCCCTGCGCCGCTTCGGATTCGAGCAACTGCACGGCGGTGCCGAGCTCGAGGTCGGTCCAGACGAAGCTGGTGTTTGGGAATCCGATCGGGAGGCTGGTGCTGGGCGGAGTGTTGGCCGGCGTGGAGGTCGACGAGGGCGTGTCGGCTTCGCGGGGCGTGGACCTTTTCACACAAGCGCCCGCGCAAAGGCAGAGAGCGAGGGCGGAGCAGAGGAGGAAGCCCGAAGGGCGCTGTGGCATGGACGAAGGCGGCGAGTGTTGGGCAATCACAAGCCCGCGCCAAGTCTGGTGAGGGGAGGGCGCTGCGTTTCCAGAGCGGTCGGAGCGCTGCACGCGGTATTCATTCCCACGCGGTCGCCCCCCGCCGTTCAGTCGCAGCGCGATCTGGTTGTGGGGCCCCATAAGACCTATAGGTCCTATAGGTCCTATAGGGCCTATGTGCGAAAAAGAGTAGCCAGCCCCGCTGCTCTCGCTACTGCTCTGCAAATGCAGAAGCCTGAGCAGCCGAGACTTTTACCGGCGCACGGGAACTACCGCGCGCTGAAGTCCTACCAAAAGGCGGAGCTGGTCTATGACATCACGTATCGCTTCTGCGGGCGCTTCCTCGGCAAGGGCGACCGCACGGTGGACCAAATGGTGCAGGCGGCGCGCTCGGGGAAGCAAAACATCGCCGAAGGTTGCAAGGCTTCGCGCACCTCGAAGGAGATGGAGCTCAAGCTCGTGAACGTGGCTCGCGCGAGCCTCGAAGAACTGCTGGCGGACTATCGCGACTACCTGCGGGTGCGTGACGCGGCGGTCTGGGACAAGGAGTCGAAGGAGGCGCGTTTCGTGAGAAGGCTGGGTGCGCGGGCGGGGGTGGGTTTCGAGCAGTTTCGCGAGTTTGTGGAGACGCGTCCGGGCGAGGTGGTGGCCAACATCGCGCTCTGCCTGATTCACCAGGCGAACTACTTGCTCGACCAGCAGATCAAGCAACTGGAGCAGGCCTTCCTGAAAGAGGGTGGCCTGCGCGAGCGGATGACCCGCGCCCGCCTCGCGGCGCGGGCTCAGCAGGCGGGGCGGGTCTAGCCGAGGCTCGTTACCCGCGCCGAGTCGCCGGTTGACGTTAGCGGGCGATCAGGCGCCAGCGTTGCCCGGCGGTGCCCAAGCCGCTCCAAAGGTGGACATTGGCTCCGGAGTGGGGGCTGATGCCGGAGACATCCAAACGTTTTTCCGGGGCGCACTGCGGCTCCAATTCGTAGAAAGGACCGCCGAGGTGGATAAGCTTCCAGCGCTGGCCGGTGCCGCCGCTCGCCTGCCAGATCTGCACATTGGTGCCGTCGGCGGACCCGGCGGACTGGACCTCGAGACGTCGCGTCAGGGCGCAGAGCGGTGCGAGTTCGTGGAAGCCGCCGCCCACGGCATCGACGCGCCAACCTTGGGCCGCGCCCTGGTTGGCGGTCCAAGTCTGCACATTGGCGCCGTTGGTGTCGGCCGCTCCGTTCACATCGAGCCGGTTGCCTGGGGCGCAGAGCGGCGCGAGTTCATAGGTGGCACCGCTCACGATCGGGACAAAGGCATGGCGGAGGGTGATGCGCCATTTCTGGGCGGCGCCGCCGTTGCTTTGGAGAATCTGAACGTTGGTGCCGGGGGCCGTGCCGGCCTGGGTGACGTCGAGTCGCCTGCCGAGGGCGGTGGCGGGCTCGAGTTCGTAGAGATCTTCGCCGAGGTCGATGAGCTTCCAGCGTTGAGAGGGGATCCCGAAAGACTGCCAGATGTGCACGTTGGTGCCGTCGCCGGTGCCGCCCCCGGAGAGGTCGAGGCGGCGGCCGATCGCGCAAAACGGGGCGAGCTCGTAGAGATCGTTGCCGACCTCGGTAAGCCGCCAGCCTTGGGCGTCGCCGCCGTTGGCGGTCCAAGTCTGCACGTTCGCGCCGTTGGCGTCGGCGGCTCCGTTCACGTTGAGACGTAGCGCGGGCGCGTTTTGCGGCGCGAGTTCGTAGATGCCGCCGCTGACAAGGGGCGTGGAGGAGGGCACGCGGATCATGCGCCAACGCTGGGACGTGATCCCAAAGGACTGCCAGAGGTGCACGTTGGTGCCGTCGGCCGAGCCGCCGCCGGAAAGGTCCAGCCGTTTGCCCGGGGCGCAGAGCGGCTCGAGTTCGTAGATGTCGCTCTCGACGTGGTGGGCCTGCCAGCGCTGGGCGGAGCTGCCGTTGGATTCCCAGACATGGATATTCGCACCGTTGGCGGAGCTGGCCTGGTTGACGTCGAGGCGGCGGGCAAGGGCGCAGGCGGGCGTGAGTTCGTAGGCGCCACCGCCGACGTGTGACAGACGCCAGCGTTGGGCGGGCGATTGGTCGGCGCTCCAGATGCGAACGTTGGTGCCGTTGGCGTCGACGCCCTGCGCGACCTGGAGGCGTTTGCCCAGGGCGCCCATGGGCTCGAGCTCGTAGAGCGCGCCGTCGATCAAAGCCACGGGGGCGACGCGCTCGTGCGGGCCGACGTCAAAGCCGGCGCCCGCGGGCAGGGGCAGTCCGAAAAAGTCGCGCGTGCCCACGCTGAGCGCGCCGTGGACCGGCAGCCGCAGGTCGTGCGCGGTGTCTCGGAGCGGCGAATCGGCGAGGAGGCGGAAGGCGGCGATGTTGGCGAGATCGTCGACGGAGGTCGGCTGCGCGCCTTGGACGACCGCGCTGATGCGAGGATCAACGTCGAAGCCGACGGCTTGTCCCGCGTGGGTCTCCGGCGCGCCGGTGGCGCCGCGCCAGCCGGCCAGCGTGTTGAAGACGGTGCCCGAGCCCCAGAGCCAGCCGCCGCTCCAGTTGCCGTCGACGGCCCAGTAGGCGTTGTTGCGAAAAGTGAAGTAGCCGCGGGCGGTGTTGTTGTTCACCTCGACGAAGCGTTCGCCGCCGCTGACGATGAAGATGTTGTTGCGGAAGCGCAGCCCGGACATCGCGCCGTCCTGCCAGACGACGGCCGGACCACCGGTGGCGTTTTCGGTGTAAACGAGGTTGTTGTGGACCTCCACGTTGGAGATCGTCGACGCGGAGCCGGCGCCCTTCCAGAAGTGGAAACCCGACGCCATCGCGTTGGCGACCCGCCGGCCGTCGCGCCAGCTGATGTTGTAGCGGAAGGTGGCGTTGGCGAGGGGCGGGGCGTGGTCAAACTCGGCGACGAGGAAGCCGGGCCCGTCGTTGTTGTAGGAGTAGCAATACTGGATGACGGCGTTGGTGGCGCCACCGTCGATGTCGAAGCCGCCGCCGTCCTTGACGCCGGGCTTGGTCTTCTGGTCGTGGACGAGCGAACGTTGGATGGTCACGGAGTCGGAGCCCCAGGTCCAGATGCCGACGGGACCGCCGCCTGAGTTGTTGCCGCCCGAGCCGCCGTTGTGGTGGGCGTAGCATCGGTCGATCAAGCCGCGCTTGACGCCGCTCATGATGATGCCGCTGCCGCTGTGGTTGTTGGTCTTGGTGGGATCCCCCGTCACATGGCGAACCTCGCAATCGCGGATCACGACGTCGCGGTGCGACTGGTGAGTGGAGGTGCCGGGGTAGTAGCCGTAGGTGTAGATGCCGTCGCGGCGGCAGGTGTGCACGAGCAGATGCTCGATCAACACGGAGTCGAAGCCGCTAAAACTGCCGTCCGTGGTCCACGCACCCAGTTCCACCCCGGTCTGCACCTGGCTGATCTCACAATGGCGCACGGTGACGCCGCGCAGGCGCTGGTTTCCCGGCAGGTCGGTGTAGATGTGCACGCCGCTCTGCGTGCTCGTGTCGCGCCCGACGCCTTCGAGAATGAGGTTCTCGATGACGACTCCGGCCACGTTGTAGATGAAGACGGGGTCGTAGGCGTCCGAGGAGGGTTTGATCCGGGCGCGGCCGTTGCCGTAGCTGCCGATGACCACCGGGTTCTCGGCGGTGCCGAGGTCGTTCGTCGTGAGGTAGACTCCTTGATCGGTGAAGGTGGCGCCGCCCTCGAACAGGACGCGGTCTCCGGCTTGCAGCGCGATGGAGTTCACCTTCGCGACGGTGCGCCAGGGGGAGGACGGTGAGAGGCCGTTTGCGGCGTCGTTGCCGCCTGGGCTTACGTAGTAGGTCGCGGCGGTCACGGTGCACAGGGACCAAAACAAATGGACGGCCAGAAAGAGGGCCGACGAGAGGAGGCGCGTGGCAGATTGCATGGGGCGGGGCGGGGTTTGGGGGACAAGGCGCGCCTTGGTGCCAAAGGCTTCCGACGTCGCCGCCGCGGGCATCGAGTCGGTCGCCGGTCAAGGTGCGAGGGGCGAGTGCATCGGGCGCCGAAAGCGGATGGCGGTCAAGTCGACGGGCGAGGTTTGTTGCGCTACAGGTAGCGCGAAAGTAAGGGAAAAATGAATACAGAATGGCGGCTATTGATGTGCCCGACGCCCGCACGCCGCCCGAGTGGGCGCCGTTTTCATTTCTGCCGGTCAAGAGTCACAAAAAAGGAGCCGCGGGATGAGCGCGGCTCCGCAAGAAACGCCAGGGCGTAGAGCGGCTAGCTTCGACTACGGTCGATCAAGGCGCCGATGAAGAAGCCGACCAAGCCACCCATGACGGCGTTGGCGGCCCAGCGACCGATAAGGAAGGTGGCCAGGAGACCGATCGCGCCGCCGATGAGCATGCCCCAGGTCGAGCGACCGCCTTCGTCAGCGGAAGGCGGGACGGCTTTGTTGGGAGGCCGGGAGGGAGAGGAGGAGGGAGGTAAAGAGTTCATAGGATGATCCAATGCAGGTTCACGGGCGGCATCTGCCCCTGTGGGTGCAGGCTCCGCCCCAGATAAAACAGGTTGCGAGGCTGCTCCGGTCGCACCGGAGCCAGACCTGGCACGATCGCGCGATCGCCACGCGGCTACAGGCGGAGCTCCACCGTGCCGACCAGGGACGGACGTGGCAGGGCGTGGCTCGCAAGAGGGCGGAGGCGCGACGGCGAGATCGCAGCGTTCGCTGGCGACACCCAAGAGCGCGAAGGGGGAGCGCCGAGGGTTTTGGGGGCCGAACCGGGCGCGAAGAGTTTGGGCCCGCTTGTCTGCTCGATGATGAGGAGCAGTGCCGTCGCGCTCTTTTGCTTCGACCAGTGAAGATCTCCAGGCTGCTCATGCTCCGGGGGCACAGCCGCAAAAACGGCGGCGACGAGAAGCGCCAGTCCCAGGAAAAGGGGAGCCAGGGGCAGAGTCGTGCGGTCGCGAAGCCTCACCCGCTCGATCACGCGCCCTTGGCGTGGCTTGTCAACCGCCGCCATTACTCCGCGCCTTCCGTCCAAGGTCCGCCGCCCCTTGGGCCGACGAGGGCGCCGGCACAGTTCACCCAAATCTTGTGCGACTGCGATCATGCCTTCATTCACAGCCGCATCCTAACCCGCCACCTCGTGCCCTGGCTTTGCCCGCGCCCAAACCACATTGGCGAAGAAGGCGCCGAGGGCGAGAGGCGCAAAACCGTAGGCCAGCGCTGTTCCGAGCGGACTGGCTGTTGGCTGCCGCGTCGCTGTCGCGACCAGGAAGGCCGTGTAGCCGAGATAGGCGGCAAAGAACACCGCGCCTTCCCACCGGCGCACAAGGTAGTCGGTGTAGAACACCGGCAAACACGCGACCGCCACCGCCAGCATCACGGGGATGTCGACCCGCAGCATCTCCGGCGCCACGGCGAGGCCGCCGGGCGTCATCAGGCTGGAGACGCCCAGGATAGCCAGGATGTTGTAGATATTGCTGCCGATCACGTTGCCGATCGCAATGTCCCGCTGGCCGCGAATCGTCGCCATGATCGACGTCGCCAACTCGGGCAGCGAGGTGCCCGCCGCGACGATGGTGAGCCCGATCACGGCATCGCTCACGCCGAGGCTCTGGGCGAGCGTCACCGAAGCGTCGACGAGCCAGCGCGCACCTACGACGAGGACGCCGAGACCGGCCAGGACGAGACCGCCTTGTTGCGCCAGATCCCTGGCCCGCCCCGCGCCACGGATGGCGAGCGCGTGGCCCGCGGCGAAGACGGCTGCTCCCAGCACCACCAGGCTCGCCTCCACGGTGTTAAACCAGCCCATGCGCCACCCCGTCAGCGACAGCAGCGCGCTCGCGGCCAGTCCCGCCAGCCAGGCCAGCGCCTTGCCCGCCTCCGGCGTGGATTCCGGCTCCGCTTTGGTCTGGGTGGCGGCCGCGGACTCCGCCCGCCCTCTTCGCACCGAGACGACCGTGTAGGCGATCACGGCCGCGACCAGCAACAAACCTTCGGCGAACACGATGCGTCCGCCCGTCCACGCCATGAAAGCCCCGGCGAGCGAGACCGCCACCATCACCGGGACATCGAAGCGCACGAGGGAGCGCGACACGAGCAGCGGCGAGACAAGGGCGCAGGCGCCGAGGATGAAGAGCACGTTGAAGATGTTCGAGCCGACGACGTTTGCGACCGCGATGGCATCGTTGCCCGCGAGTCCGGCCTTCACGCTCACCGCCAGCTCCGGGGTGCTGGTTCCGTAGGCGACGACCGTGAGGCCGATGACGAGAGGCGAAACTCCCAGGGCGGATGCGAGCCGCGAGGCGCCGCGAACGAGGAGCTCGCCGCCGGCGACGAGCAGCAGAAGGCCGCCGAGAAGGAGGAGTGCGAGCACCATGGAAGCGGGAAAGGGCACGGAGCGAGCGCGAGGAGCCCCCGCGGCTCAACTCTATGCCAATTCCAAAACCGGACCGCCTTTCGTTCCGCAAACGAGCGGCCTCTTCACCGAAAGGGGGGGCGCTCATCGTCTCCCGCCGCCGCGCCCCGACCTCTTCGACCTTCCCTTGCCCATTCTCCGTATTCCTGTTGCAAGACTCTCGTCCATGCTTTCGCCCGCCATCGCCTCGCTCCTTCGCGGAATCGTCGCCGTGCTCGCCCTGGCCGCCGCACTCCGCGCCCAGCCGCTCATCCAGACCGTGTTCTACGACATGCCGGCCGACCTCCTGCCGAGCCCGGTGCCCGCGCCCACCACGCAGCTCCTCGCCGTGCCCGGCTATCCCGACGATCCGGAGCGCATGACGTTCATCGCCCGCCTTTACCTGCCCGACCCCGCTCTGCACGGTCCCGGCCCCCATCCCGTCGTGCTCTTCCTCCACGGCGCCGGCGGCCTCTGGCCCAACAACACCATCCCGGCCACCATCACCGCCAACCACCCCCCCGCCTCGCAATTCCGCGACTGGGGCGACCTCCTCGTCGGCCTCGGCTACGCCGCGCTTTTCCCCGACAGCTACAACCCCCGCGGCATCGAGGGCGGCTTCGACGGCCGCCAGCCCCACCACGACGCCGCCAAGGACGACGCCCT
>JAUVVA010000090.1 GCA_030604905.1 Verrucomicrobiota bacterium | reverse complement strand
CGGCCGCCTGCGGCACGGGCGGCGGCGCGGCGCGCGGCAGCGGCGGGGGAGCCGAAGGCGGGAGCGGCGGCGGCCGGGGTGTCGGGGCTGGATCGGGGAAGGCCATCGCCGGTGGGCGGCTCAGTAGCTTTTCTCGCGCACGGACTCGACGAGCTCGGCGACGATGTCGGGGGCTTTGCGGCCGGCGCCGGTGGCGCGGTAGTTGACGAGCACGCGGTGTGGGAGCACGGCGGGGGCGACGGCGCGCACGTCGGCGGTCTCGGGGGCCAGGCGGCCGTCGAGGAGCGCGAGGGCCTTGGCGCCGAGGATGAGGCACTGCGAGGCGCGCGGGCCGGCCCCCCACTCCACGTAATCCTTGGCGAGGGAAGGCGCGTCGGCCTCGTGCGGGCGGGTGGCGGCGGAGAGCGCGACGGCGTAGTCGATGACGTGGTCGGAGACGGGTGCGGCGCGGACGAGCTCTTGGATGGCGAGGATCTCCTCGCGGGTGGCGACGGGCTCGAGTTTCACCGGCGCTTGGAGCGTGGTGCGGCGCACGACCTCGGCCTCCTCGGCGCGGCTGGGGTAGCCGAGCGTGAGGGAGAACATGAAGCGGTCGAGCTGCGCCTCGGGCAGCGGGTAGGTGCCTTCCTGCTCGATGGGGTTTTGGGTGGCGATGACGAGGAAGGGATCGGGCAGCGGGCGCGTCTCGTGGCCGACGGTGACGCGGCGCTCCTGCATGGCCTCGAGGAGGGCGGACTGGGTCTTGGGCGGGGTGCGGTTGATCTCGTCGGCGAGGAGGAGGTTGGCGAAGATGGGACCGGGTTGATACTCGAACTCGAGGCGGCGGTCCTTCTCCTGGAGCAGCTCAGAGCCGAGGATGTCGCTCGGCATGAGGTCGGGCGTGAATTGCACGCGCTTGAAGGAGAGGCGGAGCGATTCGGCGAGGGACTTGACGAGGAGGGTCTTGGCGAGGCCGGGCACGCCGACGAGGAGGCAGTGGCCGCGGGCGAAGAGGCTGGCGAGGAGGAGGCGGATGATCCGGTCTTGGCCGACGATCACCTTGCCGAGCTCGGCGCGGATGCGTTGGTCGATTTGCTGGATCTGCGCCGGGGTGAGGCTGGTCATGCGCAGCTACCCAATCCTACTTAGTCGGGCGAGTGCCAGCGGAAAGGTGGGCGATGACAAAAATATGACATCGCGGGGGCTGCCGCGCTGAGCGCTGCGGCCGCGGGTGCGGGCGTGGGCTGCCCGAGGATCGGGCCTTTGAGTCCTCTCAAACTCACAGGACCCATGCCCTCTCCCCATACCTCCAAGGGAGTAATGAGGTGCAAACACCTCGCGCGACTTGGCCCAAGCACACTCCCGCGCCAACCTAGCCTCGGTTCCTCCCTCGTCTTCCCACGCATGCCCATCGCCGCCGCCGAGCCCATTCCCTCCGCCATCCTCTCCCTGCCCGCCCGTGATGCGGAGCTGCGCTCCCTGCTGGCCTCGTGGAGCGCCATCAACTCCGGCAGCGACCACCCCGCCGGGCTCGACCGCATGCGCGCCGCGCTCCGCGCCGCCTTCGCCGCCGCCTTTCCCTCCGCCCTTTTCGAGGAGCCGTCCCTCTCCGGCAGCCCCGCCCGAGCTTTTCGCCTCGTTCTCCGGCCCGAAGCCCCCTTCCGCGTCCTCCTCAACGGCCACTACGACACCGTTTACGAGGCGACCCACCCTTTCCAACAGCCCCGCCTGCTCGATCCCGACACCCTCAACGGCCCCGGCACCGCCGACATGAAGGGCGGCATCGTCGTCCTCCTCGCCGCCCTCCAAGCCTTCGAGCGCAGCCCCGCCGCCGCCCGCCTCGGCATCGAGGTCCTGCTCACCCCCGACGAGGAGATCGGTTCCCGCGCCAGCCTCGCCGAGATCGAGAAATCCGCCCGCCGCTGCCGCTTCGGCCTCGTCTTCGAGCCCGCCCGCGCCGGCGGCGAAATCGTGCGCTCCCGCAAAGGCACCGGCGTCTTCACCGTCACCTCCCGCGGTCGCGCCGCCCACGGCGCCCAACCCGAGCTCGGCCGCAACGCCATCGCCGCCCTCTCCGAGTTTCTCGTCGCCGCCCACCGCCTGCCCCAGGAGCTGCCCGGCGTGCTCCTCAACATCGGCACCATCCACGGCGGCGGCGCGATCAACATCGTGCCCGATCAGGCCGTCGCCGAGCTGCACGCCCGCATCAGCCGTATCGAACAAAAGGATACGCTCGTCGCCCGCCTCGCCGCGCTCGCCGACCCGATCAACGCCCGCGAGGGCCACCGCATCGAGATCCAGTCCTCCTTCGACCGCCCGCCCAAGGAGGCCGGCCCCGCCGAGCACGCCGCCTTCGCCGCGCTCAAACGCTGCGCGGCCGACCTCGGCCTGCCGCCCATCGACTGGGTCGACACCGGCGGCGGCTCCGACGGCAACCTCCTCAGCGCCGCCGGTCTGCCCAATCTCGACGGCCTCGGCCCCATCGGCAACCACCTCCACAGCGAGCAGGAGTATGTGCAACTCCCCAGCCTGGTGACGCGCGCCCAGCTCGCCGCCCTGCTCCTCCACCGCCTCGCCACCGGCGAACTCTCGCTCCCCTAGGATCGCCGCTGGCCGATCCCGCGGCCGCGGGACGCCCGCGGTAGCCCACGAGACACCCGCCCCTCCCCCAAGGCCGCCGCTCCATCCTCCGCCCTCTGCCGCGCTTTCGCTTCGTCCTCACTCGCTCTATCCTCCGCCGCTTGCCGTGCACGTCCTGCGTCCCATCCGTGAAGCCGACCTCCCCGGTCTCGTCGCGCTCGCCCGCGGCATCGCCGGCGGCCTGACCACGCTGCCACCCGACGAGGCCTTCCTGCGCGACCGCATCGACGACTCCCTCCGCGCCTTCTCCCCCCACGTCAAAAAAGCCGGCGCCGAGGCCTACCTCTTCGTGCTCGAGGATCTCGCCACCGGTCGCATCGTCGGCACCTCCGGCATCGTCGCCCGCGTCGGCGGCTACGAGCCCTTCTACAGCTACGAGCTGCGCCGCGAGCGCCACGACCACGCCCCGCTCCAGATCCACCGCGAGGTCGAGGTGCTGCACCTCAAGCAGCTCCACCGCGGCCCCACCGAGATCGGTTCGCTCTACCTCCACCCCGAGCACCGCCGCGGCGGCCTCGGCCGCCTGCTCTCCCTCGCCCGCTTCCTCTTTCTCGGCGCTTTCCCGAAGCGCTTCGACGCCACCGTCATCGCCGAGCTGCGCGGCTACCTCGACCAACGCGGCCTCTCCCCCTTCTGGGAAGCCGTGGGCCGCCACTTCTTCGGGCACGATTTCTACACCGCCGACGTGCTCAGCGGCCTCGGCAACAAGGCCTTCATCGCCGACCTCGTGCCCCGCCACCCGATCTACGTCCCCCTGCTCGCCCCCGAGGTGCAGGCCGTGATCGGCAAGGTCCACCACGACACCCAGCCCGCCCGCGCCCTGCTCGAGGCCGAGGGCTTTGCGCCCACCGCCGAGGTGGATATTTTTGACGCCGGCCCGCAGCTCCGCGCCACCGCCACCGAAATCCGCACCGTCCGCAGCCGCCGCAGCTCCACCTACCGTCTCGGCAGGCCCCCGCCCGACGCCCCGCTCCACCTCCTCGCCAACGATTCCCTCGATTTCCGCGCCACCGTGGCCCCCTTCGACCCGCAGGACCCCGTCCTCTCCGAAGCCACCGCCACCGCCCTCGGCTCCCCCGCCACCCTCACCCACGCCCCCTTGCGCTAAACCTCCACCGCCGCCCGTCGGTCATTGGTCATTGGTCATTGGTCATTGGTCATTCCGCCCGCCTCTTATGACATTCGCTTCCATCAACCCCGCGACGGGCGGCCCGGTCTGGTCCGGCCCCGCCGCCTCGCCCGCCGAGATCGACGACGCCGTCGCCCGCGCCCGCGCCGCCTTCCGCCCCTGGTCGCGCCGCCCGCTTGAGGAGCGCATCGCCATCCTGCGCGCCTTCGCCGCCCGCCTCTCCGCCCGCAAGGCGGAGCTCGCCGACCAGATTTCGCGCGAGATCGGCAAGCCTCTCTGGGAAGCTCTCACCGAGGTGCAGTCGATGGTCGGCAAGGTGGAGCTCTCGATCGAGGCCCACGCGCGCCGCTGTGCCGACTTCACCGGCGGCCCCGCCATCACCCGCTTCCGCCCCCACGGCGTCGTCGCCGTCTTCGGCCCCTTCAACTTCCCCGGCCACCTGCCCAACGGCCACCTCGTGCCCGCGCTCCTCGCCGGCAACACCGCCCTCTTCAAACCCAGCGAACTCGCCCCCGGCGTCGCCGAGCTCACCCGCGCCTGCTGGCGCGAGGCCGGCCTGCCCGAGGACGCGCTCATCGTCCTGCAGGGCGGGCGCGAGACCGGCGAACACCTCGCCCGCCACGCCGGCATCGACGGCCTCTTCTTCACCGGCGGCAGCCGCGCCGGCCAGGCCCTCGCCGAGCTTTTCGCCCGCCGGCCGGGCAAGATCCTCGCGCTCGAGCTCGGCGGCAACAACCCCCTCGTCGCCTGGCACCCCTTCCAGATCGAGGCCGCGGCCGTGGCGATCGTGCAATCCGCCTACCTCGGCGCCGGCCAGCGCTGCACCTGCGCCCGCCGCCTCATCCTGCCCTCCGGCCTCGCGGGCGACGACCTCCTGCGCCGCCTGCTCGCCCTCCTCGCCTCCCTGCGCGTCGGCCCGCCCACCGATCGCCCCGAGCCCTTCCTCGGCCCCCTCGTCTCCGCCGCCGCCGCCGAGCGCGTGCTTGCCGCCCAAGAGGCCCTGCTCGCGGGCGGCGCCACGGCCCTCGCCGCCTGCCGCCGCCTCGGCCCCGCGCTGCTCACGCCCGGCCTGATCGACGTCACCGCGCTGCGCGAACGCCCCGACGAGGAAATTTTCGGCCCCCTGCTCCAGGTCGTGCGCGTGCCCGACTTTGACGCCGCCCTCGCCGAGGCCAACCGCACGGCCTACGGCCTCGCCGCCGGCCTGCTCTGCGACGACCCCGAGCTGTATTCAAAGTTTCGCGACGAGATCCGCGCCGGCGTGGTCAACTGGAACCAGCAGCTCACCGGCGCGAGCGGCGCCGCCCCCTTCGGCGGCCTCGGCGCCAGCGGCAACCACCGCCCCAGCGGCTACTTCGCCGCCGACTACTGCTCGCACCCGGTCGCAAGCATCGAGATCCCGCGCCTCGCCCTCCCCGCCCAGCTCCCACCCGGCCTCCAGCTCTGAGGTCCGTTCTCCGAACTCCGTGTCCTCCGTGTCCGCGCTCCGTGCCCTCCGTGACCCCAAATTACATCTCGTATGACTAGAGAGGTAAACTTCGACGGCCTCGTCGGCCCGACCCACAACTACGCCGGCCTCTCCCACGGCAACGTCGCCTCGCTCACCCACCGCGGCGCCGTCTCGCGCCCGCGCGAGGCCGCGCTCCAGGGCCTCGCCAAGATGAAGGCGCTCGCCGACCTCGGCCTGCCCCAGGCGATCCTGCCGCCCCACGAACGGCCCGACATCGCCGCGCTCCGCGCCTTCGGCTTTTCCGGCCGCCGCGAGGCCGACCTGCTCGCCGCCGCCGCCAAGCAAGCCCCCGCCCTGCTCGCCGCCGCCTGCTCCGCCTCCGCCATGTGGGTGGCCAACGCCGCCACCCTCACGCCCTCCTCCGACAGCGCCGACGGCCGCGTGCACTTCACCCCGGCCAACCTCGCCTCCAAGCTCCACCGCTCCCTCGAGCCCGCGCAGACCGCCCGCAGCCTCCGCGCGATTTTTCACTCCGAGAAACACTTCGCCCACCACCCGCCCGTGCCCGGCGCCCAGGGCTTTGGCGACGAGGGCGCGGCCAACCATACCCGGCTCGCCCCCTCCGCCGCGCACCGCGGCCTGCACGTCTACGTCTACGGCCACCGCGCCCTCGCCCACCCGGCCGAGGCCCCGCGCCTGCGCTTCCCCTCGCGCCAAGCGCTCGAGGCTAGCGAGGCCGTGGCCCGCGCCCACGGCCTGCCCGCCCGCCAGGCGGCCTTCGTGCAACAGGCGCCCGCGGCGATCGACGCCGGCGTCTTCCACAACGACGTCATCTCCGTCGGCAACGACGACTGCCTCCTCCACCACGAAAAGGCCTTCGCCCGCGGCCCCCGCGCCATCGCCGAGCTGAAGGCCGCCTACGCCCGCCTGCACCGCGGCCGCGAGCTGGTCGCGGTGCGCGTGCCCGCCCGGCGCGTCTCGCTGGCCGACGCCGTGCGCAGCTACCTCTTCAACACCCAGCTCGTCACGCTCGCGCCCGGGCGCATGGCCTTGGTCGCGCCCGCCGAGTGCCGCGAGATCAAGGCGGTCTCCGCCTACCTCGACGACTTGATCGCCGATCCCGCCAACCCGATCTCCGAGCTGCACGTCTTCAACCTGCGCGAGAGCATGCGCAACGGCGGCGGCCCGGCCTGCCTGCGCCTGCGCGTGACCCTGAGCGCCGAGGAGCGCGCCGCGCTGCCCCCCGGCGTGTGGATCAACGACCAGAGCTACCCGCGCCTGGTGGAGTGGGTGAAAAAACACTACCGCGAGACGCTCGCCCCGCGCGACCTCGCCGACCCGCGCCTGCTGGAGGAGTCGCGCCGCGCGCTCGACGCCCTGACCAAGCTCTTGGGCTTGGGCAACATCTACCCGTTCCAGAGCTGATCGAGCCGGCAAGGATCGCTCGCCCGGGCCGCACATCGCGCAGCCGGAAAGGAGGATGGAGGACGCAAAAAACCCCGGCGGGCCGGCCGGGGTTTTTAGAGTGGTGGTGCGAGCTGGAGTCGAACCAGCGAACAGCGTAGCTGAATTGATTTACAGTCAACGTCCTTTGGCCACTTGGATATCGCACCAAAAACGGGAGGCGGAACTTCACGACCGAGGCGGGGAAGTTCAAGGAGTTTTTTGGCGAATGTGCGAGCCGGGGTGGAGGGGGAGCAGGGAGCGGGCGGCCGAGCCCCCGGGCGACTCAGCCGTCGGTGGAGCCGTTGCGCTGGTCCTGGTTCAAGGCCCGACCATCACGAGGCGGTAGCCGATCAGACGGTCTCGGCGCTGAGCATTGAACTGACGCACCGGCTCGGAGACGACCGCGGCGACCTCGTCGGCCACGCTACCGCCGGCCACGCCCGCGGTGGGCGCGGGCGAACCGGCCTCGGGCTGCAACCACTCGGCCACGTTGCCCACCAGATCGTGAAAACCCGCGCGGCTCGCCGGCCAGAGTCCCGTCTCACGCACCACACCCTCGGCATTTTCGGCCAGCCAGCCGGATTGCTCCCCATCGCCCAAGGCCGACAGCCATTCCGCGCGCGTCGGCAGCCGCACCTCCGCGCCCATGATCCAGCTCAGGCGCTCCGCCACCGCCGCCGCATCCCACCAGCTCACCGATTCGACCGGACGGCGCGCGCCCGTCACCCGGCTGGGATTCTGATTGCCGACCCGCTCGTGAAGGCCTTGCGGCATCTCCACCCGCATCATCCGGAGCCCGGGACGCCCGGGCACCGGCACGAGCGTGTCGAGAAACTCCTTCTGCAAGTCCCCGAGCCGGGAGCGGCGCGGCATCAGGTAGGCGAGGCGCTCGCGAAGACCGGCCTCGATCTCCACTCCCTGCGGAAAATCCTCCGACACGGAGGCGATGATCGAGACGGCCAGCTCGAGCCGCTCCGCCGCCGTCGCGGCGTCGCCGGCCCGAAGGGCGGCGGCGACCTCCTCGTCGAGACGAGCGAGGGCGAGCAGGCGAGGCAGCGCCCGGATGCTCTGCGCGCGTTGCTGAAAAGCCTGGCGCCGCTGGGCGATCTCCGTCGGGGGCAATCCCGCGCTCAGCTCGGTGCGCAGTCTGCCGGCCTCGGCCAGCAGCCGCTCGCGCTCGACCTCCCGCCCCGCGCGGGACTCGGCCTCGGCCGCGTCGAGCAGGCGGGCGAGCGCTCCTTCACGCTCGCCGCGGCGGGCCGCGGCCAGTTCGTCCTCGATGCGGCGCAAGCGCGCCTCGCTCGCCTGCGCCGCCTGCGGAAATCGCTCGTTGAGCTCCGCCTGCCGGTCGCGGGCGCGGGAAAACCAGGCCTCGGCTTCGGCCGGTCCGGCCGCGCGGGCGCGCAGCAGGCTGCGCTCGATCTCCTCCACGAGCGGACGGACCTCGACCCAGGTGAGCTGACGCTCCAGGCGCCGGATCAAGGCGGCGTCCCGCGCCGGCTCGGCCGCGCGACCCCGCTCGAGCGCACGGATCTCGCCGATGGCCTCCCGCAGGGCGTCGGCGACCTGGGCCGAGCTTTCCCCCGCTTCAAAACCCGCCAAAAACTCCGTGGCCCGAACACGCGCCATTTCCGCCAGCAGGCGCTCGCGCTCGAGACGCCATTCCGATCGTTGCCCCCGCGCCTGATCCTCCGCGGCGATGAGCTCGTCGAGCAGGCGCACGAGCTCGCCGGGGCTCGCGCCGGCCGCCCGCGCGCGCTCCAACTCGGTCGTTGACGCAGCGCCCCCGGCCACGGCGCATACCCCGAGCGCGAGAAGCCACCAAAGCGGAACCAAGCGCCGACGCAGACCGGGATACTGCAAACGGGATACGGAAATCACGCCCAGCCGCTTGCCGGTTCGGACCGCGGAAGGCAAACCCCGTCGCGGGGGAATCGCTCATCCCCGGCAGGTCGGGGTCGGCGCCGGTCGCCTCAAGGCGTGCCGTCGGCGGAGGCCACGGGACGGCGGACGTTGTTGACCACGTCGCGGCGCTTGGGCGTGGAACGGGACTTGAATGCTCCCGAGACCGAGGGCGCGGGCGGCAGTTCGAGAAAATCCGCGGCGTCGAGCAGGGCGACCGATTCCCTCGGGTCGCGCGCCTCGCGAGCCGCCGCGCGCAGCAGGGCCGCTCCGTCGGCATGGCCGACCTGGACGATGGCGTCGCGCGCGAAGGTGCGGATCTCGAGGTCCGGATGAGCGAGGAAACGCGCCAGCACCGGCAAGGCGGCGGGGTCGTAGGTCGTGTAGGCGTCCTCGATCTCGCCGATCAGGCGCAGGCGTTGCTCCTCGGGAAGCGTGGAGCCGGCCGTGTCGGCGGGCTCCGTCGCGGCGACGGCGGGCTCCGCGATGTCGAGGGAACGCCCGCCGAGAGTGCCGCCGGCGGACGCAGTGAAGGGAGCGGGGGCTTTCGGCGCGCGGAAGGGATCCTCGGTGGCGAGGGGGGCGCGGCCGGGCGTCGAGGGGTCGAAGGGTGGCAGGGCGTCGGCCTCAACCGCGGCGGGGCGGGCGGAGAACCATGCGATGCCGAAGCCCAAGCCAAGGCAAAGGGCGGAAAAGGGGATGAGTTTGGCGAGTGGATGCATGGGGCGCAAAAGGAGGGACACCGGCCTGGGGAAGGGCCGGTGTCCGGGTGGGTGGGTTTCAGGTGAGGAGGGGGAACGCTCAGTTCGCGATGGGCGGGAGCACGTTCAGGTAGCGGACCAGGCTGCCCTCGTAGCGGGCGGCGGGCATGTTGACCGCGCCGGTCACGATGGCCTCGTGCTGGCCGGTGCTTTGGCCGGCGCTGAACAGGGCGGCGGGGCCGGTCAGATTGACGCCGCGAATCTGGCCGCGGTTGTAAGTGTTGCGATTCTGGCGGTTGTCGTAGACCTCGCGCCAGTTGAACACGCCGCCGGCGCGCATCTGGTAGTATTGGCCATTGCCCCCGATGCGGCGGTAGATGGCGAACTCGGCGAGCGCCAGACCGTTGTAGGCATCGGACACGAGCGCGTAGTCGAAGCCCGCGCCGGTGTTGGTGAAGCGGTCGACATAGCGGCCGGCCTCCGCGGTTTCAAAGGACGCGAAGTCGATCACCTGATCGGCGGCATAAATGTTGTCCTCGGCGCCGAGGAAGATCGGCGAGGGATCGTTGGCGCCCTGCTCGGCGAAGAAATAGAGGCCCGGACGCACGATGGTGAGATGGGTGCCGGCGTCGAAGACGAGCGCGTCGATCTCGGTGGGCACGTCGAAACGCACCGCGACGAGCCGGTAACCGCGGGCGGCCGGGATGCGGCCCGTGGCGACCAAGTCGGCGAGCAGCGTCGCGTTGGTGTAGCGGGTGCGGTGGATGGCGTGGGAGCCGTTGGCGGTGACGACGGTGGTGCCGTTGGGATTGGTCGTGACGACGCGCTCGACGTAATTGTTGACCGTCGGATTGTTCCAACCGAAGGGGTTTACGAGCGCGGAGGCGGGATTGCCGGGATTGTAGACCGCGTCGAAGCGGATCGTATCCGGATAATCGATACCGCGGGCGAGATCGCGCTGCTGCTGCTGGGCGTTCACCCGATGGCCGCCGATGGTCTCGGCGATGGTGAGGTTGACCGTGAAGGTCGAGACGTTGCCCGGCAGGTCGGTCGCGAAAGTCTGGGCCGAGGCGAGCGGGGCGAGGAGCGCCGAGGCCAGGAGCGCGGCGGGTGCGAGGTATGGTATTTTCATGGGTGTTCGTTTGGGAGGTGCCCTCGCAGAATAGGCGAAGGCCGAAATCCGGAGAACCGGAGAACCCGAGGCCCGGTGAGGCCGGGGAACCTCGGGCACCCCAAACCAAAAACCCCGCTCTCCTCCCGGTAGGAAACCCGGGCCGCCGGGCGCCCTCGCAGGTAAACGTTTCGGCGCGGCGGCGGAGAGAGGATAAAACCCCAGGGGTCGCGCCAAGCGGGCCCCTCATACCCCCGCATCAAAGCGCGCGGCTAAGCTGACCCTGTTCTGGCCGCGGCGGCCGCCGCCCACGCAGCCCGCCCGTCCGGAAACACCCTCCGCTCCCGATCCTCCCTCCATCCACCATGACAAGCCGACACCCACGTCCCGCCCTCCCGGGTGGACCCGTCTCGACCTCGAGCGCTCCCGCCCTCCGTGCCTCCCGCCCCGCCCGCGGCCTGCTCGCCGCCGCCTGCCTCCTGCTCGCCGCGCCGCTCTCCGCCCAGGTGCGCATCGTCGCGAACGGCGACAGCATCACCGCCGGTTCGGGCGCCTCGCAGCAGGCCAACCGCTACACCGACCGCCTCGATGCGCTCCTCGGCCCGGCCTTCAGCGTCCAAACCGAAGGCGTGAGCGGAGCCACGCTCCTGCGCCGGGGACGACCCTCCTACCGGAGCACCAACGGCGTCGCCAGCACGCTCGGCGCCGACCCGGACATCATCACGATCATGCTCGGGACAAACGACTCCAAGGCGTCCCAGTGGAGCAACGGCATCGCGACCGAGTTCGTGGACGACTACGTCGCCCTGATCGACACCTACCGGGCCGGGCTCGGCGACGTCGCGATCCACCCGGTGCTGCCCCCGCCCGCGACCGACGCCGACGTGCGCGGCTCCGTGGTCGCGAACGAGATCATCCCCGGCATCCTCGAGGCCGCCCGTCGCCGGAACCTCACGGTGATCGACGCCAACTCGCCCTTTGGCGAGGATCCGCTCGACCTCTTCACCGACGGCGTGCACCCCAACGACGCCGGCCACCTCCTGCTCGCCGAGACCTTCCGCGACGCCCTCATCTCCGGCCGGGTGCTCCGCCCCCTGCCCGAGCCCTGGCAACGCTTCGACATCGGCGCCACCGGCCGCACCGGCGCCGACGCCCTCGGATCCGACGGCTCCGTCCTGGTCTTCGGCGCCGGCAACGGCGGCAGCGGCTCCGGCGCCCGCTCGGACTCATTTCGCTTCGTCGCCCAAACCACCGCGGGCGACGCCTCGCTGGTGACACGCGTGGCGGAACTGCGACTGGCCGACCCGCTCTTCGACCCACCGGCCGGAGCCGCCGCCGGAGTCATGATCCGTGAGAGCCTCGTCCGCGATTCCCGCTACGCCGCCGTTTTCGTCACCGCCGGCCAGGGCGTCGCCTTTCGCTGGCGCAGCTCCCGCGGCTCTCCCTCGGGGCAGACCGTGGTCGCCGGCGTCGCTCCGCCCGTGTGGCTGCGCCTCGTGCGCGAAGGGGACCAATACACCGGCCAATACTCCACCGACGGCTCCAGCTGGATCCAGATCGGCACCACCCGCACGCTGCCGCTCGGCGAAGCCGCGCACGCCGGCCTGGCCGTCAACAGCGGCAACACCATCCGTCTCGCCCGCGCCCGTTTCGAGCTATCCCAGGTCATCCGTCAGGGCGCCGGCCGCCCCGCGGCGCCGAACGGAGCCCGCGCCGAGGCCAGCGCCGGCACCGTCACGCTGAACTGGCTCGGCTCGCAAGAGGCGAGCGCCCACCGAATCTGGCGCTCCGGAACGGCCGACGGCAACTTCAGTGAACGCGGCCTGGTGAACGAAGGGTCCACCTTCACCGACGGTTCGGCCGCACAAGGCGCCACCTACTACTACGCCATCGTGCCGGAAAATGAAAATGGCCCCGGCCCTGCCTCCTCGCTTGTGCGCGTGGGCCCGCCCGAAGCCCCCACCGGCCTCGCCGTCGAGATGATCGCCGCCAATCAAGCCCGCCTCTCCTGGAATGCCCGCGACGACGCCGACTTCTATCGCGTCAAACGCTCCGTCGGCGCCGGTCCCTACGTCACCATCGCCACCATCCAAGACGGCACCACCCACGTCGACCCCTCCGTGCTGCCCGGCACCCGCCATCGCTACGTCGTCACCGCCGTCAACGGCTCGGGAGAAAGCCCCGCCTCCGCCGTGGCCGAATCGGAAGGCTTCGGCCTCAACCGCCGCCCCAGCGGCACCCGCCCCAGCGGCGGTCTACGCGCCTGGCCGGTCGACGCGAACCGCGAGTTCATGAGCCGCGATTGATCGCGCCCCCGGGCTCGTCCGAGCCCGCACCGCCCACCCGCAAAAAAACGGGCCCGGCCTTTCGGCCGGGCCCGTCGCTTTTTCGCCCAGGCCGTATCCAATCAGTCGAAAGGGATACGGCTAAGCTCAGAAGCTCATGCGCACGCCGGCCGTGAAGGCGCGGCCGGGGAGCGGGGCGATGTCCTTGAGGAAGGAGCTGTGCAGACGCGCCTCCTCGTTGGTCAGATTGCTGCCGCGCACGAAGAAGTCGTAGGTGGCGTGACGCGTCTCCAGGCAGTAGCCGAGCGAGACGCCGAGCAAGCCGAAGCCGCCGGTGTCGCCCTCCTCGGGCGTGGAGTTGTGCTGACGCGCCACCAACACGAGGTCCGTGCCGGCACGCCAGGGGCCGCCGCGCCAGTCGAGAGCCACGCGGGTCTTCAGCGCGGGGATGCGCGGCAGGTCGTCGCCGTTCGTGTCGATGCCGCGCACGTAGTCCACCGCGGTGGTGAGGTCGAGGGTGTGGGAGCGGTCGGCGTGCAGGTGCCAGACCGCCTCGGCCTCGAAGCCGTAGAAGACGGCGTCACGCTGGTCGAAACGCACGCGCCGGTATTCGCCGTCCGGATCCGGCACGTTGTCGTCGTCGACGAGGATGACGTTGCCCGCTCCGTCCACCTCCTCGCGCTCCGAGATGAAGCCGTCGAAGAAGTTCACGAAACCCGCCAGCGAGCCGGTCACGAAGCCCGTCGTGCGACGCACGCCGATCTCCAGACCGTGGCTGCGCTCCTTGTCGAGGTCGGGGTTGCCGATCTCATAGGCCTTGGTGCCGTGGTGCGGGCCGTAAGAGAAGAGCTCCTGGCCGTTGGGCGCGCGCTCGGTGTAGCTGAGCGAACCGAAGAGGCGGTAGTTCTCGGAGAGGCGATGCACCAGGCCGAGGCTCGCGCCAAAGGTCGTGCGATCCCGGTTGCGGGCGGGGAAGACGCCGTCGGCCGCCGGGCCGGCGTTGTCATCCGTGGTCTCGAACTCCTCCGCGCGGACGCGCTGGTGCTCGATGCGCCCGCCGAGCTGCCAGGTGTTGGCGCCGACCGTGCGCTCCTGGAACACGAAGAGCGCCCCTTGGTCGGTGCGGTGGGTGGGCAGGAAAGTCTCGTCGCCGCTCGCCTCGGTCTTGCTCGTGCCGAACTGGGTGCCGACGGCGCCGGTCCAGCCGGCGATCTCGCCGTTGATCAGCTCGACGCGGGCGTCGAAGCCGCGGTTCTTGAACTCGGTCTCGGCCTCGCCGTCCTCAAACTCCGTGTGTTTGTAGTCGGCGACGCCGAGCTTCAGGCGCGCCTCCTCGAAGACGCCGAAGGAGCGCTTGTAGACGGCGGCGGTGTCGATCCGGCGCTGCCGCAGGTCGATGTCGACGAACTCGTCGTGGTCGGGCGGGATGCCGTAGCTGGTGTCGAAGCCGTTGAAGTTCACGCCGACATCGACGACCTCGGAGACGTAGCTCAGGCCGACCGAGCCGCCGCGCGAGGCGACGTGGGAATTGAGCAGGCGGCGGCGCGGAGCATCCTCCTGGCCGGACGCGCCGGGCACGCGCACGTCGTCCGCTTCACGCCGAAAACCGTCCAGATGGAGCACGAGCCCGGAGTTGTTGTCGCGGTTGGCAAACAGCGCCACGTCGACCGCGCCGCCCGTGGCGTAGCCTTGGCCGTTGTCGGTCACGCTACCCTCGAGCACGCCCGAGATCTGGCGCGCGGGAAGCTCGGTCTCGATGCGGTGGTCGATCACGTTGACCACGCCCCCGAGCGCCGTGGAGCCGTAGAGCAGCGAGGCCGGCCCGCGCACCACCTCGATGCGCCTCACGAGGAAGGGCTCCACCGACACGGCGTGGTCTGGGGAGATGTTGGAGGCGTCGAGCGTGTCGGTGGAATTGGCCAACACGCGCACGCGGTTGGCGCCGAGGCCGCGCAGGATCGGTCGGCTTGCGCCCGGGCCGAAATAGGTGGAGGACACACCGGGCAGCCCGGCGAGCGTCTCGCCGAGCGTGGGCTGGCGGGCGTCATCGAGCGCCGTGCCGGCGAGCACGCTGGTGCTGTTGACCAGGTCGGCCTGGCTGCGGGCGATGGGCGTCGCCGTGACGACGAGGTTTTCGAGCAGGACGGGCTCATGGGCGTGATCATGCGCCGAGTGGGGCCCGGAGCCGCCGGGGGCGGCGCTTTGGGCCTGCGCCGCGAGCGCGGCGCAGAGCGGAAGAACGAGAGCGGAACGAGAGGAGAAAGAAGACATGGCAGGTGCGGGATTCATCCCGAGGGTTACGGAAGGTGTGACACGAGGCTTGGCCGTCCTTCCCGCGAAGCGCGGGGGACGAGCGACAAGCGCAGAGATCGTGAAAAAAGCGGCCGGGGGACACACGCGGCGCGCGGAGCGTGGAGCATCGGGCTCGCGCAGGAAGCCGATGCGTCGGGGAGGGAGCGGGTCGCTCGGGTTCGCCGGCCGGTCGGGCGCGGGAAAACCCTAGCGGAGCACAAAGCCGGGAGGAGCCTGGGCCGGGGGCAACAGGCGAGCCGGCGCCGGCGGCATCAAAGCCGAGGGCGCGAGCGGGACGACGACGGCGGCCAGCCGGCGCGGGGGCAAAGCACGGGGCGAAAGCTCCGCCGCCGGCAAACCTTGGGCGAACACGCTGACGACGCAGCCCGCCTCATCATGAGTGGCCGCGCCCCCCTCGCCCGCCGGATGCTCATGCTCGCAAGGAACCCCGCCGAGATGCGCCGCGCCGTGCAAGCGCGCGTGCGCCCAGGGCGACACCGTGAGCAAGCCGAGCGCGATCACCAGGCCCGCCACGCCCCAGGCGGTCGCGAATCGTAGCCAAAGAAAAGATCGGGCGCGGGGCGGCATCTGGAGCGGCAATGGCCAAGCTAGACACCGCCGGACGCCGCGAGGTCAAGCCGCCTCGATGGGGCGGCGATACCCAAAGCCCGGTCGCAAGACCCTCTTCGGCACCGGTTTTTTCGTGCGCTTGAGCCGCATCTGCCCTCTTGCTTGCGTCCGCTTCATCCATGTCCGCTCCCACCCACACCATCGCCATCGCCTCCGACCACGCCGGCTTCAAATACAAGGAAGCCATCAAAGCCATGCTCCTGGCCGAAGGGCACACGGTGAAGGATTTTGGCACCTACTCCGACGCCTCCTGCGACTACCCCGACTGGATCCGCCCCGCCGCCGAGGCCGTCGCCCGCGGCGAGTTTCAATACGGCATCGTGCTCGGCGGCTCGGGCAACGGCGAGGCCATCGTGGCCAACAAGGTCAAGGGCGTGCGCTGCGGCCTCTGCTGGAACGAACAGCTCGCGATCTGGACCCGCTCGCACAACGACGGCAACGTGCTCTCCCTTGGCGAGCGCACCGTCAGCCTCGAAGACGCCTTCAAAATCGTCCGCACCTGGCTCGCCACCCCCTTCGAAGGCGGCCGCCACCTCCCCCGCGTGCAGAAGATCGAAAAGGCCTGAACCGGGCCGCGTCCACCTGGACCGGACACCCCACTGGCCACACCGGCCGGTGGCCATTGATCACCGGTCATTGGCCATTGGTCATTGGTCATTGGTCATTGGTCATTGGTCACCGATCACCGGCCATTGGTCATTGGTCCTTGGTCATTCGTCATTGGTCATTCAAAGCGGCGCGCCCTCGACCCCCGCATCTCCTGCCAAAGCCTCGTCACGCGCCGCTTTGTGCTTCCCTCGCCCCGCGCCGCCCCTTTCGCTCGCTCCTTTAGCGTCCTCGCGGACGCCTCATCGCCAACCGCTTCCTCACCACATGAGCAACACCACCATCACCAGCATCACCGCGCGCGAGATCATCGACTCCCGCGGCAATCCCACCGTCGAGGTGGACGTCCGCCTCGCCGACGGCACCCTCGGCCGCGCCGCCGT
>JAUVVA010000029.1 GCA_030604905.1 Verrucomicrobiota bacterium | reverse complement strand
GGCGGTGTAGCCCGGGGGCAGGGCGATGAGGCGGTCGCCGTGCGAGTTCCAGACCTTGAGCTTCTTGGGCAGGCCCTTGAAGAGGCGGCCGGGCTTTTGCAGGGTGAGCACGCCGTGGCCGTATTCACGATGGGTGCTCTTGGAGACCTTGCCGCCGAGCAGATGGCCCTGCAGCTGGATGCCGTAGCAGATGCCGAGGATGGGCACGCCCAGCTCGAAGATGGCGCGGTCCGGCATCGGGGCCTCCTTGGCGAAGACGCTGCTCGGACCGCCGGAGAGGATGATGCCGATGACGCCGTCGGCCTTCAGCTGCGCGGCGGGGGTGGCGAAGTGGTAGATCTTGGAGAGGACCTGGCACTCGCGGATGCGGCGGGCGATGACCTGGGTGTATTGGGAACCGAAATCGAGGACGGCGATGATCTGGGACATGAGGGCAAAGGCGGAGCGAAAGGCCTAGCAGCCACGGGGCCAAGGAAGAAGCGGGAGGGGGCGCAAAAGGCCTTGCTGCCAGCTTGCGTGCGTTCGTCACAGCCCCGCGGCCCGCCCCGGGGGGCCGCTTTTTCTAGGCTTGGACATTGGACGCCGCTCCATGGTCATTCGATTGCCGCCCTATGTCCGCGCCGAAGTTCCCGCCCTGCCCTCACCTGCCCCCGCCCCCGGCGGGGATCGATCACCGCCACCTCTCGCGACACGGTGAGGCGCGCGACGGCGCCTTTTACCTCAGCTGCCTCGAATACGGCCACGCCCTCTGGCTGCGCGGCCTCGCCGCCCGCGCCGTGCTCTGCCTCGACCGGGCGATGGGGGCGGACCTGCGCGGCGACGAGCCCGAGCTACGCGCCTGGCCCATGCCCTACGCCGCGATGGCTTGGTTCCTGGCCCACACCCCGCCGACGGTCTTCATCGGCAACCCCCGGGTGCATTTTCAGCACTTCGCCGACCGAATGAACGAGCCGCGCCGCGAGCAACGCGCCGCCCGGGCCTGGGCCTGCTGGGCGCTGGCGAGACGCTTGCGACCGGAGTGGCCGGCGGATCTGAAGCACGCGGTGGTGGAGCCCTCGGAGGCCGGGATAGCGACGCTCTTGGTGAATCTGGGGCTGCCGGGTGAAGTCGATCTCTGGCGCCAGGTGCTGAGCACCTGCAGTCCGGTTTTTTTCGCGGCGAACCAAGAAAACTCGGAAAAAGCTATTGACCGAGAGGAGGCGGATTCTAGCGTCCGCACCTCTTTCCCCTCACGGGGTGGTAGCTCAGCTGGTTAGAGCGTCTGCCTGTCACGCAGAAGGTCGCGGGTTCGAGTCCCGTCCATCCCGCCACTTTGGCCCCCGATTACAGATCAGTAGTCGGGGGCTTTTTGTTGCGGCGAAACGTTCAGGCGGGATGGCCAGCCCTCGAGCCGCGACCCCGCCGCTCCGCGGCCCGACGCGGGTGTCAAGCGCTCCGGCTTCGCCTCCGCCGAGTCCCGTCCATCCCGCCACTTTTGGCCCCGATTACCTCCAGGTAGTCGGGGCTTTTTGTTTGGCAACGCAACCCTCAGGCGGGATGCCCGGACCTCGAGCCGCGACCCCGCCGCTTCGCGGCTCGACGCGGGTGTCAAGCGCTCCGGCTTCGCCTCCGCCGACATCGACCTTTCCCCGTCCGCCCTCCTTCCGCCCTCCTTGGGCATTCGTCATTCGTCATTGGTCATTGGTCATTGGTCATTCCGCGGTGCCAACCGCGGCGTCCCGTCCATCCCGCCATTCTCAATAAGTCCACTTCCCTCGGAAGTGGGCTTACTTACGTTACAGACCAAGAAATTAAGAGGGATTTCCATTTCAGCCGGGTTGAGCCCGCTTTGGCAGGATTTGGCCCATTTTGCGGATTTCGAAGCCACCAAAAAGCCACTGAAATTCGCGGGCAAGAGTTACATCTAAACGGTGCGGTGTCAGCGTTTAGTCCATCAGGGCGGGCAAGAGAGCCAGGCTGGATAGGAGGCACCCAAGCGATGAAAATCGCTGAGCGCGCGGCGCGGCTCACATCACGACCGTCTCGCGCCTCGCGTCCGTCGGTCGCCGCGCCGTGCGCAGGCGCGGTGCAAGCGTGAGCGCTTCGAGCCACGCCTCTTCACCGACCGACAGCCCGATCAACTCGATCCGCAAGGCGCCCGCGCCGACCGTATCGAAATCCAGCGGCAAGCGCGCGACGCCCTCGATCTCGCCGGGCGCGATGCCGTATTCGCACGCGATCTCGCGCTCCCCCACCCGCGCGCTCACGCGCCACACGCTCGCCATCGACAGCGGGCGGGCCAGCCGGATGGCGACCTCGGCTGCGCAGGGTTCGTTGATGCGAATATGGTAGTCGGCCGCTTGCCCGGCGCGCGTCCAGCCCTTCAGGACCGTCACGGTGTTGCGCAAGCCGTCCGCCAACGCGCACGCCGTCTTGGCCGGGATCGAAAGCGCGTCGCTTTCCTCGCCGGGCAGAAAAAATTCCGGCGCGCTAAACGCGTGCGGCTCCGACCTCACGTCCTCCCACCAGCGGTCCAACTCGCAGCGCAGTTTGTCGGCCACCAGCGGGGCGTCCTCGATCATGTTCATCATCTCGCCCGGGTCTTCCTGCAAATTGAGCAACCACTCGCTCGCCTCGGCGTGCTCGAGCCGCGTGTTGACGTCCGGATTGCGCGCGAATTTCCACGGCCCGCGCCGGACCGAGATCACCTGCTCCACGCCGGGCAGGCGCTCGCGCTCGTCCGCCGATACCGGACGATACTCGTCGCGCGTGCCGTCCGGATCGTAGGGCCGATCGCCCGGCGGCCAGCCGGGGTTCGCGTAGTTGAAGACGGTGCGCGCCGCCTCCGCTCCACGACGGCGTTCCAAGACCGGCAGCAGACTCGCCCCGTCCCGCGCGCGTTCGCCGGTCCCCGGCTCGGGCGGCAGGCCCGCGAGTTCCAAGAGGGTCGGCAACATGTCTTCCATCGCGACCGGGGTCGGCGCGCGGCGCGGCGTCCAGCGCGCGCCCTGCTTGACCAGCAACGGCGAGCGCACGCCGTTTTCCCAGATATCGCCTTTCCAGCCGCGCCGGCCCGCGATCTTCCGGGCCTCGCGATCCGCGTCGCTCAACGCGCCGGTCTCCCGCGCGGGACCGTTGTCGCTCAGAAAAAGGATCACGGTGTTCTCGGTCAGGCCGGTCGCGTCGAGGTGCGCGAAGAGCCGCCCGAGTTGATGGTCGAGGTGGCTGATCATGCCGCGCAGGGTCGCCAACGCTTCGGACACGCCGGGGCCGCGATGCGGCGCGACAAACTCCTCCGGCGCGCGGAGCGGACTGTGCGGGCTCATCGTCGGCAGGTAGGCCAGCCAGGGCCCTTCGCGGTGCCGGTCGATAAAATCGATCGCGTAGTTCACCATCGCCGCGTCGGCCCAGCCTTCGTGCGGGACCGGACGACCGTTCCAACGCCCCTCCGCCGGAAAATGCCGGTAAAGCCGCGCCGACCACGCCTCGTCGAACCCGCGTTCCCAGGGATGGTAGCCGGGCGCGTCGCCGAGGTGCCACTTGCCCCACATGCCGGTCGCATAGCCGGCGCGCCGCAGAAACTGCGGCAGGATCATCTCGTCGAGATGGAGAAAATCCTTCCCTCCGTGCACGTGCGAAACCCCCGTGCGCAAAAAATGCCGCCCGGTCATCAACGTCGCCCGCGACGGCGCGCAGACCGGATTGACGGTGAAGTCGTCAAACACGACCGAGCGCCGCGCCAACGCGTCCAGCACCGGGGTGCGCGCGAGCGCGTTTCCGTAGGCCCCGAGGTCGTCGCAACCGAGATCGTCGGCGAGGATGACGAGGAAGTTCGGGCGCGCGTGCGCGGCCGTTTCAGGCTTCAGTGCAGTGTGTCGCAGGGTTCGATCTCCGTGTGAAATCCCGGCCAACGCCGCACCGTGCGGGCGTCTTCCAAATCGGGCGCGGGCCCCGCCTTCAGCCCCGCACGATCCGGGGCGTGCGCGGCGAGGTGATCGGACAGCCGTTTTTCCAAACGCGCCCGGATCGCCGCCGCCTCCGGATCGGCCGCGCGGTCGCGCGTCTCGCGCGGGTCGTCGTCGAGGTTGAAAAGCAGCGTCTCCCCGCCCGCCGCGCACCAGTGCAAGCGCCAGCCGTCCGCCTGCACCGCGTAGTAGGGATCGTGGTGCCCGATGAAGACGCGGTCGCCCTGCGGGTCGGGCTCCGCGAGGTTTTGCCCGACGCAGCTCCCGGGCGCATCCAGCCCCGCCGCCGCCAGCAGCGTCGGCATCAAGTCGGCCAGCGTGCAGACGCGCCCGTCCACCCCGCCGCGCGGGATGTCGTGGCCGAGCACGCGTCCGCGATAGACATCCCAGTCGCCCGGCGCGCGCACGATCAGCGGCACGTGAATAGCCCCGTCAAACATCACTTGTTTCGCCGCCAGTCCGTGATCGCCGAGCATCTCGCCGTGGTCCGAGGCGAAGACGATCCAGGTGTCGGCCAGCAGGTTCCTCTCCCGCAGTCGGGAGAACAAGCGACCGAGCATTTGGTCGATCTCGGTGATCAACGCGAAATACGCCCGTCGCGCCAGCCGCCAGCGCGACTCGTCGAGGCGTTGCGCCATGTTGAGCGTGGCCGTCGGCAAACGGTAACCGGGCGGGATCGCCTCCCAGTTCTCCGACCAGTCCCCGCGCACCGCTTCGCCGAGCGGCAGGTCCGCGTAGAGTTCCCACGCCTCGGGCCCGGGATCGAGCGGAGGGTGCGGCTTGCCGAAGCTCGCCCAGAGAAAAAACGGACGCGTCTCGTCCCTTGTCTCCAAAAACTCGATACACCGCTCCCCGGTCAGGCGCGTCAGGTCGGGCGAGTCGGCGCGCCGGATGGCGGGCGTCATCTCGTTTTGCCCGAGCCCCTCCGCAAAGCCGTCGGTCGGCCGCCCCGCGCGGCGCTCGGCCCGGAGCATGTCGTAGGGCAGCTCGACATGCTCGAATCCGTAGTGCGCCCGCATCGGGTGGAAATGCATCTTGCCGATCGCCCGCGTCTGGTAGCCGGCCCGGGTCAGCAGCGCGGGCAAAGTCGGCAGCGAGGCCATCGACGGCGCGCCCGTCTCCCGCTCGGTCGCGCGGTTCAAGTAATCCGGCCGCCCGGTCATGATCGTCTGGCGCGAGGGCCCGCAAATCGGGCAATCGACATAACAACGCGAAAACCGCGTGCCGGTGTCCGCCAGCCAGTCGAGGTGCGGCGTCAGCGGTCCCGCGCGACCAAGCGCCGAGGCGACCACGCCAAGCGCGTCGAAACGCTGCTGGTCTGTCGTGATGAGGAGGAGATTGGGGCGGGCCATGGCGAAGAAGGGGGCGTTTAGTCGTAAAGCGCGCCGAGCGCCGCGCACACGCCGGCCGTCCAGCCCATCATCGCGGGCAGGCCGTATTCGTTGGCCGCGTCGAGGCCGCCGGTCTCGGCGTTGTATTTCTCCCAGAGGTCGCCGCTGCGTGCGAGGTTGCGCGCCACCGTGTCGAGAAACGCCCCCGCCACCCGGCGCGCATCGGCCTCGCGCCCGGCCGCGCGCAGGGCCTGAACCGTCGCGTATTGCAGCGGCGGCCAGGCGTTGGGCGCATCCCACTGGCAGGGGAAGTCGCGCGGCCCCGGCTCGCACGCGAGCACGCCGTGGGCGCGTTCGAGGCGGGGCAGCAACGCCAGGATCGAGGCCGCTTCGTCGGGCGTCGCGAGCCCGAGCCAGACCGGATAAACCATCGCCGCCGAGACCACCGGCGAACGTCTCCCGCGCACCGCGTCGTAGTCGCAAAACGCCCCCGTTTCCCCGCACCAGAGGCGCTCGCGCATCCGTTGCCCGCGCTGCTCCGCCCGCTCCGCCCAGAGCCGGGCCGAAGCGTCGTCGTGGAGGCGCGCATGGCACCGCGCGATCACCCGCTGGGAGGCCCAGAGCAGCGCGTTCAAATCCACCGGCTCATGGTCCATCGCCCGCCGCCCGAAGCGCGGACTGAAATCCCAGCCCGATTCACACTCCGCGTGATGATGCCCGGCCAGACGCAACCGCCCGTCGCGATCGCCCGGATCGGGTTCGCGCACGCCGCGCGGGTCCGGCCCCTGCCACACTTCCATCAAATCCGCATCGCCCGCATGGTGACCGTAGCGCGCCAAACCGCCCGCGTCCGGCGTGCGCCGCTCCCGCCAAAACACCTGCTCGGTCTCCAACACGGGCAAGGCCCGCGCCAGCCACGCGCGATCTCCCGTGGCCGCGAACACCCGCTCCACCATCAACGCCAGATGCGGCGGCTGCGAACGCCCGAGATAGTAGGTGCGGTTGCCGTTCGGCACGAAACCGAAGCGGCGTGCGAGGTGGAGCAGGTTGTCCACGTTGTCCCGCGCCAGCTCGATCCGCCCCTGCGCAATCAGGCCTTCGTTGGTATAAAAGGTGTCCCAGTAATACAGCTCCTGAAAATGGTCCCTCCTGCACGGCACGGTGTAGGGCCGGGGCAGACCGATCACGCGATCCCGGTCCTCGGTTGCATGGCGGACGGTCTCGTCCCAGTGCGCGGCGATGAAGCGCATCAACGCCTCTCGCGGCGTTGCAATCGTCGGGACGGACGTCGGGGCGGACGGAAGGCTGGCCGGGGGATTCATCGCACCCCGATCTCTGCCGCAACCCCCTCCGCCGCGCCACGGAGCGGCTGTCGATACTGATTAACGCCGTCCGGCTCCCGTCGTTGTCTATCAATATCACTCGCCGTTCGCCTGACAACATTCACGGCGCGTCGCACGGTCGCTCCGGCATGAAATCCCCCAAGATCCTCACCCTGCTCTTCGCCACTGCCGCCTCGCCCGCGTCCCTTTCATGAAACCCGACCTTCACGTCCGCACCCTCCCCGGTTCTCCCTGGCAAGACGTCGCCGCCGAGACCTCCTCCGCCGCCCCCGCCGATTCCGCTGTCGTCCACCTGCGCTCCGCCGACGCGCCCGCCGAGGCCTGGACCGGCTTCGGCGGTTGCTTCAACGAACTCGGCTGGCGCGCCCTTCGCGGCCTCTCCGCCGCCGACCGTGCCGTCATCTTCGACGCGTTGTTCGGCCGCGACGGCCTCGGACTCGAGATCGGCCGGCTCCCGATGGGCGCCTCCGACTACGCCGCCGAGTGGCACAGCTACTGCGAAACTCCCGGCGACCACGCCCTCGACTCGTTCTCCATCAAGCGCGACCAAGCCGAGTTGCTGCCCTTCGTCCACGAGGCGCTCGCCCGCCGCCCCGACCTCGCCTTTTTCGCCTCCCCGTGGAGCCCGCCGACCTGGCTCAAGCGACCCGCCGTTTACAACCACGGCCGCTTCCGAATGGAGCCCGCCTACCTCGACACTTACGCCCGCTACTTCGCGCGTTATGTCGCCGCCTACCGCGAGGCCGGCGTTCGCGTCGGCCACGTCCACCCGCAAAACGAACCCAACGCCGACCAAAAGTTCCCCTCCTGCGTCTGGAGCGGCGAACAGCTCCGCGTCTTTCTCGGTCAGCACCTCGGTCCGGTCATGGCCCGCGAACACCCGGACGTCGGCGTGTGGCTCGGCACGATGAACACCCCCGACTACCCCGGCATGTATCTGCCCGCCCTCTCCGACGAAGCCTGCCTACGCCACCTCCGAGGCATCGGCGTGCAATGGGCCGCCCGCGGCATCGTTCACCGGCTCCGCGCCCACCACCCCGAGTTGCCGGTCTGGCAGACCGAAAATGAATGCGGCGACGGCCAAAACACCTGGGCCTACGCCCATCATGTCTTCGATCTCCTCGCCCACTATCTCGGTGCCGGCGCCAGCGCCTACGCCTACTGGAACCTCGTGCTCGAACCCGGCGGCGAAAGCAGTTGGGGCTGGAAACAAAACGCCCTCGTCACCGCCGACCCGTCCACCGGCCGCTGGCAATTCAACCCCGAGTATCACGTGCTCCGCCACTGCGCCGGCTTCATCCGACCGGGCGCGCGCCGTATCCCGCTCGCCGGCGGCTGGGCCTCCGCCGCCCTCGCCTACGCCCGCCCCGAGGGCGGCGTCGTGCTCGTCACCCACAACCCGACCGACCGCGAACTCCGCCTCTCGGTCGAGCTCGACGGCCGCGAAGCCTCGCTCCTGCTCCCGGCGCGCTCCTTTCACACCGCCGTCTGGGAGCGCTGACCTGAATCACTGCGGCCGCAACGTCCTGCCCTCGCGCCACACGCCCGCGAGCAGCTTGCGCATCGGCCGGGCCGGCACCCCGCGCTCGAAATTTTCCAGGGTCTGGATCAACAACTCCGCAGCGCGGTCGCCCAACTCCGCGAAGTCCTCGTCGATCCCGCACAACTCCTCCGGCAAGCGCGCCGGCCTCGGCCGCGTGAAATCCGGCAGGCAGAGCATCGCCACCCCGATGTCGTCCGGCACCTTCAACCCGGCGGCGTGCAGCCAGTCGAAAATCCGGCCGTAGTGATCCTGCGCGTAACTCAGCACCAGCACGTCCACCGAGTGGCCCTTCAACCAGCGCTTAAACCCCTCCGCGTTCAGCCCCTCGTGCCAGAGCACCGGCGCCGTGCGCGCCCCGTGGTCTTTGCGCAAAAGATCCCGCCCCGCGTAGGCCGAGACGTAACTGTGCATCAGCCGGCGCTCCAACGCACGCGAGGTCACCAGACCCGGACGCCGGTAACCCCGCGCCGCGAGTTGCTCCATCACGGTCTGAAACGACGCGTAGTGGTCCGAGGCCAGCAGATGGAAGATCGGTTCGTCCACCGGATAACCCGCCAGTCGCACCACGCTGAACTCCTTCCAGTCGAGCGTCACCTTGCGATCGGGGTGCGAGTATTGCGGCAACAACAATCCTTGAATGCCGCGCGCCGCGAGGATGTTTGTCGCCCGCAACGGCGTGAGCTCCGACGAGTCGAACCAGAAGTTCTCCAGCTTGTAGCCCATCTTGTCTGCCCGCTGCTCCGCCGCCCGAAACATCGCGTCAAACGCCGCCGCCCCGCGCCACGCCTCCGCCGAGGCCCACGAATGCACCCAGGCCAGCGTGCCGTGAAACGCCGCCGTCGCCCCGGCCTTGCGGTAGCGCGCGAGCGAGCGCAGCGCCGGGTCGGGCCGGTAGGTCAGCCGCTCCGCCGCCGCCCTCACCGCTTCGCGCGTCTCCGGCGAGACCCGCGGATTGTTCGCCAACGCCATCGACACCGTCGCCTGGCTCAAGCCGAGCTCGCGGGCGATTTCACGCTGAGAAACAGGGCGGGGGGCTGCCATGGGAGGGCCGGGAGATGCCACACCGCGCGCCCCGCCTCGGCAAGCGTGGGCTGATTTAGCTCACCGGTGACGTGGCGTGGTTCGTGCCGACGCGCGCCCTGGGCGGGGGGCAAATGAACTCCTCTGTCGGAGGGTCCGGGGAGCGCACCCGTCCCGGGTGCTGCGTTGGGCGTCACCGCCCAACGCCTTCCGGCGGAGGCTTCGGTGGGACGCCGAAGTCAGCCCGCGAGACGCGGGCGCTCCCCGGCCCTTCTAAAGCCGCCCATCCCATTGAAGATCCACAGGAGTGGGCGTCCCTGCCACCCCGAGCCGCGTTAGAGCCGGTCGATGAGAAAGCCGTTCAATATCACCTCGCTCTTGGGAACGTTCGAGGCGTTGAGCGCGGGCTTTACCCGAACGCGGACGACGTCCCCTTGCTTCGCGCCGCGCACGTCGAAGAACCAGGCACGCAGGAGCCAGGGCGTGTTGAGCGTCTGCGTGGCGGAGGAACCGCCCATCACGGAGACCTCCACCTGGGCGGGCTCATTTGCGCTGATACCGGAGACGACGCCCAGCCGGAAACCCCCGGCAGGCACGCCGGAACCAACCGTGAAGGTGGCGTAGTCTTGGAATGCGCTCGACGCGGTCGTGTTGCGCAAGATGCCGAGACCGGCCTCGAGCGAGGCGCCCGAGGCGGACGGATCGTCGAGCGTGGTGTAGCCGTAGTCGCCGGCCGTGGACGGGTTGGCGATGACGGAGGAGACGGTGAGCCAGGAGGGGAGCGAGCGGAGGGTGTTGGCCTTCGAATGGGTCGAGGTGAAGGGGTTGACCCACTGCTGGTAACCGCCGGTGGCGCCGGGGGCGCTCGTGGCGAACCAGATGTATCCGTCTTCGCCATACAGGTTGTTGCCGTTGGGATCGGCGACCTTGGCCACCGAGGCGCTGCGCCAGCGGGCGGCGGCGGAGTCCACCGACACCGCGGGCACGGTGACGGAAGCGCCAGCGACGTCGGCGGAGAACACGCCTCGCCCGCTGGTGCCGACGTAGAGGCGGCCCACCGTGCGAAAATCCGCCGCCAAGGCGGTGATCTTGGCAAAGGGAAGCGCGGTGCCGCCAAGGTTGACGCGCGTCCAGGTGCCACCGCGGTCGGTGGAATAGAAAACGCCCGCCACCCCGGAGACCGTGCCGGCGGCGTAAACGGTGGGCGTGGTCATGCCCGCGAGCGGCAGCCCGACGGTGAAGGCGCGCACCCCGGTGATGTTGGTCAGGCGGGTGAAGCTCTGTCCGCCGTTCACGCTGAAATGCAGGCCCTCGTTGGTCACGTTGCGGACGTTGCACCAGAGCTCGCCCGCGACGCCCGGGGCGGCCTCCAGCCGGACCTGCTGGCCGCCGGCGAGGGTCGTGGAGTAGGTCGAGATCGTCGGGCTCTGGCCGGGCTCGATCACGATCTTGTGGACCTTGGCGGGATACCACTCCTCGACGTAGTAGAAGGTGTTGTCGAGGGCGGTGTCGGCGACGAGGATTTGCGCCTCGCGCCAGGCCGTGCTGAGAGCCGCGCTGACATCGGGCAGGCCGGTCAGGCGCGTCCACGTGGCGCCGCCGTCACGGGTGAAGTGCGGCTTGAAGACACCGCTGGAGCCGCCCCAGTTGAGGGGCACCCAGATCATGAGCGAGGGGTTGTTGGAGGCGATCGCGATGTTGCCACCGCGAGTGCCGGTCAGGGGTGGGTTGAGCGTGCTCCACGTGACGCCGCCGTCGGTGGAACGGAAGTTCCGCGGCGTGCCGAGCCAGGTGTAGTTGCTGCCCACCATCGCAATGGTATTGGGGTGCTTGTAGCTATAGGCCAGGCCGGTGCCGTTATCGTTGTTACTATCGGTGACGAGAAGGGAGGGGGTCTGCGTGACGTCGTTAAAGACGAGGAAGGGGATGTCGTTGTTCAGCGTGATCAGACGCCGCGCGGTGTTGGCCGCTGGCATGGCGAAGACCTGCGTGTAGATCAGCTCCTCCACGCCCTTCATGGCGCCATCGCTGTCGAGCTGCACGCGGCTGCCGTCGGAAGGAAGCACGTCGGGGATGCGATGCACGCCCCAGCCGGTGGTAAACCACGCGCCAGACCCTGCGTTCGGGCCGGCGTCGAACGCCACGCCGCCGGCGGGGCTGTAACGAATGTCATGCCACCACGCGGGGCGGGCGTGGTCCATGCGTCGGTGGTAGCCCGACTCGATCGAGACGCTGGTCCAGGTCACGCCACGGTCGCTGGAGTAGATGTAAGTCTCCGGCACGCGCCCGTCGGCGATGGCGAGCACGCGGTTGCCGCTCACGCCGATGCCCGTCCAGGGGGCGTTGCCGCCCGTCCAGTCGGTGACGTTGGTGTCGAGGCGTGTCCAAGTCCCGGACGTGTCGAATCGCCAGATGGAGCCTCGGCGCACGGGATCCGAAAGGTCGCGGCCGCGCGTGAAGGTGACGTAGAGCGTGCCGTCGGAGGAGAAGCGGCCCTGTATCGGGTGCAGCTGCGGCCTTCCGTTCGCATCGGGCAGGTCCTGGTCGGCGGTGCTGATCTTGGTGAAGGTGTTGCCGCCGTTGGTGGAGCGATAGATGCCCTCGCCCATCACGCCGACGAAAACGTTTTTCGCGCGTTCATTGGACGTGCCGGAGTTCACCACCTGGGTGGAGCGCGGATCGATCGCGACAAAGGTGACGCCACCGGCGACGGGTTTCGTTTTTTGCTGATCGGCAAACGCACCGCCATGGTCGCCCACGGGCACGGTGCCGATGTTGGACCAAGAGACGGAGGAGGCGGCGGCGCTGCCGTTGGTGGAGCGCCAGAGTCCGGTCGTGCGCGAGGCGTAGTAGAGCACGGCCGAATTGCGCGGATCGACTTGGAAGCGCTCGCCGCTCCAGCGCCAGTAGTCGTTGGCCCGGATGACGAGGTCGGTGGGCTTGGCGAGGCGCTCCCAGGTGGAGCCGCCGTCGTTGCTGCGGATCAGGTAGGTGTTGCTCGCGGTGCCCGTGCCGACGGCGGCAAAGAGTCGGGTGGTGCTCGCCGGGTCGAGCGTGAGGCTCTCGACATCATAATAGGCGGCGTCATCGGGGCTGCTCTTGTTGTCGAGCAGAGGCCGCCAGACCGACGCGGCTGCGTCCCACTTGTAGGCGCCGCCGACATCGGTGCGGATGTAGACCTCGCCGTTGACCGGGTGAATGGTGATGCCGGTGACGAAGCCCATGCCGCGCACGTCCGCCTGCTGCCAGGAAGACTGAGCGGGCACGGCGACAGGGAGGGAAAGCGTCGCACAGACGGACAAGACGAGCGCGCGGCGGGCGAAAGCCGGCCACCGCGAATCGCGGACATGGGATTGCGTGATCATGGGGTTTTGGGGTTGGCCCGACACCTCGACCAGCGGAGGGCGAGGTGGAGACCGGGCGGGGAAAGCAGTGACGAGGCCCCAGGACCTTCGGGCCTTCGTGGCGACTAGGGGTAGCTCACTTCCAGCCAAAGCGCCCTCACGTCCGCGAGGTCGAGCGTCCAGCGGCCGGGGCCGTCCGCCGTCACGGGAACCGTCTCGGCCGTGCGACGGCCGTGGGCGTCCACGACATGCACGGTGGGCTTCTCGGCTCGCTTGATGGTCAGGCGCGCCTTGACCGGCTCCATCAGGATGGGGCCCTCGCCGAGCTTCACGAGGCCACGACGGAAGGCCTTGTAAACCTGGCCGGTGTTTTCGGAGCGGGCGGCGAGGGATACGACGAAGCGTTGGGTGCTGGCGAGCGGCTCGTCGTCGAGCGAGGTCGCGAGCACCTGCGCAAACGGCATCCGCGAATGAAACTCGAGGTCACCGCACGTCACGCCGGAGCCGGCGTCGCCGACGTAGCCCTGCGAGCGGGGCGTATCGACCACGAAGAGGCCGGGCGTCCAGCGGATGCCGAGCGGACCTGCGGCGGGCTCGTCGCGGTCGGCGCCGACCGCGATGCGGCGGGTGACAAGTTCGTCCACGGTGAAGAGCGAAGCGGGGCTCTTGTTGATCTCGTCGGGTCCGACAGCGCGGGCGAGCAAGGGTCCGGGGGCCACGTCGCCGCGCAGATACATCAAGGCGGCGGTGAGCATCGGGCCCATCACGTGGGGATGGGAGTCGGTCGCGAAAGAGCCTTCGTGCTTCGGCGCCCACTCCGCGCTCTTGCTGGCATACACCATAGGCCCGTCCCAGTCTTGGAAACCGCTAAACGCGGCGATGAGCATGGGGCCTTCCGCGATCCACTCATTGGGGTAGCAGAAGTTCCATTCGGAAAGAGTGAAGGGCTTGCCGATCCAGCGGGTGGGAGCGATGGCCGCGACGGCGCCGCCCTTCGCACGATCCTTCACCTGCGAACGGTTGTGGAAGGCGGCGGTGGGATCCCAGCCGCCGACCGGCGAATCCCAGTAGTAGTGGCGGTCAACGTAGTCGGCGCTGCCATTCGCGCGGAGCTGGCCGTAGGTCTCGTGAAACTGCGAAACAGAGATGGGCACGCGCACGCCGATCGCGCGCAGGTGCTCGGTCATCTCCCGGGCGTAGTTGGTCACGATCTCCTCCGCGAAACGCGTGGCCTGCAGATCTCGGTCGCGAAGCAAGTTTCGAACCGAATCCGCGGGACGGGCGACTCGTGCCCGCTCGCACCAAGCGGTGAACAGCCCGTCGAGGTCGTCGATGTAGGACTGCGGAATGCCGCCCATGAAATCGAGGATGAAGAGGCTGATCTCGTTCTTGAGCTCGATCATCGCGATGACCGGGTCGTCCTTGAGGGCGAGGCCGGTGTGGGGGTTTACCCAGGTCATCAGCTTCGTCGCGTGGTCCTTTTGCAGCTCGATCAAGCGTCGGTCGAAAAACATCGCGGCGCCGCCGCCGGTGGTGAGCTTGTCGGCGTCCTTCACGCCGTCCTGCGCGGTAAAGCGACGGTAGGCGGCGAGATTGATGTTCGCGTAGATGCCGCGCTCCTTGAGCTTCGCGAGGTAGTAGCCGAAGCGGTCGAGCTTGGCGGGATCGAGCGTTTGCGTGGTGCCGTCGGTCTCCACGAAGACGTTCCGACCCTTGTCGTGGCTGTCGATTCCGTGGAAGCGCGCCAGATTCATTCCCTTGGCCGCGAGGGAGTCGGCGTAACGCTCCGCTTCTTCGCGAGAGGCGGGAAAATCGTTGGTGGCGCCCGTGCCCCAGAACCGCACGCGGCCGCCCCGCTCGAACTGGAAGTGGCCGTCGCGCGCCTGGACAAAGCCGAACTTTCCGGCCGGCGCCGGCAGGTAGCGGGAGAAATCGAGCACGAGCGGCCGCGAGGTGTCGCGCGGGCCGGGCTCGAAGGTCCACCAACCGCTGGTGTCGGTGCGCTCCTCGTTGGGCGCGCGGATCAGACCGACGGGCGCGCCCGCGGCGTCGGTGGCGCGGACCTTGAGGTCGTCGTAGTTGGCCTGGCCGGTGGAGACGTAGAGGCCGATCATCACGGTCACGTAGCGGGCGCCCGCGGGCACCTTGTGGTCCTGACGGAAATTCGACCAGGGCGTGGTGCCGTTCCTCACCGTTCCGGCCGGCCAGCCGCCAACTTGCTCCCCGGACTCGTCGAAGAAGGCGATCTGCGCGCGCGCGGCTTCGACATACTCCGCGCCTCCGCCGACCTTGTCGGTCTTCATCCGCCCGGTGAACACAAGCCGTTCGGCGGGGCCTTCCAGCTTCATCGCGTAGCTGATCATCTGGTGCCAGTCGCGGTGCCGCGTGATCAGGCGCAGCGAGCCGTCGGACTCGTCGGTGCTGGCCCAAGTATTCCATTTGGGCAGCTCGTAGGCGGAGGCGACGAGCGGAAGCAGGAAGCCGCCGTCGGGGGTCGCGCGCAGCGCGTTGCTCGCGGTGGCTGGCGCGCTTGGGGCGCCGACCGGGCGCAGCCTGGCGGTGAAGGACCAATTGGCCGAGGCGAGCCGGCCCTTCTCGGGATATTCGCTGCGCTCGGCGAAGATGCGAAGGGTGAAGTGGGGTTGACCCCACTTGCGGTCGTCGGAGATCGCGGTCGTGAGGGAGCCCGCCAGCTCGAGCGTCTCGCCGCCGGGGAGAGGGATTTCGATCCGCGCGATGCGGGCCTTCCAAGCGAAAACCGGCTCGCCGGGTTGAGCGGGCAAGGCGCTTTCCGGCCTGCCGTTGTAGGCGATGCTCTTGCCGACGAAGGCTTCGGCGGGGAGCCGCAACGCGATGAACACTTGATCGGTGGCGACCGGCTGCGCCGCGCGGAGCTCGAGTTGGTAGTGGAAGCCGCTGCGATCCACCGCCGCCACGATCTGCTCAAGATCGAAGCCAGCGCCCTCGGTGGGAAGTCGCCCCTTTGACCGCCACTCCGGCCCCGAAATCTCCGGGCCGCCCGCCGGCAGCAGGGAGTTCTGCGAGGTAAAGCGGCCGCCGCCTTGGTGAAACACGAAGCCGCTCAAGCCGCCGAAACGAAATTCCCCCGTGGGCTGGAGTGCCAGCCCCTTGACCCCAAGCACACCGATGCCACCGGAATCGGACGCGACCGGGCTCTGCGCGAAGACCGGCGCGGCGCCGCCCGCGAGCAAAGAGACGCCCAGGATGGCGCCGGCGAGCCAAAGTCGGGACGAGAGGAGAAGGGGTCGCATTTTTTCGAAGGGAACGTGATTGAAAAGGTGACTGGAGACGACACGCGCGAGGAGCGCGAATATCCGCGGAGAATACGAGGTAGGGGCTCGTGGGCTTGGCGCCCGAGCCATGATCGACGCGCCGGCGGCCGGCGCGTCGAGGACGTTAAGCTCGCCCGTCGAGGTGCGTGCCGCGAAGGATCAGCGACGGCGACGGCGCATCACGCTAAAGCCGAGCGCGCCCAAACCGGCGAGAGCGGCAAAGGCGGAAGGCTCCGGCACGGTGATGAGAGAATCAATCATGATGCCGTTGATCAGCACGCCGTTGGTGGTGCTCGAGCGTCCGTCCAAGCGGAATACGTCGCCCGGCTGCACGCCGGTCAGAATAAAGGTGGAGAAAGCCGCGTGCTGAACGTTCGTCAGGGTGGCCAGGCTCGCGAAAGAAGCCGAATTTCCGGACCCCGTGCCCGCGGTCTGCACCAGCTGCAACCCGGTCGCGCTCGCCTGCGCAAAATCGCCTGAGACGGCGATGGTGATCGCGATCGTATCGGGCACTCCGGCTCCGAACGTGAAATTGTAGAGACTGCCGAACTGATCGGCGACCAAGCCGCCGCTGTAGTAGCGTCCCATTACACCCACGCTCATCTTTCCGGCGGGCTCGGTGGGATTTTGGTAAGCTTTGAAACCAGTGCTGAAATTCGCCTGATAGTTGGTCGTAGGCGCGGCGGCGGAGACCGTGAGCCAGGAGACATCCAAGAACGTCATGTGGTCCTTGTTGAAATTCGAGGTGGCGAAGTTCTCGGTGTTGCCGGCGCCCCAGGTGGTCTTGGCCAAGTAGTAGGCCTGGGTGCCAAAGATGTTATCCCCGTCGATATCGGCGCTACCCTTGTTGATCGAGGCGTTGCGCCAGCCGATTCCGGTCGCGTCACTCGCGGTGCCGATCGACTGGGTAAGCTGGGCGACAATCGTCGCGGCGGAAGCGGAGATGGACGACAGGAGGGCAAGAGCGGCCGCAACAAGGGCCGGACGAGGCGAACAGAAAGCAACTCGGGGTGATTTTTTCATACGCAAGCAGAGCCAGACAGACCAACCGCAGCGCGTCAAGATGTAACATTACATCTTAATCCTTTTTCTCGCCATCTTGGCCAGTTTTACCTATGAAATTTGCTCCAATGGAACACGCGTTTGGGTCAATCCGTGGAATCGATCAATCAAAGGAGTCAGAGCGAGATCGTGAAGCTTCAGGACCGGGAAAAAGCGGCGCCAGAGCTCTTCACGTGGAGCCTAGGAGCCGGATTGCCGGGCTTTATGGTGGCTCGGGCGTCCCGCCCATGGATTCGGAACAAGGGGCGGGACGCCCAATCGTGGTGATTTAGCCGCAGCCGTGCTTACCAAGGTCCGGGGAGCAGCCCCCGTCCCGGGTGCTGCGCCGGGCGTCTCGCCCATCGTCGTCCTCCGGGGTCTCGGCGAGACGCCGAAACCAGCCCGCGAGACGCGGGCGCTGCTCGGACCGGCTCCAACCGGCACAAGGAGCTAAAGCGACAGGATCGGATGTCTCGCCCGTGCCACTCCAAGCCGACCAGAACTTCGTTCGACACGCTTGAAAACGGCCCTGCCCGCACGCACGCCGCCCGAGCCGCCCCGTTTGCAGCTCAGTCTTCTGTCACCGGAGCCGAGGTGACACGGGCATGGCGCCCTTGAGTCCGAAACCCAGGCGGCAAACCCAGTCCCCGGCCGGAGCTTCAAACCGAAACGCTCCGGCCGGCGGAGAAAAACCTCGGACGCGAACCCGCCTCGCCCGGAGCGCCTTCCGCCGTGGCCACGAGCCGGCCCCGCGCGAAGAATCCCGAGCTCCCTAGCGCCCCCACCACCCTTCCGCTCAATCGTTCACCAGGTGCCGGCGCTGAAAGGAGCTCTTGCTCATCACGGCCGTGTGCCCGTCCAAGAACACGCATTTCGCCGCGGTCCCACTCTTGGCCCGGAGGCGGATACGCCCCACGCTCGCGGCGTCGTCGACCGTGGCGAAATCCGAATCGTTCAGCGGCTGCGAGACATCACCCCATGCATATCGCCGTCCCTGCGCTCCGTAGGGGAGCGCATTGCCGTTCGCGCGCGCGGCACCGGTGACCGGATCCTGGCTGCCATCAAACGCCATCAGGGTCTCGCTGGGGCGCGAAAACTCCGTGAGGCGCCGCGGTGTCGCGGGCTGCCAGGTGAAGTCATACATCACGTTCGCGTTGGCGGAGAAGTGCCCCTGCCCGCCGTCGATCGCGAGGGACGCCGACGGATCGCGCGAGAGGGTGGGCGCCCAGTTCACGCTGTTGCGGCTGGCGAGGAAACGATCGATCTCCGTCGACCAAACCACATTGCCACCGCCACCGGGCAAGGGGGCAAAGGCCATGGGCAACTGGTTTCGGTTGTCCTGCGCATAGATGAGCACCCCTTGGCCGAGCTGACGCAGATTGCTCAAGCCGGCCGCCTCCTTGGCCGTCTGACGCACCTTCGAGACAACCGGCAGGATGATCGCCGCCAGGATGCCGATGATGGCGATGACCGTCAAAAGCTCGATCAAGGTAAAACCGCGACCAAGACCAAGGAACGAAAGGGGGCGGGGGTTTCTCATGATGCAACGCTACATCTAGGGGGGCCTCTGTCAATCCCGAAGAAGTGACCGAGGAGAAATTCCAAGATGGAGGCGGATGACTTGATTCCAAGTTGAATCCCGCGATTGAATCCACCCCCAGCTCCATGAAAGCCGTCACCCTCCACGATGTAGCCCTTCTGGCCGAAGTGTCGCCCGCGACCGTAAGCGCCGTCCTGCGAGGCGATTCGCGCCATGTGCGGGTGTCCGAGGAGACCAAGTTGCGGGTGCAGAACGCGGCGGAGCGGCTGAACTACCGGCCCAACGCCGGCGCGCGCGCCGCCCGCACCGGCCGCTTCGGCAACGTCGGGCTCTTCATCGCCGCCCGCCGCCCGGAGGAATACATCGTGGCCCCCACCCTCCACGGGGTCTGCGACGCCGCCGGCAAGGTGGGCGAACGCGTGCAGTTGCTGATCGCTCCTCCCGACTCCTCCGTCGAGCGGGTCGAGGCGATGTTTCGGGAGGCCGCCATGGACGGCATCATTCTCACCTCGAGCGACGGCCTCAGCCCCGCGTGGATGGCGGAGTTTCAGCGCTCGCGCCTGCCCGCCGTTTTCCTCAACGAAAAACGCCCGATCAACTCCGTTCGCATCAACGATCTCCACGCCGGACGCATCCTCACCGAGCATCTGATCGCGCAAGGGCATCGCCGCATCGTCTTTGTCATCGAGATGGCCAGCACCGCCCACTACTCGACGCACGACCGCGTGGCAGGCTACCGCGAAGCGATGCGCGCCGCCGGACTGATTCCCGAAACCCTCGACGAACCCGCCGAGGCCGATCGCGAATCGTTCGCCCGCTGGGTCGCCGGCGCCGATCGCCCGGCGCTGATCGCGATGCACGATGCGCGTGCCACGCATTTGCTGCGCGTGCTCTACCCCACCCGCCTGCGCGCGCCGCGCGACTTTGCGGTGGCGGGCTTCAACGACGACACCTTCGCCGAGCTCTCCCCGGTGCCACTCACCACCATTCACATGCCCCGCTACGACCTCGCGGTCGAAGCCCACGCCATGCTGCGCCGCCTCATCTCCGGCGGCCGCGGCAGCGAAGAGCCCTCGGTCGAGATGCTGGGCACACTGGTCGTGCGCGAAAGTTCACTCGGGCCGGGCGAGTCGGTCGCCCGACGCACCGTCCGCCGGCGAGCCGCTTCGCATACCAACCCCTCCTAGTGTCCTGTCATCGAAGTCTCTTTAAGAATTAATCGGCCGCAACGAGGCGCAGAAGTCGCAAAATCAATCCAAAGCTCCGGCAACTCTGCTCTTTTTGCGCCTCTTGCGCCTTTTTGCGGCCATTCTCCGACCGCATTTAATCAAGTCACTTCGGCGACAGGACACTAGACCTGCGCCGGCCCGGGAAGCATGGGCGTCCCCGGCCGTGGCCCAAAGTCGCCTCGCGCCCCGCCGGGGGGATCGCGGCCCGCCACCCAGCACCTCAGCGTCGGCCCGCGGCCGACCCGCCGACCACGTCGACAAAGATCGCGTTGATCGCCATCCCGCGATCGGACGAGGCCTTCCCGCTCAAGCGAAACACGTCGCCACTCCGCGCCCCGCTGATCCTGAAGGTCACAAACAGCGCCTCCTGCGAGGACACCGCGGGCAACTTGGCCAGCTCGGCCTCCGCTCCCTTGCCCGGCCCCATCACCTGCTCCAGCACCAGCCCCGAAGGCATCAGGAACGGAGCCTCGTCATGCACCGCGATCGTGATCGCGAAGTCGGCCGGCGCGGTGTCGCCGACGGTAAAGTCATAAAGGGTCGCATACTCGCCCTTGACCAAGAGTCCGCTGAAAAGCCGGCCCATGTAGCCAACATTCACCTTCTCGCCGGGATCCCGCGGATCCTGAAAGCGCCGATAACCATAGTTCATCGCTCCGTTGGTGCGCGGGTCGGTCGGGGCCACAATCAGCCAGCTCGGAGGCGAGGCCAACATGGAGGAGAGGTCCAGGCCGCCCGTGTAGGACTCCTTCGGGTCCATGGTGATCTTCGCCAGCCAATAGCCCGCCGAGCCGAACGCGCTGTTCCGGTCCACGTCGTGCTCCTTTGGCACCAAACGATCCATCCAAGCGATACCGCGTGCCTCATAGTCGGCGCCGATCGCCTGGACGCCCAGGGCTGTGATCGAGGCGGAGTGCGAAAGCGAGCCGGCCCAACAGCCGACAAGACCGACCAGCGCGAGGCGAAACGAGCGTGACAAATTCATAGGGTATTTGAGCTTGCCCGCCTAGCTTCGGGAAAGAGTGACGGCAGTCAAGATTTAACATTGCATCTTTTTCTCGAACGGACCTCTCTTTTTGCATGAACTTGTCCGTGATCGAAGCCATCTCTCCCTCCGCCGACCCCGCGCAACGCGCCCTCAGCCTCGGCGCCCGCGGCCCGCGCTGGTTTTCCCCGGACAGCTTCTGGAACCAGCCGCTGCGCGCCGACGCCGCGATCCACGCCGAAAGCCGGCGCTGGACCGCTCTGCTCGCCGAAGCGCACGCCTCACGCCAAGGGGCGGGCCTGCACATCAACGTGTTCAACTGGACGCTGCCGGTCTACGTGGCCACGCCCGCGACCCCGCGTCGCCTGGTTCGGCCCAAGCTGCTCCAATGCCCCTACTCGCAGGGCCACGTCGTCGCCTCGCTGCCCTACCTGCATCCGGATCACGTCATGGGCATCCATCCCACGGTGCGCGACGGCATCCCCATTCCCGACGACGCGGCGCCCGACGCGGAGGCGGACGCCCACCTCGTGGTCGTCGCGCCCCACGAGAACCGGATCTACGACCTCTGGCAGTGCCGGCGCGATGCCGACGGCAACTGGTCGAGCAACGCCGCCATCGCCTATCCTCTAGACGGGCCCGGCGTGCTGCACCCCGCCGACATCGCGGGCATCCGCGACGGCGAAAGCGTGCACTTCTACGGTCCCTGCCGCGCCTGCGGCGTCCCCGCGTCGGCCGGCTTGATCCGCTTGGACGAGATCCGCGCCGGTCGGATCGACCACAAACTCGCCTTCGCCTGCCAGGTGGCGGCGCTGCGCGAACATGTCTTCCCCGCCATCTGGACCGACGGCTGGCTGCCCGGCGGCCTGCCCGAGGGCATCGTGCTCCAGCTGGACCCCGCGCTGGACCTGTCGCGCTTCAAGCTCGCCCCGGCGGCACGCGTCATCGCGCGCGCCCTGCAGGAGTATGGCGCGGCGCTGGTGGACAACGCCGGCGGCGTCACGCTCTACACCGAATGGCTGGGCCACGAGGGCGCGAGCGCCTGGGACGGGCTGCTCGCGGAGGACAGCCTGTTCGGCATTCCCTTCGCGCACTTCCGCGTCCTGAAGCCCGAGCACCCGGTGGTCGTCGCCGGCTCCCATCCCATCTACCATCACGGCATGTCCGGACAATTCTACGGCTACCTGCGCGACACCGGCCACGTGGCGGAGGATTTTCTCCCCACCTTCGCCGCCCGAAACGCGTCCGGCCTCGGCACGGGGTGGCCGGTGTCCGCGACGCCGGGCCCGACCGCAAACTCGCTTTGACGTAACGATCCATCAAAAGTCGGGGTCGCCGGCCTCCGCGCCGCCCCAGCCAGCCCGCCGCGCAGGCCATGCCGGTCCGCTCCACCCAACATCACCTCGCCCGCGATCTCGGCCTGAGCCAGGCAACCGTGTCGATGGCCCTCGCCGGCAATCCCAAGGTGGCGAAGGCTCCCATCGAGCGGGTGCGGGAGGCCGCCAAGGCCCGCGGCCACCGCCGCGATCCCGCCCTGCGGGCGCTCGCGCGCTACCGGGCGAGGGTGAGGCCGCCGCGCTTTCGCGCCACGCTGGCCTGGGTGCACGCGTGGACGGGCAAGGAGGCCCGGCGCGGCACGGTGTTTGGTGAGGTCTTCGACGCCGCGCGCTGGCTGGAGCGGGGAAAGCCGGACGTGCTGCTTGTCGGCTACGCGGAAACGGCGGTGAGCCGATGCTGTGCGTGGTTGCGAGAGCTGGGCATGAAAGCGCCCGGCGACATCGGAGTGGCCACGCTCTGCGTGCCACCGAAAAATCGGGTCTCGCCGGCCCAATCGCCCGGCGATTTGAGCGGCATGGACGAGCAGTTCGCGGAAGTCGGCTCGCGCGGCGCGGGGTTTCTCGTGCAGTTGCTCGAAAGTTTTAAGCGCGGAGAGACGGAGCCGACGATCCGACATCTCGTGCAAGGCCGCTGGCACGAAGGCGACACCCTCCGGCCCGGCAAGAGTGACCTGCCCGTGCAAAACCCCGGCTGCGTGTCCGCCGTAACGCGGAAGCCGGTCCCTTCGCGCGATATCCTCCCATGAAGATCAGAACGCCTACGAAATTGACTACCCCCGACAATCCTCGCGAATGCAGCCCCGGCTGCTCCGACGCCTACGCACACCGCGCACCACGACCCCGTCCCGATACCGCGCACACCCCGCTTCCTCCCATGTCCCACGCCCCGCTCAACTTTCTCTGGATCTCGCTCGAGGACTGCTCGCCGCGTTTCGGATGCTACGGGGACACCGTCGCACGCACGCCGCATATCGACGCCCTGGCGGCGGAGGGCCGCCTCTACTCGCGCGCGTTTTCCACCGCCCCGGTTTGCGCCCCCGCGCGCGCCGCGATCATCACCGGCACGTATGCCGCCGCCATCGGCGCTCATCACATGCGCACCGGCGAGGGGCCTGATCTCTTGCGTCCGCTTCCGCCCTACGAATGCGTGCCGCCGCCCTTCGTGAAAATCCTTCCGGAGTATCTTCGCGCCGCCGGCTATTATTGCACCAACAACTCCAAGACCGACTACCAGTTCGCCTCGCCCTTCACCGGCTGGGACGAGTGCCACGGAAGCGCGCACTGGCGCAACCGCCCCGATCCCGCCCAGCCTTTTTTCGCCGTCTTCAACCCCTTCGCCACCCACGAGTCCGGCATGTGGGCCACACGCCGCGCGACACCCCGCACCGATCCTGCCCGCGTCGTCCTCCCTCCCTACCTCGCCGACACCCCGGAAACCCGCCTGTGCCTCGCCCGCCAGTATGACAACATCGCCGACTGCGACACCGTGGTCGGTGAGCTCCTCCGCCAGCTGGCGGAGGACGGACTGGCCGAAACCACCGTTGTTTTCCTCTGGAGCGATCACGGCGAAGGCCTGCCGCGCCACAAGCGCTGGCCCTACGACGGCGGCCTGCGTGTCCCCTTGATCGTGCGGTGGCCCGGCCGCGTCGCGCCGGGCGAAGTTTGCGACGACCTGGTCTCCACCATCGACTTGGCGCCCACCGTTCTCGCCTCGGCCGGCATCCCGCCCCCGGTGCACTTGCAGGGCCAAATCTTTCTCGGCGACCGCGCCGCTCCGCCCCGCGTGCACGTCTTTGCAACGCGCGATCGCTACGACCAGTTCTACGACTGCATGCGCGTCGTCCGCTCGCGGCGCTTCGCCTACGTTCGCAACTACCATCCGGAGCTGACGACCGCCCTCTGGAACAGCTACCTCAACCAACACCCCGCGCAACGCGAGCTCTGGCGCCTGCGGCGCGCCGGAGCGCTCGACGAGCACACGAACTTCCATTTCCGGGAGTCCCGCCGGCCCGAGGAACTCTACGACCTGGAGACCGACCCGCATCAACTGACCAACCTCTGCGATCGGCCCGAACACGCCGCGACCTTGGCGGAGCTTCGCTCCGCGCTCGACGAGTGGCAACGCGAAGTCGGCGACCTCTACCGCGAACCGGAGGACCAGATGCTCGAGCGCTTCTGGCCCGGCCGGCGCCAGCCGGTGACCTCCGCGCCGCTCTGGATCGCGTATGACGACACAAACGATGGCACCTCGCCTGCCGAGGCATCCGTCCGCTTGTGTTCCCCCGCCCTCCTCCAACTCTACGCTCCGACCCACGGCGCTTCGATCGGTTGGCGTTTCGAAAACGACCCCGGTGGTAGATGGCGCCTCTACACCGGTTTGATCGAACTTCCCCCGAGCGGGTCCTTCGTCCTGGAAGCCAAGGCTATTCGCCTAGGCTATGCCGAGAGCCCGACCACACGCCTGCACGTGGAAGTTTCCGAGACCGATCCGCGGCACCAGTCCACGCCGCAGGACCCAGGCCACCGCCCTGCTTCCACCTGACACGGGCCGCGCCTGAGACAAGCGGCTCCGCCCTCGTCGATCACTGCCTCATCAAGACCGCCAGTCGCCATTCGCCATTCGTCATTGGTCATTGGTCATTCCCCTTGGTCATTGGTCATTCTTCCCTGGTCATTGGTCGTTCCGCGGTGCCAACCGCGGCGTCCCGTCCATCCCGCCACTTTTGGCCCCGATTACCTCCAGGTAGTCGGGGCTTTTTGTTTGGCGACGCAGCCCTCAGGCGGGATGCCCGGTCCTCGAGCCGCGACCCCGCCGCTTCGCGGCTCGACGCGGGTGTCAAGCGCTCCGGCTTCGCCTCCGCCGACATCGACCTTTCCCCGTCCGCCCTCCTTCCGCCCTCCTTGGGCATTCGTCATTCGCCATTCGCCATTCGTCATTCGTCATTGGTCATTGGTCATTGGTCATTGGTCATTCCTCCCTGGTCATTTGCCATTCCGCGGTGCAACCGCGGCGGGCCTTGCCCCGCGGCTGTCCCACCCCCTCGGGCAAGATCGGTCGGATGTGCGGTAAAAATCTTCTTCATGCCCTTCGATGGCGCTTGCGCGATCAGGGCGAAACCCGGCTCACTCCTACGCGTATTCCCCCATGGGCTTCATCTACCGAAAATCGGTGAAAGCGGGTCCCTTTCGGATCAACCTGAGCAAGTCGGGGGTGGGCTTGTCGGCCGGTGTGCCGGGTTTCCGGGTGACGCAGAGCAGCCGCGGCCGCCGCTATACGACCTTCAACCTCCCGGGCTCGGGCATGAGCTACCGAACGTCCGCCAAGTCCGCCAAAGGCTGCCTCGTCCCCCTCGTCGCCATCTTGGGTGTTGCCGCCGGCGGCACCTGGCTCGCCACGCACATCTAGTCCCCGCCGTAACGACGCATTGGTCATTGGACATTGGTCATTGGTCATTCCCTCCCCACCTAGCCCCTAGCTCCTAGCCCCTAGCTCCTAGCCCCCTCGCTCCTAGCCTCTAGCCACTCATGATCTGGTCCCGCACGCTCCGCACTCCCTCGTCAGAAAGATTTTTAGGTAAGCGCGACGGCGCTGACGCCATCGCGATCGACCTCCACTACCTGCCCGACGGCACGGTGGCCGGCACGGTCACGCTCCTCGCCTCGGCCAAGATCGCAGAAGAGGAGATCCCCGCCCTGCTCTCCGCCTTCGACGACGACTTCCTCCCCGGCGTGGACCTCTCCTCCGGCACCCTCACCTTCACCGTCATTCGCGGCGAGGTGTTGGGGAATTTCGAGGCGACGACGCCCACGAGTTGATTCTGCGGTTTTGCAGCCATGCCCCTTTTCGAACTCACCGCCCAATCCTTCCGCCCCATCCCGGAGGTCTCGTTCACCGACCTCAAAATCAGGGAGCGCGGAGACCTCCAGCGCCTCCTCCGAAACCAGATCGAAGTCCTCGGCGAAGATCTCTACGTCCTCGCCGAGGAATTTGGCGACTGGGAGGACAGCAAGCGTCGCATTGATCTCCTCGCCCTCGACAAACAGGCCAACCTCGTCGTCATCGAGCTGAAGCGCACCGCTGACGGCGGGCACATGGACCTCCAAGGACTGCGCTACGCGGCCATGGTCTCGGCCATGACTTTCGACCGCGCGGTCCAGATCCACGGCGACTTCCTTGCCGCCACCGGCGGCGAGGCCTCGACAGGCCGCTCGCAGATCCTCGAATTCCTTGGTTGGGGCGAGCCCGAAGAGGAATCCTTCGCCGACGACGTCCGAATCTTCCTCGTCTCAGAAGACTTTAGCAAAGAACTCACCACCGCCGTCCTGTGGCTGCGCGAGCGCGAGATCGATATCCGCTGCATCCGCCTGCGCCCCTATAGTGACGGCAACTCACGCCTCGTGGACGTCCAGCCTCTCATCCCGCTCCCCGAGGCCCAAGAATACCAAGTGCAGCTCCGAGAGAAGGAACAGGTTGGCCGCAAAAAACGCGCCGAACGCGACGAGGTGTTGCTGCGATTCTGGCAAGGCGTCATCGGCACCGCCCGCAAATACAAGTCAAGACACGCAAACCTGAAACCGAGCCCTGCCTCTTGGATCAGCGCCAGCTCGGGTGTCCGCGGCCTCGGCTTCAATTACGTCGTGGTTCAGAACTACGCAGTGGTGGAGCTTTATCTGGATCGAAAAGACGAGACGGAGAACAAATCCATTTTCGACCGCCTCTCGGCCCACCGCGATCAGGTTAACTCGCGGTTCGGGGAGGATCTGCAATGGGAGCGGCTAGATGGCAAACAGGCCTGCCGCATCAAACACATCCTCAAGCTCGGCGGCTACCGCAGCCCGGAATCCTCCTGGCCTGAGATCCACGAAGCGATGGTAACGGCGATGGCGAAATTCGAAGCCGCCCTGAAACCCGAGATCGACGCCTTAGGCCTGTGATCAAACCGGACCACGATCATGGGCGACGTTCGACACGACAGCACCTTCGCGTTCCACGTCGCTAAATCCCAAGGCATCTTGAACGCTGTGAGCGCTGCGGGAATCTGCGACCACCACCGAAAGTGGCTGAAGGAGGATAAACGATGAGCCGACGAAATCCATCTCTGGGCGAGATGCTCGTGCTGTTGCCTTGGCAGGTCAGCGCCGGGCTCGCAGCCATCGCTTTCGTCGGCCTGCGCTGGGTGATCCCCAGCCTGCATTTTGAGAATCCGATTTTAGCGACGTTCGCGAAGGCGACCGGAGGCTTGGCATGGCTTGCTCTGCTCGGGTTGGGGACGATTTCTCTCCTTTCGGCGCTCTTCGCGCGGCGCAAGAAAGCGCTCTTGGAAGAGCAGCGCGACGCCGACTCGCTACGTGCCTTGAGTTGGCAGGAACTTGAATGGCTCGTGGGTGAGGCGTATCGACGAAAGGACTACGCGGTTGAGGAGTCGCTCTCCGGCGGGTCCGACGGAGGGATCGACCTCATCCTGCGCAAAGACGGCCGAACCCTTCTGGTCCAGTGCAAGCGGTGGAAAACCCAATCCGTCGGCGCGCCGGTCATTCGGGAGATGTTTGGGCTTCTTGGCCACCATGGCGCGGATGGAGTGATCATCGTGACGTCCGGCGGCTTTACTCGTGACGCGATGTCATTTGCCGAGGGGAAGCCCATCGAATTGATCGACGGAAAGGCTCTTCTCGCCTTGGTCAGAGGTGTTCAACGCCAGCTAAAGGACACCGTTCCGCCGATCCCAAATGCTCCCGAGACCAAGGCCGTCGAATCGGCGTCGAAGCTTGCCCCACCACACTGCCCGAGCTGCCAAGCCAGAATGGTCAAGCGCACCGCAAGACGCGGTGCCAACTCCGGAAACACCTTCTGGGGCTGCTCAAACTACCCCACCTGTCGCGGCGTCCGTCCGTCCTGAATTACGTCATGCGTTTCATGTTTGAATCCAACGTCAGTCATCGACTGATGCTGATGCTCGGAGCCTTCTTCTTCGCCTTCGCTGGGGCCGGCTGTTCGCCCGAGCCTGCACCCAAGACTCAGGGCGAAGCGCAAACATTTGCCTTGAGCATCATCAACGAAAGGTTCGTCGAGCGCGATGGCCGCTGGTTGGCGCTTGAAATCGACCCTAGGAATAACCCGACGCGACTGATAGAGCTGAACAAGCCGTCTATCCGGTTCGAGCCCGCTCATGTTTCCGATACAGATCGGATGAATGGTGTCTCGGAGCGATATAGCTTATCCGTCTTTTGTGAGCAGTTTCGTTACTGGGGAGGGTCTTGGACCGAATGGAAGACCGGGACTGGTGGCAGCACGAAAGCGATAGTTCATGCAATCACGGCCGGCACACTGGGGTATCAGAGTTACCAGCTGGAGAAAAAGAAAGGGGAATGGGTGCTCCGGGGATTCAAACCCCCTGCGCTGTCCACAGATCGAGAGCTGATCCAGCAGAACGTGGCGAAGGCGTTTGGGCCTAGTCTATGAGCCCGGAGCAAGCTCTTACCCGTTTCACCGTTCTGCGCGTGGACAGCGACGCCGAGAAGGGGCGCGCGCCGCACAAGCCGCTGCTCCTGCTCGCCGTGCTCGACCTGCTGGAGGCCGGACTCCTCACCGGCGCTTGGGTGACGCTCTCGCCCGATCTCATCCTGCGCTTTCAAAACCTTTGGCCCATCGTCGCGGAACGGCGCCAGAACAAGGGCGACATTCGTATGCCCTTTCACGCGCTCGCCACCGACGGCGTGTGGTGCGTCTTTGAAGAGGACGGTCGGCCTTCACGCTCGCGCGAGACTAGCGTTCGAGCCCAACTCCCAGACAATCTCCTCGCCGCGCTCGGCGACTCCGCCTTCCGCGACAAACTCCGCCGCCTGCTCGTCGCGACCTACTTCCCACCCGCCGAACAAGTCTCCCTCGCCGCCGCGCTTGGCTTTGAGCGCGCCCTCGACAGCGCGGAGATCGCCGCCTTCGCCAAAGACCAGGCCGCCTACCGCGCCGCTCGCGAAGCGGGTCGCAACGCCCGCTTCAAAAGCGAGGTCGTCAGCGGCTACCAATTTACCTGCGCCCTCACTGGCTATCGTCTCACCACAATCAATCAGGCCGGGATCGTCGAGGCCGCGCACATCCACCAGCACTCGAAGAGCCGGAACAACGACCCCGGCAACGGCCTTGCGCTGTCGCCCACGGCTCACGCTTTGTTTGACCTCGGCCTCTGGAGTGTCGGTGACGATCTGCGCATCCTCGTTAAGTCCACTGCCTACTTCACGGAGGCAGGTCCTGCCGGTGGCTTTTCTCTGCGCGCCCTCGCGGGCCGCAGTTTGATCATCCCCAACATAACGAAGCTGCGTCCTCACCCGGACTACTTGGGCTGGCACCGGCGTGAACACGGATTCATTGAAGCCGCATAGTATGTTCGCGACGAATGGATGCCCAAACCAAATCTTTCTACGCAACCCAAGCCGAGCACCTCGGCACTCTGTATGCGCGGGGCGGCGACACGGCGGACCTGTTGGCTGCCTTCCAGGGTTGCCGAAGAATCTTAGACCTTGGCTGCGGTAGTGGACGCGATCTAGCCGCGCTCCTCCTTGCAGGAAAAGACGCCTATGGCGCCGATGCCGTGCCGGAAATGGTCCTCACGACCGAGAAAACGCTGCGCACTCAGCGCATCGCCACCCAAGGCCGGCTCTTCCTCGCCGAGCTGCCCGATCTCCAGCCCTTCGCCGATGGCGAATTCGACGGCGTCCTCTGCTCCGCCGTGCTCATGCATCTGGAGGAAGAAAAGCTCTTCGACGCCATCTACGCCATCCGCCGCATCCTTCGCCCCGGTGGCCGCCTGCGCGTCTCCATCCCCGCGCGCCGCGACGACGTGGATCCGCAATCACGACGCGACGCCGATGGTCGTTTCTTTTCCGATCTCGTCCCGGCCAAACTCCAGCTCCTACTCGAACGCGTGGGGTTCTCTCCGCTCGCCATGCGCGAGAGCCCTGACGGCTTGGGCCGTCCCGGTGTCGTGTGGTGGACTGGCGAACTCACCCGCCAGGCCGACTCAGGCGACCGCCCGCTGCACTTGGTGGAGAGCATCCTCAACCGCGACAAAAAGGACGCCACCTACAAGCTCGCCCTCTTTCGTGCCCTCGCGGAAATCGCCCAGACCCAAAGTCATCTCGCCGCCTACACCGCCGAGGGAAAGGTGTGCCTTCCCATCGCCGCCTTGGCCGAGAAATGGATCCTCTACTACTGGCCGATTTTTGAGAGCGACGTGTTCATACCCCAACGCGTCGGGGAAGCGCCCGGCCAGCGTGGCGGCGTGGCGATCCGAAAACCCTTGGACGCCTTGATCCAGCATTTCCGGGGATCGGGCGGCTTGTCCGGCTTTTACGCCGATTGGAAAGGCGGCCGTCTGACAGACGACGCCGAGCGTGTATTCAAAAAAGCACTGCGCGAGTTTCAGGCGACCATCCACACTATGCCGGCCAAACACGCGGGCGGCGGGCACTACGACGTGTTCCAATACGACGTGCGCGAAAAAACCCTCGCCATGGACGTCGCCCTGTGGCGCGAGCTTTGCCTGATGGGCTCGTGGATTCGCGACGCCACGATCCTACGCTGGGCCGAACAAACGGAGCTTTTTGCCAAGGTCATTGACGGTGCCGGCGCGGTGAAGGCCAGCCTCGTCATCGACCGCCTACTGCTCGCGCCCGACCAGGGGCGCAACGTCACCGTAGCCCAAAAGTATTTCGACGGCCTGCCTTCACGTCCCTGCGTGTGGTCGCAGCGCGAACTCGGAGGGAAGGCCTTCGACGTCGATCACGCTATGCCGTTTTCCTACTGGCGAAACAACGACCTTTGGAACCTGTTTCCGGCGTCGCCCGAGATTAACGCCAAGAAGAGCGACCGGCTTCCCACCTACCGCCAATTGCACGGCAGCCGAGACATCATCGTCGATTACTGGCGGGGTCTCAACGGCGCTATGGGCGAGCGTTTCGAGCGCGAAGCGCAGACGCTGCTTGGGCGTGATTTGTTCCGCCGCGGAAACTGGGAGACTTTGCTCTTCTCGCGCTTCGTCGAGGCGTTCGAGGTGACGGCCAATCAGCGCGGGGCCGAGCGCTGGGAATGCGCGGACGGATCTCAAAAGGACCGCGAGGCGAGCGCAGCCGTGCCGGTATCGCGCCCCTCGCCTGCGCCCACGCCTTACCCGCAGGTGGAGGAAGGGCCATTTGACGGCGGGGCTGAGCAGCCCGATACCGGCGGAAAGCTTCTGCCTTTCTCCGCAGTGGGCGCTGGCGCGTTCGTAACCCACTTGCCCTGCGTCGGAGCCTTGGCCGCGGGCGCGGCGTTTCACGGTCTCGAGACCGGTTCACTAAACGATTTGGAGGAGATGGACTGGGTGGCGGTGCCGGCGTCTTTGGCGCGGAAAAACCGCTTCGTGGTGCGGGTGGCGGGGGATTCGATGGAGCCGACGCTGATGCGCGGCGAGTGGGTGATTTTCGAGTATCACCGCAGCCCAAGGCGCGAGGGTGAAATCGTGATCGCGAATCTCCCGGAGTTTGGAGTGGGCGAGCATGGCACCGAGACGATCAAGCGCATCAAACAAGATTCAGGCAGCTGGATTTTTACCCCGGACAATCCGGCGCATGAAACAATCAAAGTCTCCAGAACCGAGGTCACCCATCCGATCCTCGGCACCTTCGTGGCGAAGTTGTGAGGCCTCGGCATTCAGCAACATCAGTCTTGACGCTTCATGAGCACTCTTGAGCCGCGAGCCTGGAGGTAATGGTAGCCCTTGAGCGCCGTCTTGGTTGTGCAGCTTGGCTGATTCGTAACCGCCTCAAGCGTCGCAAGCCGAACCGGCCATTTCGGCGTCGTTGGCGACGCCGCTGGGTTTTGTCCTCGCGTCGTCATGTCATCGCGGCCGCGCCCCAAAAAATTAGAGTAACCCGCCGATTTGAGCAGCGCGCCTCGGCTTGAGCCGACACGCCCGAGGCTTAGCAGGTATTGTTGAAACGGGAGAAGAACGAATCTGTTCCGGTTCCGCAACACGGATGCTCCGCCTTTTCATAAGGTCGGCTGCAGCGCCATGAGCGTGAGATTGTCGTCCGCCGGGCCGGCCAGAACGACCGCGCCCGGGCACGCAGCCGGTGGGCTTGATCGCGGCGCTCGGAGAAGCGGCGGAACGCGCGGGGAAAGAGCAGGCGGCCCGCGAGAAGCGGTGCCGTGCGATCAAGACGGCTGCGCTGAAGGCCTTGACCACGGCAGGCGGCGAGCCGGTGGGCGATCAGGCGCGGGCGCTGCCCTCGACCCTGAACATCCGCTTTCCCGGGCTGGATTCGGAGGCGCTGATGGTCGCGCTCAAGGATTTGATCGCGATCTCCAATGGCTCGGCCTGCACTTCGAGCGCCTACACGCCAAGCCACGTCCTCAAAGCGATGGGCTTCGAAGACCAGACAGCCAACGAGTGCATTCGCCTAAGCTGGTGCCACCTCACCCCCGAGGTGGATTGGGAAGAGGTGGCGGCTCGGATCGCGGAGCTGCGAGGCTGACTAAATAGTCGGATTGGTGACATCGCACTTCGCAGCGGCCACAACAACGGCCCCGACAACGGACTCGCCCCGCTCGCCTGGCACCGTCGCCATCACGGCTTCGCGGCGTGAAGCCGAAGCTCACGGCGCCTCGGCCGCCTGCGAGCCGCTCGCAGAGGGGTTTCGCCTCAACCCCGGATTTCGCGATTGTCCCGGCGGAGTATCTCGCGAGGTGGTGAGGCGGAAGGTCGTCGCGATATCCCGACGTGTCCCGTTCTGCGGAAGAAGGTGCATGGAGCGGATGACGGGGCGAGCCGGCGGCCACCAGCTTGGGTGAGACGACCCGCGACAACCGCGGATTCCGGGCCAGCTCAAGAGTCCGTCATCCGCGCACAACGGTGCGATCCGTGATTCCCACTGCGGGATTCGGGCTGAACTCGTGGACCCGGGAACGGCGCCGGGAAGCGCCGGGCCCGGAGGCGACGCGGTTCGCGCGTCAGCTTCCGGTTCCTGCACCCACACCGCATCGAGAGCGGCCCGCGAGCCCCCCGGCTCAGCCGAGCCAGAGGATGGCCGTCACACCGCGCGGATAGTATTTCGAGCCGCAGGCGATGCCCGAAAGCATCTGGTCGCTCCAGGCGAAGTAGGCGTTTTTCGGATGCAGCAGCCACGCCACGTGCGCGGCGTCGGCGCGGGCCTCCTCCGCGGCGTCACGCAGGTCCAGGATATCCCGGGCCACGGCCTGGCAGAGGTAGATTTTCGAGAGCCAGGAATTGTTGCTCGTGGAGCTGAGTTTCCAGCCACCGTCGGCGAAACGGCAGAGACCGTTCCTGGGATCGAGCACGTGCACGAGGTGCTCGCGCAGCCGGGCCACGAGGCGGGCGTGCACGGAGTCGCCGGCAAACACGTCGCGACGCCCGAAGCGCCACGGAAACACCAGGCCCTCCACCGCGGGAATGATCGCGCTGTCCACGCCCTCGAAAAGCACGGCCGGAAGCGCCGGCCCCGCGACGGCGGCGCCGAGGATGCTTTGCGCGGCGCGCACCGCCTGGGCGGCGGCCTCGTGGGCCAGCGCGGGCTCGGCCCGCAGTTTCCAAAACGCCTCGAGCGCGAGGTAGGCGGCCCAGGATTTGACCGCCAGGTAGAGGTTGTTGCGCGCCTGGCCGAGGGAGGCGTCGAGGCTGTCGTAGGTGGTGATCTCGCTGCCGCCGTCGCAACGCGAGCTGTCGTAGCCCATGATGCCGTTGCGCCGCGCCGGCTCGGGATCATCGCGCGCGAGCAGGCTCGCCTGGCAGTCGGCGAGCGTCGCGGCCACCTGCTGCGCCCAGGCCGCGTCGCCGACCTCGTGCAGGTAGGCGCCGGCGCAGAGGGTGAAGTTGACCAGCTGCTCGTGCGTCATGTGCGAGAAGCAGCCGTGCAACCCGGTGAGCTCGTAGGCCGAGCGCCCGGGCGGGCTGAAACTGTTGGCGACGCCCATGTCGTGGGTGAAGCTCACGCCGCCGGGGAAACGCGCCTTGGTCTTCGGGCACACGACCTCGTCGGTGTAGCGGTAACGGCGCATGAACCAGTCGAGCTGGTTGCGCACGGCCCAGGGGTTGAGGCGCAGCTCGAAAAAGAGATGGTCCACCGTCAGGTCGAAGGTGTTCATCATCCGGTATTCGCCCTCGTTGACGACCCAGAAGGGCTCGCCCTCGAGCGTCTCCAGCAGCTCGCTGCTGCCGTAGTAGCTGCGGATCGCATGGGCGAGTTGGAAGGCGCGTTCAGGCCCCAGCGTTGCGGCGCCGGCGAGCGCCGCCGGCGCGGCCGAGGCCGCGGTGACGCGATCCGCCATGCCGAGGGCGTGGCGGCCCACGGCGTCGATGTCGGCGAAGAAGCGGGTGTAGAGGTAGCGCGTGGGCAGGCCCGTCGTCACCACGCCACCCCGGAAAAAGGCCAGCGCGAAGCGCACGGTGCGGCGCTCGCCGGGCGCGGCGGTGACCACGATGCCGGCCACCGGGCCGAGGCCGAAGCGGGCGTTGGCCGGGTGCGCCGGCGCGAGCAGCTTGGCCGCGGTGAAGCCCTGCGCCGGGGCCACCCCGGGCTCCGCCCCCGCGAAGATCGCGACCTGGCCTCCCTGCCCCGCCGCGACGAAGCCTTCGCCGGTCCAGGTGCGCATGAAGGTGTAGGGATCCTTGCCGGCAAAACCGAAAAAGCCCCGCCGCGGCCGCGCGCCGCCGCGATTGTCGATCGTCAGCTCGGCCCACACGGCCGGCACCAGCGCGTCGCGCAGCGCGGCCGCCGCGGTCTCGTCGCGCGCCTCCGCCGGGTCCGGCACGGGCACGACCTGCGTGTGCACGGTGAACTCCAGGTCCGCGGCGCGCCACGTGTCGCGCGCGACGTCGAAATCACGCGTCACGTCCGCGGTCGCGAAGGGGCGAAAAGCCGGGACATCCGCCTCCGCCTCGCCCTGCGCCTGCGCCGCGGCCTCCGCGTCGTAGCGGGCGGCGTCGTCGGTGGCGGGACCAAAAAACGGCAGCGCGTGAAAGCCCCCGCCCTCGCGATCCTCCACCGCCACATACACGTCCTCGTCGGCCGGGCCGCCGCGCTCCAGGCCGAAGCCGCCCCGCGCTCCGGGCAAACCGAGCGTGAAGGTCGAGAAGGCGCCGATGGGCGAATGGTGGGCGTTGAACCAGGGAGTGGGAGTTTTCATCGGGTGGATTGGATCTGAGCCAAAGGCTGAAGCCGGCACGATGCAGATGGGCGACGGAACAGCGAGTTGGGATCGCGAGCAAATTTCGGCGCGGACCGGGCAAAGGACGGAGCGCTCGACGCGCTCCTCCGCCTCTCGGGTGAAACGTGCGGGCTGGGACCGTATTTGTCCGATCCCCCCTCCTATCCTGCCGGGGTCCTCGCAGACTCCCTTCGAGCCGATCCCTGCCATGTCCCGCCCGTCCACCTGCGTGCCCTCGGCGCTCCGCGCCCATCTCCCTCCGCTCCTCTCCCGAGGGGCCTGCCTGGTTTTTCCGGGCTTCGAAATGCCCGTGCCCATCCCGCTCAACGAGTGCGTGCTCCGCGACGAGCGCCACCTGCTTTGGGCCACGATGCACTCGCCCTACGGGGCCACCCGCCCCTGCGTCGGGCTGCTCGGCTGCGCGGGCTGGCGCCCCTTGGGCGACTGCGCCGGGGCCGGCGTCGCGCTCCTCGCCGACTCGGGCGCGGAGATCGCGCGCATCGTGCCGCTCGAGGCCTTGCCGTTGACCAGCGAGCGCGCCCGCCGCCTGCGCGAAGAGCAGGCGCGCCACGAGCAACGGGCCGCCCGCGAGCCCGCCTACGCCCGGCGCTGGGCCCGGAGCTTTCGCGAGGCCAGCGCGTCGGCGACCGTGGCCGCGCCGTAGATGCTTGGCCCGCAGCCGATTGGTCGCCACGCTCCGTCCTCCGCCCACTCCTTCGCGCATGCCCGCCAAACAGAAGTCCCGCGTCGCCGCCCCGCAGTCCTCCGCTCCCGCCCGCGCCGCCGGCAACCGCCCCGCGGTCATGCGCATGAAGCGGATCTTCGACCTCCTGAAAAAGGAGGACTACCCCAACTGCCAGCGCATCGCCGACGAGCTCGAGACCGCGGCCAAGACGATCCAGCGCGACATCAACTTCATGCGCGACCGCCTCGGGCTCCCCATCGCCTACGATCCGCAGGAGCACGGCTACTTCTTCACCGAGGAGGTCCACGAGTTTCCCACCGTGCAGGTGACGCAGGGCGAGTTGCTCGCGCTCATGGTCGCGCACAAGGCCATCGAGCAATACCGCGGCACGCCCTACCACGCGCAGCTCGAGACCGCCTTCGCCAAGCTGCTCGCCCCGCTCAAGGACATGAGCG
>JAUVVA010000139.1 GCA_030604905.1 Verrucomicrobiota bacterium | reverse complement strand
GCCCCAGGACCGAAGAGGAAGTCCTGCGCAGAATCGCACGGCGACACCGCGCACGCGCTCAAGACATCCGGCGCCGCCGAAAACCCCGCGGCCACAGGGTAAAGTCTATTTTAACAAAGTAGAACTAGGAGCTTTCGCCGCGCCGTTTTTGTGCTCCTGGCTCGACGCGTTCCTTCGACTCTCCGGGCGTTTCAGCTTCCGAAACAGCGCTTCTTGTCGCGGGAATCAGGCACCAACCTGGGCCGGGATCATTCAACCCGGAATCCGCGGTTGTCGCGGGTCGTCTCCCCCAAGCTGGTGGCCGCCAAATGATCCCGGCTGAGGCCCGTTCGTCGGCACCGTCGTCGCTTTCCGGCGCCGGATGCTCGCTGCCCCACCTTCCCCCATACCCCGCCCGCCGGCCCCCGTGGCATCATCGGCCCTAACCGATGACCATGGAACGCCGCGACTTCCTCGCCCTTGCCGTCAAGACCGGCGGCGCGCTCACCGGCGGCGTCATCGTCGCCCCCGCCCTCGTCACCGCCCTCGCCCCCACCTGGCAACACCGCGGCCGCGGCACCTGGGTGCGCGTCGGCCCGCTCGAGGATTTTCACCCCGGCGCCGTCGCCCAGGCCATCGTCGAGGTGCCGCGCGACGATTGGGCCGCCGCCCTTCGCCGTCGCGGCGTCTTCGTCTGGCGCCCCTCCGCCGAGGAGGTCGTCGTCTACTCGCGCAGTTGCACCGACCTCGGCTGCCCCGTCACCTGGGATGCCGGCAGCGGCTGGTTTTTTTGCCCCTGTCACGGCGCCATCTTTGACCGCGAGGGCGTGCCGCAAAAGGGCCCGCCCCGGATTCCGCTCCACCGCTACGCCACGCGCATCGTCGAGGGCGTGCTCGAGATCGATCTCGACTCCATCCCGCCCCACGCCTGATCCCGCCGATGCTCACGCGCGCCACCCACTGGCTCTCCGATCGCTTCGGCTGGGGTCCCTTCAAAAAACACGCCCTCGAACGCCGCGTCGCCAAGTCCCCCTGGTATTACGGCGACGGCGCCACGCTCATGCTCCTGCTCGGCGTGCTCGTCGTCACCGGCATGGCGATGATGCTCACCTACTCGCCCCACCCTGACACCGCCCACGCGAGCATTGTTTACATCACCCACCACCAGACTCTCGGCTGGTTCGTGCGCGGCATGCACTACTGGTCGGCCGGCCTCCTCATGGTGATGACGCTCTGGCACGTGCTGCGCCAGATCCTGCTCGGCGGCTACAAGTTCCCCCGCGAGGGCACCTGGCTGGTCGGCGTCGTGCTCTTCTTCGCCATCGTCTTCATGGCCTTCAGCGGCTACCTGCTCCGCTGGGATGAGCGCGCCATCTACGCGATCGGCGTCTCGCTCCACCTCTTCGGCAACATCCCGTTCATCGGTGACACGCTCGTCGTGCTCATCCAGGGCGATACCCAACCCGGAGCGCGCCTCCTCACCCGCCTCTACACGCTGCACGTCGTCGTCGTGCCCGCCATCCTCGGCTTCTTCGTCCTCTGGCACCTCTACCTCGTCATCCTGCACGGCGTCACCTCGCGCGGCGAAAGGCGCAAGCTTACCCACACCGCGGAGCAGCAGCGCCTCCGCTACAAACGCGAGGCCGAGAGCGAGGAAAAGGGCGAGCCCTTCTACCCCGACACCATGGTGCAATCCGGCGCCATGGCCACCGTGGTGCTCGTCATCGTCGTCGCGCTCGTGCTCATCCTCGGCCCCTCCTCGCTCCTGCCCGAGGCCAACCTCACCGACCGCTACGTGCGCCCCGCCGAGGAGTGGTGGTGGTGGTGGTTCAGTGCCCTCGTCGCCCTGCTCCCGCCGGCCATCGCGCCGTGGTTCATGGTGTTTTTCCCGCTCGTCGTCCTCCTCGGCATGACGCTCCTGCCCCTTCTCGATCGCGCACCGGAGCGCGGCTATCGCCGCCGCCCGCTCGCCGTGGGCTTCGTCGTCTTCACCGTCGTCACGCTCGTCGGCCTCTCCGGCCTGCGCCTGCGCTCGCCCTGGGAAGGCGGCCCCGTCGCCGAGCTGCCCGCGCTGCCGCCCGGCGTGGAGTTGCAGGCCGATGCCGAGCAGGGCCGCCGCCTCTTCGCCTTCTACGGCTGCACGAGCTGCCACTCGGTCGCCGGCTCCGGCGGCCGCCACGTCGCGGTCGACCTCGCCCACATGGAGGCGCCGCGCTCCCGCGAATTTTTGATCAACTACATCGCGCAACCCCCTCCCGGCATCGCCATGCCCGCCTACCGCGGCTGGGCCACCGATGAGGAGATCGAGCGCCTGGCCGACTTCGTCTTGGTCGCCCAAACCTTCGCCACCGAACGATGAAGCGCGTCGCCAAAAGTGGCATGGGCGTCCCGCCCATGGGTTCGGCCGTGGCATGGGCGTCCCGCCCATGGATCGGTGGTCGCACCTTCGCCGCCACCGCCGCCCTCCTCCTCACCGGCTGCCACCCCGGCCACCGCCAATCCGCGCTCCACACCGCCGCTGAGGCCTCCGGCGAGATCGCGCGCCTCTGGTGGGCGATGTTTATCGTTCTCACCCTCTCCTTCATCTTCGTGATGGCCCTCACCTGGATCGCCATCCGCCGCCGCCCCCGCGCCGACGATTCGCCCACCACCACCGTGCGTTGGCAAAACCGCTTCGTCATCTTCGGCGGCATCGCCTTCCCCACCGCCGTCCTCACCTGGATGCTGCTCGACTCCCTCGGCACCTCGCGCGCCCTGCGCCAGCCCCCCGAGGGCCTGCGCATCGAGGTCGTCGGCTATCAATGGTGGTGGGACGTCCGCTACCCCGAGCACGATCTCGCCATCGCCAACGAGATCTACATCCCGGCCGGCGAACCCGTTGTCATCGATCTCGGCGCCGCCGACGTCATCCACAGCTTCTGGGTGCCTAACCTTCACGGCAAGGTGGACATGTTTCCCGACTACCCCACGCGCATCGTGCTCCGCGCCGATCGACCCGGCCGCTGGCGCGGCCAGTGCGCCGAATTCTGCGGACGCCAGCACGCCTGGATGGCCTTCGAGGTCGTCGCGCTCCCGCGGGAGGAGTTTGACGCCTGGCTTGCCGAGCGCGCCGCCGCCCGCGCCGCGATCACCGCCGCGCCTCCCCCCGCCAGCGAGGCCATCGCCCGCGGCAAGGACATCTTCTTCCGCGAGAGCTGCCACACCTGCCACCCGGTGCACGGCACGCCCGCGGATTCCTTGATCGGCCCCGATCTCACCCACCTCGGCACCCGCCTCACCCTCGGCGCCGGCCGCATCGCCAACACCGACGAAAACCTCGCCCGCTGGATCATCGACCCGCAGGGCCTCAAGCCCGGCAACCTCATGCCCGAGACCCCGCTCGACGACGCCGAGCTGAGCGACCTCGTCGCCTATCTGCGCTCCCTGCGATGAAGACCGCCGACGACGCCCAACTCGCCGCCTTCGACGCGCGCTGGCGCAGCCCGCGGGGCTGGCTCGGCTTTTTCACCGAGGTCAACAACCAGCAGCTCGGCGTGCGCTTCATGGTCACCTCGCTGATCTTTTTCGCGATCGGTGGCTTCCTCGCGCTGCTCATGCGCATCCAGCTCACCGTGCCGGAAAACGACTTCATGGGCCCCCAGCTCTACAACGAGCTCTTCACCCTGCACGGCTCGACCATGATGTTTCTTTTCGCGGTGCCCTTCCTCGAGGGCCTCGCGCTCTACGTGCTGCCGCTCATGATCGGCTCGCGCGACGTCGCCTTCCCCCGCCTCACCGCCTTCAGCTACTGGACCTACCTCTTCGGCGGACTCATTTTCTACGCCAGCCTGCTCACCGGCACCCCGCCCGACGCCGGCTGGTTCGCCTACACCCCGCTCTCCGGCCCCGGCTTCGCCGGCCTCGGCATGGATTTCTGGGTCATGGGCCTCGCCCTCGTCGAGATCGCCGGCCTCGCCGCCGGCGTGGAGATCGTCGTCACCATCCTCAAGCTGCGCGCCCCCGGCATGTCGCTGCGCCGCCTGCCGATGCTCGCCTGGACCCTCCTCGTCTCCGGCGCGATGATGATTTTCGCCTTCAGCGTCCTGCTCGTCGCCACGCTGCTCCTCGAGCTCGATCGCGCCGCCGGCTTCGCCTTCTTCGATCCCGACCGCGGCGGCAGCAGCCTCCTCTGGCAACACCTCTTCTGGTTCTTCGGCCACCCCGAGGTCTACATCATGTTCCTGCCCGCCACGGGCATCGTCTCCACGCTCGTCACCACCGCCGCGCGCCGGCCCCTCGCCGCCTACCCGCTCGTGGCCATGGCTGTCGTCGTCACCGGCTTCGTCAGCTTCGGCCTCTGGATGCACCACATGTATGCCACCGGCCTGCCCGAGCTCGGCCTCAGCTTCTTCGCCGCGGCCAGCCTCATGATCGGCGTCGCCAGCGGCATCCAGATCTTCGCCTGGATCGCCACGCTCTGGGGCTCCCGCCCGCGCATCACCGTGCCCTTCCTCTACGTGCTGGGCTTTTTCTTCAACTTCGTCCTCGGCGGCTTCACCGGCGTGATGGTCGCCGTCGTGCCCTTCGACTGGCAGGTGCACGACACCTTCTTCATCGTCGCGCATTTTCACTACGTGCTGATCGGCGGCGTGGTGTTTCCCGTCTTCGCCGCCCTCCACTACTGGCTCCCCAAGGTCACCGGCCGCCTGCAAAACGAGCGCCTCGGCCGCTGGGGCTTCTGGCTCAATTTCGCGGGCTGCAACCTCACCTTCTTCCCCATGCACATCATGGGCTTCCTCGGGCTCGCCCGGCGCGTCTACACCTACCCGGAGGAGCTCCAGATCGGCGGCTACAACATCGTCTCCACCCTCGGCGCCTTCCTCATGGCGGCCGGCTTCGTCGCCATCGTGGTCGACCTGCTCCGCAGCGTGCGCCGCGGCCCCGCCGCCGGGGACAACCCCTGGGATACCGGCACGCTCGACGGCTCCATGTCCTCGCCCCCGCCCATCTACAGCTTCCTCCGCCCGCCCGTCGTCCGCTCCCGCGAGCCGCTCTGGGGACCGGTCAAACACAAGGCCGGGGAACCCGCCCTCGAGGAGGAGGCCCTTTCCGAACGCGCCTCGGCCGCGCTCCATGCCGCGCCCAGCGACTGGCGCGCCACCCTCGCCACCGACGCCATCACCGGCCGCCCCTCCGGCGTGCAGGTGCTCGCCGAGCCCTCCCTCTCGCCGCTCCTCTCCGCGCTCGGCCTCACTCTCGCCTTCGTCGGCGTCCTGCTCAAGTCCTACCTGCTTATCCCGCTCGGCCTTGTCCTCGCCGTCTCCTTCCTCGCCCGCTGGATGTATCCAAGCAGTGACTACAACCGCAAGGTCTACTCCAGCGGCCTGGCCGAGCGCAGCGGCCTGCCCGTCCTGCTCGAGGGCGCGCGCTCCTGCTCCTGGTGGGGCATGCTCTGCTTTGTCGGCATCGCCGGCAGCGCCTTTGTCGCGCTCTTTTTCTGCTACTTCTACCTCTGGCTCTTCGCCGAGTCCTGGCCGCCGCCGGACGCCGCGCCGCCCGACCCGCTGCGCGGCGCCATCGCCCACGCCCCGCTGCTGCTCGCGGCCGGCGCCGCCTGGCTCGCCAAGCGCCGCCTCGCCGCGCCGGGCTTCAGCGCCGCGCGCGGGCCGCTGCTCCTACTCTCCGCCGCGCTTGCCTTCACGGTGCTCCAGCTCGGCCTTGGCTCCTTCGAACTCGCCACCCTGCCGTTCTCGCCCCGCGACCACTCCTACGGGTCCTCGGTTTGGGTGATGCTCATGGTGGTGCTCACCTTTTCGCTCACCGCCGCCCTGCTCCTCGCCTGCTCGCTCGCCCGCGCCCGCCGCATCGAGCCGTGGGATCTCACGCCGCTGCGCCTCCAGCTCCAGCTCACCACGATGTTTGTCCTCCTCACCGCCCTCGCCGCCGCCGGCACCTACGCGGTCGTCCATCTCGCTCCCCGCCTGCTGTGAAAACCATCAACCACAGATTCCACAGATGGGCACAGATCCAGAAAAGCCGGAATCAGGCACCTCCAACTATCTGGAGCATCTGTGCTCATCTGTGAAATCTGTGGTGAAAATCTGCTCGAGATGAACCCTCGCGACCGCCTCCCCGTCAGCCGCTGGACCCTGCGCTTTTGCCTGCTCGGGGGCGGCATCGCGTGGACGCTCCACCTCGTCGGCGCCTGGGCCATCGCCGAGTTCGGCATCCTCGGTGGCTTCGCCGGCGTGAACACTCTCATCCTCGTCCTCAGCGCCGCCATGCTTCTCGCCGCCGGCGCCGCCACGCTCGTCTCGGCCCACGTGCGCCGCGCGGCCGGGCCGGAGAACCACGAGGACGCCCGCACCGTCGCCTTCTGCGGTCGCTTCGGCATCGTCACCAACGCCGTCTTCACCGTCATCATCGCCGCGCAGACGGTGCCGGTCTTTTACTTCCTCGACCAGTGAGCGCGGCACTCGAGTTGCTCCTCCCGCCGCTCGCGCACGGCGCTCCGCTTCCGGCCGACACCAACCCCTGGACGGCCTGGAACCGCGATCCCGTCGCCTGGATCAACCTCGCCCTCCTCGCCGCGCTCTACGACCGCGGCTCGGCCCGACGCGAAGCCGTCCGCGGCGCGCCCACGCCCGAACAACGCCGCCAAACCTGGTCCTTCTGGACAGGCTGGGCCTGCCTCGGCGTGGCCCTGGTCTCCCCCGTCGACGTCCTCGCCGCCGAACTGCTCTGGGTGCACATGGTGCAGCACATGGTGCTCATGAACCTCGCCGCGCCGCTCATCGTGCTCGGCGCGCCCATCCGCACGATGCTTTGGGCCCTGCCCGCGCCGGAACGGCAGATCCCCGGGCACGCCCGACGCTGGCTCGAGACCCGCGCGCGCATCCCGCGCTACCTGCTTTGGCAACCCATCACGCTCTGGCTGCTCTATGCGCTGGTGCTGTGGGTCTGGCACTTGCCGCGCCTCTACGAAGCCGCGCTGCGAAACGACCTCGTGCACGACCTGCAGCACCTGATGTTCTTCGCGGTGTCGTGTCTTTTCTGGCGCGTGCTCTTCGACCCCATCGGACGCCTCCGCATGAGCCAAGGCGCCGCCGTGCTCTACCTGTTTCTCACCTCGCTGCACGCGACGATTCTTGGCGTCTTCATGGCCTTGGCGCCGACGCTTTGGTATCCCACCTACGCGGGCCGCACCGAGCCCTGGGGCCTGAGCGCTCTCGGCGACCAGCAGCTCGCCGGCTACATCATGTGGATGCCCGCCTGCATGATGTATGCCCTCGTCGCCGCCGTCCTCTTCGCCCGCTGGCTGGCGGAGGAGCCGCTCCCAGCGCCGGTCGCACGGCGGACCTGAGCGCGCGGCGGGCCGGCGTCGGCTAGCTCCGCTTCTGCGCCCGTCCGCGCGGATAGCCTCCGCCCACGCCGGCCCCGCGCCCGCCGCGGCCCTTGCCCTTGCCGCGCCCGCCGCCTTCGCCGCGCTGCGCCTGCGCCACCTTGCGAAAATCGCCCGAGCGCAGCGCGTTGATCTGGTCGCGTAGCACCGCCGCGCGCTCGAACTCCAGGCGACCGGAAGCCTCCGCCATCTCCTCCTCCAGCTCGCGGATCACCGCCGCCACGTCCTCCGGGCTGCCCTCGGCAAGCACGCCCTCCTCCTCGCGTTCGCCCGAGCCGTCGTAGACGTGCAGGCTGGCCTGCTGCGCACGCTTCACGCTGCGCGGCGTGATGCCGTGCTCGGCATTGTAGGCGAGCTGCTTCGCCCGGCGCGCCGAGGTGACGGCGATCGTGCGCTCGATGCTCTCCGTGCGCTGGTCGGCGTAGAAAATCACCCGCCCCTTCTCGTGACGCGCCGCGCGCCCCGCCGTCTGGATAAGCGAGGTCTCGCTGCGCAAAAAACCCTCCTTGTCGGCGTCGAGCACCGCCACCAGCGCCACCTCCGGCAGGTCGAGGCCCTCGCGCAGCAGGTTGATGCCGATCAACACGTCGAAGTTACCGAGGCGCAGGTTGCGCAGGATCTCCACGCGCTCGATCGCATCGATGTCGCTGTGCAGATACTCGACCTTGATCTTCGCCTCGCGGAAGTAGGCCGTGAGGTCCTCGGCCAGGCGCTTGGTCAGCGTGGTCACGAGCACGCGCTCGCCCGCCTCGACCGCCCGGCGGCACTCGGCGATCAGGTCCTCCACCTGCCCCTTGGTCGGCTTGAGCTGGATCTCCGGATCGAGCAGGCCGGTGGGCCGGATCACCTGCTCGGCGACCACCGTCGAGCGCTCGATCTCGAACTTCGCCGGCGTGGCCGAGACGTAGACGATCTGGTCGGTGATAGACATGAACTCCTCAAAGCTCTGCGGACGGTTGTCCAGGGCCGAGGGCAGGCGGAAGCCGAAGTTCACCAGCACCTTTTTCCGCGCCTGATCGCCGTTATACATGCCGCCGATCTGCGGCACGGTGGCATGGCTCTCGTCGATCAGGAGCAGGAATTCCTTGGGAAAAAAGTCGATCAGGCAGAGCGGACGCTCGCCCGCGTTTCGCCCCGCGAGGTGGCGCGAGTAGTTCTCGATGCCGTTGCAGAAGCCCATCTCCTGCAGCATCTCGAGATCGTAGTTGGTGCGCATGCGGATGCGCTGCGCCTCGAGCAGCAGGCCCTGCGCCTCAAACTCGGCCACGCGCGTGTCGAGCTCGGCCTTGATGCGCTCGATGGCGAACCCGAGCTTGTCCTTGGTCGTGACGTATTGGTTCGCGGGATACAGGTCGAATTTCTCCAGCTTGCGCAGCACCTCGCCCGTCGTGGGGTCAAACTCGCTCAGGGCCTCGATCTCGTCGCCCCAGAACTCCACGCGCAGGCCCTGCTCGAGGTAGGCGGGCATGATGTCGACCACGTCGCCGCGCACCCGGAAGGTGCCGCGCTTAAAGTCGTAGTCGTTGCGCGAATACAGGTTGTCCACCAGGCGCTGGAGCAGGAGCTGGCGCGGCATGAGGCCGCCCTTCTCGAGGGCGATGCGCAGCTCCTTGAAGTCCTCGGGCGAGCCGAGGCCGTAGATGCAGGAGACGGAGGCCACCACGATCACATCGCGG
>JAUVVA010000054.1 GCA_030604905.1 Verrucomicrobiota bacterium | reverse complement strand
CTGAGCCGACATCATGCAGCCCCGGAAGCAAAACGCGTTTTGCGGTGGACGGGAAGAAACAGGGTTGGCGGGAGCGCGAGGCGCCTGTTTCCTAGGAGATGTTCGGGTCGCATCGAGGTGATCTCGCGGCACCTTTCGGTGGGGCCCTCATTCGAAATACTCTCCGAGTATTGTTCGCCCTGCGGGCTCACCCTCCGCCTGCGGCTCCGGGCTACGCCATCTCCGCTTCGCTCCGTCCTTCACTCGGTCCGCACCGAAATCTGCTCGCGATCCCACCTCGCAGCTCCGCCGCCCATCTGCATGATGCCGTATCGGTGTTCCGGCTGAGTCGGAGATGAGTGGGCGAGCGCCGGACCGCGTGAAGCGACGTCAGCGCGCGCGGAGTGAGACCGCAGGGCGATTGAACCCGGAATCCGCGGTTGTCGCGGGTCGTCTCACCCAAGCTGGTGGCCGCCAGCCCGCCGCGTCATCCGCTCCATGCACCTTCTCCCGCAGAACGGGACACGTCGGGATTCCGCGACGACCTTCCGCCTCACCACCTCGCGCGATACTCCGCCGGGACAATCGCGAAATCCGGGTTGGATTGTTTTAGATATACTTTTGGCGGTGGGAGACATGGCCCGCGCGGAGGCTTTTCGATAACCTAGGCTAATCCCCGCCATAAAATGAACACGACCGCCACCGCCTCGCCCGCCAGCCCCGCCACCGTTCGTCGCCATGTTCTCGTGGATCAGCAGACCAAGCAGCGCCCCAAGATCGTGGACCGGCTCAACGACTGGCAGTATCTGGAGCGCACGGCGCACCGTCTCATCGCCGCGTGGGGACGGCGCATGGCGGACTGGGACGGGAAGAGCGCCTTGCACCGCCACATCTGGGACCAGGCGGAGTGCGTCCGTCGCCTGCGCGAGCGCATCACGCAGTTTCCCGGCGGCAAGCCGGACGCCCCGGTTTCGCCCCGTCTGGAGTCGTTGGGCAACCGGCTGCTTTTCGCGCCGAGCTTTGATGACGCACTGGACGGCATTTATCTGCTGCTTCTGAAGGCGCTCGTCTCGGCCTACGTGGACTACACCGGCAAGGCGCATGCGGTGCACGACGCGCCCACGGTCGCGGTGTTGCACGAGATCAACCAGATCAAGAGCCAGCAATGGCTCTGGTATCGCGATTACCGGCGCAAAAACCCGCATACGACCGACGCGACCTACCTCGCCGCCGTGCGGGCGGAGATCGAGGCCTGCGGCGGCTTTTTGGAGGCCCTGCCCGTGGCGCCCGGTGAGGCGGCGAAGCTTTGCGGCGTGGGGCGGGACTTCGCGCTGCCGAAGTTTAGCGCGCGCACCTATCCCACGCAGCCGAAGCATGAGTTCATGCCCTTTGTGAACGCGGACTTTCGGACCAGTCTCGAGGCGCGTCGTCTTTTCTGGGCCTACGCCTACATGTTGGAGAAGAACCTGCCGGACGACCAGCTGGCCTGGCTCTACTACGGCCACGAGATGCCCTGGGACTGGCATCACGACGTGTCGCGCCACCTCTGGGACGAATCGCGGCATGGCGACTCGGGTTTCTCGCGGCTGAAGGATTTCGGCATCTCCATCGAGGAGGTGGGCTTCCCGTCCTACAACAACGACGAGAAGGGCGCCGCGCTGGCGGCCGCGGCCGAGGGCAAGGGCGCGGGGGTCGCCCAGGACTATGTCGCGCAGATCGTGGACGGGATTCCGATGAAGCCGATGACGGCCAAGGATCTCTACGAGGCGGTCTATTTCATCGGCATGGTCGCGGAGAACGGCCACTTCATCGTCAAGAACGAGGCGTATCAGGATTTCAAGGACGGGCAGGACCTGGAGTCGGCCGAGATGATGCTTTTCGACATCATCGACGAGACCACGCACGTGCAATACGCGCACCGTTGGCTGCCGCTGTTGGCGGAGAAGGCCGGCATAAGCAACGAGGGCTACCGGGAACGGGCCGCCAGGGAGCGCGCCGCCTCCGAGAGTCAGGTCGCCCAGTCGGTGGCGAGCACCGCGCTGGACCGAAGCGAAACGAATCCCGCGTGGGTGTTTTATCAGGACCTGCTGAAACGCATCCGCGCCGCCTACCCGCTGGCCAACGCCGACAAGTGTCCGCCGCGTTCGGCCAAGCCGATGTGAGCAAACCTGTGACCCGTCCGGTAATGCCCACGCTCAAGCTCTACGCGAATCTCTGGACGATGCTCGGGCATCCGCGGCCCGGGCGCGAGTGGTCGCTGGAGCGCAAGATCTCGGCGATCGCCGAGGCGGGTTTCGACGGCGTGACCGGCGCGCTTGATGCGCGGGCGGTCGAGCTGGCGCGGGCGCGGGCTCTGGAGCCGATCGGGTGGTTTTGGGCGACGGATCGCGCCGCGATCGACGCCGGGGTGGCGGAGCACGCGCGGTTGGGTGTGCGGCGGGTGACGGTGTTTCTCGGTCGACACGACACTCCGGGGCGGGAGGTGCTGGCGCTGGCCCTGCATCTGCGCAAACGCGCGCGGGCGGCGGGCCTGCACGTGGCGCCGGAGACGCACCGCGACACGGCCACGGAGACGCCCGAGAAGACGGCGGCCTTGCTCGCCGCGTATCGGCGGCGCACGGGCGAGGAGTTGCCGATGACCTGGGATTTTTCGCACCACGCGCTGGTGAAGCACCTCGCGCCGGAGGCCTGGGTGGGGCGTCTGTTGACGGAGCCGGAAAACGTGGCTCGGGCGCAGCTCTTTCACTTCCGGCCCTTCAGCGGGCAGCACGCGCAGGTGAGCGCGCCGGTGGGGCGGGCGGCTCGGCCCTCGCCGGAATATGCGACGGCGCTGGTGTTTTTTGGGGAGGTGATGCGGCGTTGGCGCGCGGCCGATCGGGACGCCGGCGCGGCAGGGGAGATGTGGGTCTGCCCGGAGCTGGGGCCGGTGGCGGCGGGGTATGCCTTGAGCGGGGAGCCCGAGCCCTGGGCGCAGGCGCAGCGCGTGGCGCGGGATTTGCGGCGGGTGTGGCGGAGCGCTTGACCCGCAAGGTGTCGGATCGGCCGGCGCCGGTCTACGGGGCAAGACGACGGGTCGCGAAAAGCGCCGGATCCGCGGCGATTCGGGTTGGCGAAACGGCAGGTTCCGCAAATCGTTTCGCGTCATGAAAATCGTCCAAGCGGCGAGCGAGTTTTTCCCTTATGTAAAAACCGGCGGGCTGGCCGATGCGGTGGCGGCGCTGGCGGGCGCGCTTGTCGAGCGCGGTCACGAGGTGGAGGTCTTCGTGCCCGGCTACCGCGCCGTCGTCGACCACCCCGATGCCGCCGAGGCGAAGACTTTGCTGCGCCCGAAGATCGAGATGGGCGACGTCTTCATGAGCGGGGAGATTCGGGTCTTTTCCCCGCGCGAGGGGCTCAGGGTGTATTTGGTTTGTCGCGACGAGTTTTTCGATCGTCGCCACCCCTACGGCACGGGTGAGCGCGACTTCGAGGACAATCACCATCGCTTCATTTTCTTCTGCAAGGGCGTGGTCGAGACGATGCGTCTGCTCCGGATGAACGTGGACGCCGTGCACTGCCACGACTGGCAGACGGGGTTGCTGCCCCTCCTGCTGCGCCACGCGGAGCAACGCCATGGCGACATCCTCGCGATGCGCACGGTGTTCACCGTGCACAATCTCGCTTTTCAGGGCGTTTTCCCGATGCGCTCTTTTTATCGCACCAACCTGCCGGACGAGCTGATGGGCATCGATGGCGTGGAGTTCTACGGGCAGATGAGCATGATGAAGGCGGGTATCCTCTTCGCCGACCGCGTGGCGACGGTGAGCCCCACCTACGCGCGGGAGATCCAGACCTCGGAGCAGGGCTGCGGGCTCGAGGGCGTGGTGGCCACGCGTGCCGATGAGCTGCGGGGCTTGACCAACGGGATCGACCGGAGCGTGTGGGATCCCGCGACCGACACCCTCCTGCCCGCGACCTACACGGCGAAGAATCTCAAAGGCAAATGGACCTGCCGCGAGGAGTTGCTGCGGCGGCACGGCTTTGACCCGGATTTCGGCGGCCCGATCTACGGGATGGTGTGCCGGCTGACGACGCAGAAGGGGGTCGATCTCGTGCTGGCCAACCGGGAGTTTTTCAAGCGCGAGAACGTGCGCCTCATCGTCCTCGGGCGTGGCGAGCCGGAGCTGGAGAAAGGTCTGCGCGAACTGGCGGCCGCGATGCCAAAGCGCGTGGCGCTCAGCACGCGCATGGACGAGACCATGAGCCATCTGGTGACGGCCGGCAGCGACTTCTTCCTCATGCCCTCGCGCTTCGAACCCTGCGGTTTGAGCCAGATGTATTCCCAAGTCTACGGCACGATTCCCATCGTCACCCGGGTGGGAGGCCTGGCCGACACCGTGACCGACATCGACGCCGAGGGCGGGGAGGGCACGGGCATCCAGGTGTCGCTTTCGCCGGAAGGCCTGCTGCACGGCCTGGAGCGGGCGCGGGCGCTCCACGCGGACAAGCGACGGCTGGTGGAGGTGCAACTCCGCGGCATGCGGCGCGACTTTGGCTGGGGCGAGACGGTCCGGGCTTACGAGGGGCTCTACGTCGACGAGGATTGATCCTGAAGCCGGCGGTGACGCCGTGAGACCCGGGGACGGGAACGACGCTCGCGCCGGGAGCCGATCGCGGGCGGGAGGCTGGAGAAAACCCCGCGCCCGGGGCTCCCGGCAAAGCTTGAACGTCGGGCCGGTGCATCGCCTGCGCGCGGCGAGCCGGGACCGGTTTCTCGCCTCGGTGCAGGGACTTGGGTGAAGGGACGAAGAAAAGCCGGCGAGGCGGCGGCGGACGGGGTCGGTTGACAGGCCCGCGGCCGGTTTTTCGGTGCGCAAAACCCGGCTTCCCGCCTCGCATCCCCGGCCGCGCCGGAGTCGGCGGCGGTGAGCCCGGCCCCACCAACCCAAGCACCACCGCCCTCCCCGCCATGCACTCGCTTCGTCCTCTCCTGCGCCGCCCGATCGGCGCCCTCGTCCGCCCCCGCCTTTGGGGCGCCGCCACCCTCGCCCTTGGCCTTTCGTTTTCTCCCCTCGGCGCCAGCGACGCCTCCGTGAAGCGAAGCGTCGTGGCCGAATCGATCCAAACCGATCACGGAGCCTTTCGCGTCGTCCGCACCGTCTCCGGCCTCGAACACCCGTGGGGAGTGGCCTGGCTGCCGGACGGCAGGATGCTCGTCACCGAGCGCCCGGGCCGGCTCAATCTGATCGACGGGGAGCGTGTGGTGCGGCTTTCCGGCCTGCCCGCGATCCACACCGACGAGGACCAGAAAACGGCTCCCCAGGGCGGCAACCAGGGCGGCCTGCTCGACGTGGTCGTGCACCCGGACTACGCGCAGAACGGCTGGATCTATTTCACGTATTCAAGTCCTGGAGACGACGACACGGTGACGGACGACTCGGAGGTGGCGACCGCCACCGCGCTCGCCCGCGCCCGGCTCAACGAGGCCGCCGACGGGCTCCAGGACCTGCAGATTCTTTACGTGCAGTCGCCCGCGACCAATCCCGGCCGCCACTACGGTTCGCGCATCGTGTTCCCCGGCGACGGCACGGTCGTGTTTTCGATCGGCGATCGCGGGCTGCGTCGCGGTTCCCAAAACCTCCAGGACCCCGCCGGCTCCTTCATCCGTCTGCGCGAGGATGGCGGCGCGCCGGAGGACAACCCCTTCGTGGGGGTGCCGCCCGGCAACCTGCGTCCCGAGATCTACAGCTTCGGACATCGCAACAACCAAGGCATCGCAATCCATCCCGAGACGGGCGAGATCTGGACCACCGAGCACGGTCCGCACGGCGGGGACCTGTTGCACCGCGTCGAGCGCGGTGCGAACTACGGGTGGCCGCAGGTGGCCTTTGGCGTGGAGTATGACACCAAGCAGCCCATCGGGATAGGCCGCGGGGCGCCGGGCGTGCGCGAGCCGGTGCGCGTCTGGCAGGAGTCGAAGGCGCCCTCGGGACTGGCTTTCCATGACGGGGAGGGTTTCCCGGCGTGGCGCGGGCACCTCTTCGCCGGCTTCCTTCTTTCGGAGCAACTGCGCCGCATCGAACTGCGGGACGGCGAGGTGGTCGGCGAGGAGGTGGTGCTTGATGGCACCGTGGGCCGCATCCGCGACGTGCGCCAAGGGCCGGACGGTTTGATCTACGTCGTCACGGATCACAGCGAGGGCGGTATCTACCGGCTGGAACCGCTCGGGGCGCGCGGCGGCGGCTTGGCGCGGGCGGACTGAGCGGCGGATGGAGCGGCGGCGTCCTCGCCCCCAGTGGGTCGCGGGGGCGCCGCCGGCAGGGCGGGCCGTTTACCGGGTTCGCTTATGTCGTGTCTGCTTTGATCCCTGGCGATCCGTGCTATCCGCGGTGGGATCGAACCGAGTTATAAAGGTTGAGCGATCCCGCTCCGGCTCAGCGGCCCTCGCGGGCGAGCTCGGCGGCCCGCTGGTATTGGCGACGGAAGTGGAGGCCGAGTTCGCGCGAGAGGCGCAGTTCCTCGACCTTGTCCTTGGCGCGCAGGGCTTCGCGGATGCGGCCGGAGGCGGCGGCGTAGCTCACCGCGCTCATGTCGCCGAGCATGGCCATGGCCTCGGGCGGGCTGCCGGCGGCGGCGACGGTGCGCCAGGCGCGGGCCAGCTCGGGATGCGCGTCGAGGCACATGACGCGCATGATGAAGCGCAGCTCGCCGAAGAGCGCGGCCGTCCACTCGGGGCGGTAGATCAGCGGGTTCTCGATCTCGTAAGGATTCTCGTCGGGATCGCTCCGCCGCTCGGCCACGCCGGGCTCGGTGTAGGCGTCCTTGCGCACGGGGAGGCGGCGCAGCGCGAAGCGCTCGGGGCCGCCCTCGGTGCCGGGGCGCTGGTTCCAGAGGCGCTGGCCCTCGGGGGACATGACAAACTCCACAAAGCCGCGGGCGAGCTCGCGATTGGGCGCGCCGCGGAGGATGGCGATGGGGTCGACGGAAAACACGGTGCCGCCGGGCGGTGAGCGGTAGCCGACGCGCGAGCTGCCGGCGCGGCGCTCGAGCGCCTCGACTTGCTGGCGCCCGTAGAAATCGATGCACATGCCGGCGGCGCAGTTGCCGGAGGCGACGTCGATCGGGACTTTCTGCGCGCTGTCGGTGAAGTAGCGGGCGTTGGCGGAGATGAGTTGCAGGAGGCGCAGGCCCTCCTCCCAGCCTTCGGCGACGGCGGCTTTCTCGGCGGCGGCGCGCGCGGCCTCGTCGGCAAACTCGCGGCCGTGGAGGCGCTCGCGCACCACCTCGTGGATGCGCTCCTGGAGCACGTTTTCGAAGGCCTTGTTCATCGAGCCGCTCTTGGTGGGGTCGGCGAGGGCGACCTGGCGGAAGTAGCGGGGGTCGGTGAGGTCGACCCAGCGCATGGGGTCCGGGAGGCCGAGGCGGGCGAGCGAGTTGCGGTTGTAGACGATGCCGAAGGAGCTGAGGACGGCGCCGACCCAGCGCCCCTGCGGATCGCGGAACTGGTCGCCGGCGTGGGTGAGCGGCACGATGTCCTCGCTCATCCAGTCCGGCTTGGGCTCCTCGGGCGCATACATCGGCACGATGCGGCCGGCGCGGGCCTGGGAGATGAAGTCGAAGGTGCCGCCGCCGAAGAAGAGATCAATGCCGCAGCCGACATTGGAGGCGAGGAAGGCCTGGCGGGCCTCGCGCGCCTCGGCGGGGGCGTCGGCGGGGAGGCGGTCGTTGGTGAAGGCGGCCTGCACGACGGCGCTCCAGCGGCGGCCGAGGGGGCCGGTCCAGTGGTTGCGGAAGGCGGCGATGTATTCGCTTTCCAGATACCGGGTGATCTCGCTCGTGCCGCCGATCAGGCGCCAGTCGATGCGGAGGGTGCGGCCGGTGGTGGCGAAGTGGTGGCGGCGGAAGGCGGTCTCGAACTCGTGGCGGATGGCCTCGTTGTGCGGGGAGATGATGACGAGCGTGTCGTCGGCCCGGCCGGGCGCCTCGCCGGCGGGCCGGAGCGCGAAGGGCAGCGCGAGCACGATGGCGAGCAGGACGAGCAGGACTACGTTGCGGAGCATGGGCGGGGGCGGTGCGGCGGGCGGCGGCGGGCGGCGAGGGAGGGAGGTCAGCGCTCGAGCACCACGACGTCCTGCGGGTCGGCGACGGCGTGCAGCTCGCCGGCGCCGGCGCCGGCGAGGTGGCGGGGGTTGAGCTCGAAGACCTTGAGCGGCTCGACGCCGGGACCGGCGGCGGCGGGCACGAAGGCGTATTGGGCGACCTCGCCGAGGTAGATCGACTCGCCGATGCGGCCGCGCACGCTGTTGGTCTCGCCGGGGCTTTCGCGGAGGGCCCAGCACTCGGGGCGGATGGAGAGGGTGACCTCGGCGCCGGCGGCGGTCTGCGCGGCGGCGTCGCCAAAGACGCCCACGAAGCGGCCGAGGGCGGTCTGCACCTCGGCCTCGCGGCCGCGGCGGGAGACGAGTTTGCCGGGGATGAAGTCGGTCTCGCCGATGAAGTTGGCCACGGTCTTGCAGACGGGGCGGCCGTAGATCTCGCGCGGCGAGCCGACCTGGAGGATGTGGCCGCCGTCGAGGATGGCCATGCGGTCGGCGATGGAGAGGGCCTCCTTCTGGTCGTGGGTGACGTAGACGGTGGTGAGCTTGAACTCCTTGCAGACGCGGCGGATCTCGGCGCGCATCTCGAGGCGGAGCTTGGCGTCGAGGTTGCTCAGGGGCTCGTCGAGCAGGAGGCAGCGGGGGCGGATGACGAGGGCGCGGGCGAGGGCGACGCGTTGCTGCTGGCCGCCGGAGAGCTGGTTGGGCTTGCGGGCGGCGTAGGCGCCCATGCGCACGGATTCGAGGGCGTCGGCGACGCGGCGATCGATCTCGGCCTTGGGCACCTTGCGCTCGACGAGGCCGAAGCCGACGTTCTCGGCCACGCTCATGTGGGGCCAGAGCGCGTAGCTTTGAAACATCATGCCGGTGTTGCGTTTGTGGGGCTCGAGGCGGGTGACGTCGTCGGAGCCGAAGCGGATGGTGCCGGCCTCGGGGATGTAGAAGCCGGCGAGGCTGCGGAGGAGGGTGGTTTTGCCACAGCCGCTGGGGCCGAGCAGGAAGAACAGCTCGCCGGCGGCGATCTCGAGGTCGAGCCCGTGGAGGGCGGTGGTTTGGCCGAAGCGTTTGGTGAGCTGCGAGACGGTGATGGAGATCATGCGGGGCGGGCGCGGGCTGCGCCGTAGCAAGCGGCGCGCCTCGGACGAGGTCAAAACGAATGGCTGCGCGAGCGCGAGTGCCAGAGAATCGTCACGCGCCCGTCGCAATGCGCAGAGGCGCGGCCTTGCCGGAGGCGGGGCCGGCACCCAAGCTGCTACCTTCACGCCCATGCCGCCCACCGCCGCCAAGAACGAAGCCTCCCCTTATCCCGCCCTCGAATCCGTCCTCGTCTCGGAGGCGGACATCAAGAAGCGGCTCAAGAAACTCGGGGCGGAGATCATGGCTCTCTATGGCGGCGAGGAGATCACGGTGGTGGCGGTGATCAACGGAGCCATCCTCTTCACGGCGGACCTCTTGCGTCATATCGACAATCCCGTGCGCCTGGACTGCATCCGGATCTCGAGCTATCGCAATGACACCAAGTCCAACGGCAAGCCGCAGGTGCTGGGCAATCTTTCGCTCGATCTGGCCAACCGCCACGTGCTCCTGATCGACGACATTCTCGATACGGGGAAGACCCTGTCGCTGATCGTCTCGATGATCCAAAAGCTGCAACCGGCCAGCGTGCGCACCTGCGTGTTGTTGGACAAACGGGGTCGGCGCGAGGTGGAGTTTGAGGCGGATTTCGTGGGCTTCCAGATTCCGGACAAGTTTGTCGTCGGCTACGGTCTCGACTACGCCGAGCGCTATCGGAACCTGCCCTGCATCGGCGTGCTCAAGCCGCATCTGCAAAACCCGCCCGAGTGGGCCTGAGCCATTATGCAGCCCCGGAAGCAAAACGCGTTTTGCTTCCGGGGCTGCATGATGCCGGCTGAGCCGGGTTTCGAAGGTTTTGGGCGGGACGTCCGGTGCCTTCGTGCGGGGCTTCGGCGGGACGCCGAAGCCGGCCCGCGAGACGCGGGCGCTCCCCGGACCGTCCCGCACCGAGCAGGGCGGGCGGGGGGGCCGCGCCACCTTGCTTCGGTCGCGTCTTCCAGGTCACGCGATGCCGCCTGGAAGTCGCCGCGGCGGATCAGAGGTTGCCGATGATGGCGTCGGCCATGGCCTTGGTGCCGACGCTGGGCTTGCCGAAGGCGATGTCGCCGGTGCGCACGCCGTCCTGCGTGACGGTCTTGCGCACGGCGGCCTCGATCTTGGCGGCGATGGCGTCGAGGCCAAAGCTGTAGCGGAGCATGAGCGCGGCGGAGAGGACCTGGGCGCAGGGGTTGGCGACGCCCTTGCCGGCGATGTCGGGCGCGGTGCCGCCGGCGGGCTCGAAGAGGCCGAAGGGCTTGCCGTGGGAGTTGCGGCCGGTGCCGAGCGAGGCGCTGCTCATCATGCCGAGCGAGCCGCAGATGACGGCCATCTCGTCCGAGAGGATGTCGCCAAACATGTTCTCGGTGAAGAGCACGTCGAACTGGTTGGGATCGCGCGCGAGCTGCATCGCGGCGTTGTCGACATACATGTGGCTGAGGGCGAGGTCGGGGTGGTTTTTGGCGAAGTAGGCGGTGACGACGCGGCGCCAGAGGACGGAGGTCTCGAGCACGTTGGCCTTGTCGACCGAGCAGACCTTCTTGCCGCGGGCGCGGGCGGTGACGGCGGCGACCTCGGCGATGCGCTCGATCTCGGAGGTCTTGTAGACCATGGTGTCGATGGCCTGCTCCTCGCCGTTTTCGAGGCGGGTGGTGGTCTTGGGCTGGCCGAAGTAGATGCCGCCGGTGAGCTCGCGGATGCAGACGATGTCGATGCCGTTGGGGATGCGCTCGGTCTTGAGCGGAGAGGCGTCGCGAAGATCCGGATACAGGAGGCCGGGGCGGATGTTGGCGAAGAGGTTGAAGGCCTTGCGGAGGGGCAGCAGCGCGGCGCGCTCGGGCTGCTCCTTGGGCGGGAGTTTCTCCCACTTCGGGCCGCCGACGGAGCCGAAGAGGATGGCGTCGGCCTGCTGGCAGAGGGCGAGGGTGGAGTCCGGAAGGGCCTTGCCGTGATTATCGATGCCCGCGCCGCCGACGTCGGCGATCTGGTAGGAGAGGGCGAGGCCTTCTTTCTTGGCGACGTGCTCGAGGACGCGGAGCGCCTCGCTCATGACTTCGGGGCCGATGTAATCGCCCGGCAGGACGGCAAACTTCAGGTTGGACATGGTGGAGAGGGGGAGCGGGCGCGGCTGGCGGCGCAGGGCGCCGCAGGGGAGGGCGGTCTCGCCGCGCCCGCGGCGGCGAGATCCCGGGGGGCGGGGAGCGGGCGCGTGCTCGACGAGCGGCGCGCCCTCGGCCCCGTTCACAGGCTTACTTCAGGATCATGTCCTTCACCGTCTTGCCGGCGGGAATCATGGGCAGCACGTGCTCGGTGTAGGGCACGATGACGTCGAGCACGTAGGGGCCGTCGTGGTCGAGCATCTCCTGGATGGCCTCGCGCAGCTCCTCGCGCTTGATGACGCGGCGGGCCTTGACGCCAAAGCCCTGGGCGATGGTGACGAAGTCGGGGTAGATGCCGGCGGGGTTGTCGGGCGAGCCGACGTTGTCCTTGTCGCCGAGGATGGTGTTGCCGCGGACGCTGTTGTAGAAGCGGTCTTCCCACTGCACGACCATGCCGAGGTGCTGGTTGTTGAGGATCATCGCCTTGGCGGCGATCTTCTCGATGTGGCAGGTGGCGAGTTCCTGGATGTTCATCACCCAGGAGCCGTCGCCGTCGATGTCGATGACCTGCTTGTCGGGGCAGGCGACCTTGGCGCCCATGGCGGCGGGATAGCCAAAGCCCATCGCGCCGAGGCCGAGGGAGCTGATGTAGCGGCGGGGCTCCTTGAAGGGGTAGAACTGCGCGGCCCACATCTGGTGCTGGCCGACGCCGGTGGTGATGATCGCCTCGCCCTTGGTGAGCTCGTGGAGCAGGGCCACGGCCTCCTGGGGAACGATGTGGCGGCTCTCCTCGAAGGCGAAGGGATAGTCGCGTTTCCAGGCGGCGCACTGGGTGTGCCAGGGCTTGGTGTCGGGCGGGGTGAACTTGACCGCGGCGATGAGCTCGTTGAGGCGCTTGAGGGCGTATTTGATGTCCGAGGAAATCGGATACTGGACGCGCTTGTTCTTGTTGTGCTCGGAGGCGTCGATGTCGACGTGGACGATCTTGGCGGCGGCGGCGAATTTTTCCACGGCGCCGGTGATGCGGTCGTCGAAGCGCGCGCCGAAGCAGAGGAGGAGGTCGGCCTGGTCGACGGCCCAGTTGCCGTAGGCGGAGCCGTGCATGCCGAACCAGCGGAGCGAGAGCGGGTGGTCCTCGGGGAAGGCGCCGACGCCCATCAGGGTGGTGGCTACGGGGATGTTGGTCGCGAGGGCGAACTTGCGCAGGTCCTCGGAGGCCTCGGCGGAGATGATGCCGCCGCCGGTGTAGAGGATGGGGCGCTGGGCCTTGGCGACCAGGTCGAGGATGTGCTTGAGCTGCTCGTCGGTGGCGTGCGGGAACTCGGTGAGGCTCTTGTTGGCGAACTCGATCGTGGCGGGGAAGACGGGCGTGAGCTTGGCCTGCTGGACGTCCTTCGGGATGTCGATGATCACGGGACCGGGGCGGCCGGAGCGGGCGAGGTAGAAGGCCTCCTTGAAGATGCGGGGCAGGTCGGCGGCATCGAGCACGAGGTAGCTGTGCTTCACGATCGGCAGGGTCATGCCGAAAAAGTCGGTCTCCTGGAACGCGGACTTGCCGATGAACTTGGAGAAGACCTGGCCGGTGATGCAGACGAGCGGCACGGAGTCCATGAACGCGTCGGCGATGCCGGAGACGAGGTTGGTGGCGCCGGGGCCGGAGGTGGCCATGCAGACGCCGACCTTGCCCGAGGCGCGGGAGTAGGCCTCGGCGGCGAAGACTCCGCCTTGCTCGTGGCGGGGGAGGATGACGCGGACGTCGCTGCGACGGGCGAAGGCCTGGTGGAGCTCCTGCGAGGCGCCGCCGGGATACGCGAAGATGACGTCAACGCCTTCGCGCACGAGGCACTCGACGACGGTGTCGGCGCCGTTCATGGCGCGACCGATCTCGGGCTGGGGGAAGGCGGTGGGCGTGGCGGAAGCTTTCATGTGGTGACGTAAAAAGAGCCGATGAAAGCGGGGGCCGCCGCCTGCTGGCAAGAGGAATGACCGCCGGCCTTCGGCCGGAATGTCCAATGACCAATGACCAATGACCAATGACGAATGGCGAAGCGGAAGGGAGGCGCGGGCCGGGGCGCTGATGGAAGGCACCAAGCGGAAGCGGGTGGCGCGGCGTTAGGCCGAGGCGAGGGCGTCGAGCGGGGCGTTGAGGAGGAAACGCTCGGTCAGCGGGCGGCGCGAGGCGAGGAGCGCGTCGCGGCGTTCGGGGGAAAGGGTGCGCACGGCCCATTCGACGCGGAGGCGGTCCGCGCAACGCAGCTCCCGCGCGATGCAGGCACGGAGGAAGGCGCCCTCCTCGCCGCCGCTCGTGGTAAACATCCACTTCAAGCCGCCCCGCGCCCCGGGCCAGCGGGCCACGTAGGCGGGGTAGGTGACGAAGCGCCCCGAACGGAGCGTCCGGTAGCCGGGACGAAAAAACACGCCCGTCACCCCCGAGCGATTGCGGGTGGTGAGCAGGCCCTCGCGGGGGTGGAGCGCCGTCAGCTTCGCCAAGACCGGCCGCAACCAGAGACGCGCCGCCGCCTCCGCCGCTTCCCAAGTCGAGTAACGGGCGAGGGCGAAACAGCGGTAGAAATGCTGCCCGGCACGTTGCACGCGCGCCATGACGCAACGCTCCCGCAGGTTGCGCGTGAGATGCCGCGTGCGCGGTTCCTCCGTGACCAATACATCCAGAATCGCCGAGTCTGAGGGGGCGGGGGTAGCAGGGGCGCTGTTCGGCATGCTACGTGCGTAGGTAGACGTAGGCTTCGGTGCAAGCCCGATGCGACCTGTTTCGTGTCGCGGCATGGGGGAAAAGCCTGTCGGTGCCGCGGTGGGGTGCGGCGCCGGAGCGGCGGCGTGAGGCAGGCGAGGCGGGGGACGCGGATGCCTGGTGTTGGCTTGGTGATTGCAACCGGCGCGAAGGGCGCGAGCTTGCCGGGCCGACCTTTCGACAAACCGAAGCACCTTACCGCATGAATCCAGACGCACCTTCCTCCTCCGGCACCGCCGCCCACACACCCAATTCCGATGCCTGGCCGGTCGCCGCGCGCCTGCTCGTGCGTTGGCTCGACGAGGAGGTGCGGGCCGACGCGCTGCTCGACACGGTGGATCTCTCGGGCGGGGCGCGGGCGCGTTGCCAGCACCTGTTCTATGGCGCGATTCGCAACTACGGGCGGATCGAAAACCAGGTCGCGCGGCTGGTGCGGCTGCGTCCGCGCACGCGGGTGATGGCGGTGCTGCTGCTCGCCGGCTACGAGTTGATCGAGGGCGGGGGCGAGGGGCATGCGGCCAAGGTCGGACACCACGCGGTGACGCAGACCAAGCAGCTCGCGAGCGATTCCGAGGCGCGCTTGGTCAACGCCGTCGTGCGCAAGCTCGCCGAGGCGCTCGCCGCGCAAAAGGCACCGGGCAAGATCGCCGGTGCCGCCGCGCTGGGCGACTTTTACTCCACGTCGGAGTGGCTGGTGGAGCGCTGGCTCGCGCAATTTGGCGCCGAGGGCACACGCGCACTGCTCGAGTGGAACTTGAAGCCCGCGCCGGTGCACGCGCGTCTGCGCGGCGTCCGGATCGAGGATCTCGCGGGCGCGGCCAACTGGCTTGAGGCCACCGCGTGGCCGGACTGGGCGGTCGTGAAGAGCGGCCACTGGAGCGAGGTGGCGCGGGCGCTGGCCGAGGGGAAAATCTACCTCGCCGATCCCGGCACGCGGCTGGCCATCGAGGCGCTCGCGCCGCGGTCCGGCGAGCGCATCGTCGACGCCTGCGCGGCGCCCGGCGGCAAGAGTCTCGCCATCGCCGACCGCATGGGCGAGGGCCTGCTGGTCGCGGTCGATGTGCCGGGGGCGCGGCACGAGCGCCTGACCGAAAACCTGCGCCGCGTGCCGGCCGGGGTGAAGGCGAGCCGCGTCGAGGGCGACCTGCGCCGCGCCTCCAGCCTGATGGGCATGACGCCCGGTGGCTTCGACGCGGTGCTGGTGGACGCGCCCTGCTCCAACACCGGCGTGATGCGCCATCGCGTCGACGTGAAGTGGCGCCTCCAGCCGGCGGATTTTGGCAAACACGCCCGCCAGCAGCTCGAGCTGCTCGCGGCGGCGACGCGTTGGCTCAAGCCCGGCGCCCGCCTCGTCTACAGCACCTGCTCCATCGACGCCGAGGAGAACGCCGGCGTGGTGGAGGCCTTCGGGCGTTCGCTCGAGGGGCGCGACTTCGAGCTTGTTTCCCAAAGCGTGACGCTGCCCTGGCAGGCCGGCCACGATGGCGCGGGCGTGGCGGTGTGGCGGCGCAAGGGGTGATAGGGATCGACGGGCCGGGCCGGTGCCGCGCGCGCCATGACACACCTCGACCTCAAGCTCCTGCGCGATCTGCGCGCCCTGAAGTCGCAGGTGCTCGCGGTGGCGCTCGTCATGGCCTGCGGGCTGGCCATGATGATCATGACGCGCTCGCTCATCCGCTCCCTCGACGCCGCGCGCGATGATTACTACGAGCGGCACCGCTTCGGGCACGTGTTCGCCTCGCTCCAGCGCGCGCCGCTGGGCGTGGCCGATCAGCTCGCCGCCATCCCCGGCGTGGCCGCGGTGGAGCCCGGCATCGCGCGCCAGGTCACGCTCGATCTGCCGGGGCGCGACGAGCCCGCGAGCGGCTTGATCCACTCGATCCCGGACAGACGCGAGGCGAGGCTGGGCAAACTCTTCGTGCGCTCCGGCCGCCTGCCCGACGCGGAGGGGCGCCTGGAGGTCGCGATCAGCGAGGCCTTCGCCGAGGCCAACGCGCTGCGTCCGGGCGCGCGCATCGCCGCCTTGCTCAACGGCCGCCGCGTCGAGCTGCGCGTCTCGGGCGTCGTGCTCTCGCCGGATTTCGTCTTCGAGGCCCCGCCGGGCGCGGCGTTGCCCGACAATCGCACCTTCGGCGTCTTCTGGATGCGCGAGGCCGAGCTCGCCGAGGCCTTTAACCTCAAGGGCGCCTTCAACACCGTCGCGCTGTCGCTCGGTCCCGGCGCCGCCGAGCGCGAGGTGATCGCCGAGGTCGACCGCCTGCTCCGGCCCTGGGGAGGGCTCGGCGCCTACGGGCGGCGCGACCACCCGAGCGACACCCGCGTGGCGGACGAGATCGACGTGCTGCGCGGCCTCTCCTTCGGCTTCCCGCTCGTGTTCCTGAGCGTGGCGGCCTTCATGACGAACGCCGTGCTCGGCCGCCAGATCACGCTCCAGCGCGAGCAGATCGCCATCCTCAAGGCCTTCGGTTTTTCCGATCGCGCGGTGGCGCTGCACTTCGTGAAGTTCGCGCTCGTGATCGTGCTGATCGGCACCGTGCTCGGGGCGGTCGGCGGCTGGCTGCTCGGCGGCAAGCTGGTGCGGATGTATCACCTTTTTTTCCGGTTTCCGGTGCTCGAGTTTTTGCCCGCCTGGAGCGCGTTGCTCGGGGCTTTCGCGGCCAGCGCCTTCGCGGCGCTCGCGGGCGCGCTGGGCGCGGTGCGACGGGTGGCGCGGCTCGCGCCGGCGGAGGCGATGCGTCCGGAGCCGCCGGAGGATTTTCGTCCGTCGTTGCCGGAGCGGCTGGGGCTGTTGCGGCACGCGGGCGTCTCGCTGCGCATGGCCCTGCGCAACCTCTCCCGCCGGCCCTGGCGCGCGGCGCTCACGGCGGCGGCGCTCGCGCTCGCGACCGGAATCCTCGTGGTGCCAAACGCCTTTCGCGACGGCATCGCGCATGTGCTCGATTTTCAGTGGGACGCGATCCAGCGCCAGACGGCGATCGTCGCCTTCAACGAGGCCAACTCCCCGCGCGCTCTGGCCGATCTGCGGCAGTTGCCCGGCGTCATTCACGCGGAGCCCTTTCGCTCGGTGGCGGTGGAGCTTCAGGCCGGTCCGCGCACGCGGCGTCTCGGGGTGCAGGGTTTGCCCGCGGGCGGGGAGTTGCAGCGCGTGATCGACGCGCGCGGCCGGCCGATCGTCCTGCCCGAGCGCGGGCTCGTGCTCTCGCAGGTGCTGGGCGAGGTGCTCGGCGTGGCGCCGGGCGACGAGCTGGTGATGCGCGTGCTGGAGGGCCGACGGGCCGAGCACCGGGTGCGGGTGGCGGGTTTCTCGGAGGACTTCGCGGGCATCGCGGCGCACATGGAGCTCGAGTCGCTCAACCGCCTGCTTGGCGAGGGCGACCGCATCAGCGGCGCTTTTGTGACGGTGGCGGCGGGCAGTTGGCGCGAGTTTCTGCGCGCGGTGAAGGAGACCCCGGCCGCCTCGCGCGTGGTGATCAAGGAGGCCATGCGCCGGAGTTTTCGCGAGACGACCGCGCAGAGCATCGGGCTCATCCAGACGATCTATCTGGTCTTCGCCACCACGGTGGCCTTCGGCATCGTGTATAACAGCGCGCGCATCTCGCTCTCCGAACGGCAGCGCGAACTGGCGACCCTGCGCGTGCTGGGTTTTGGGCGGGGCGAGGTGGCGGGGGTGTTGGTGGCGGAGTTGGTCTTGCTCACTCTGGTGGCGCTGCCGCTCGGCCTGCTCATCGGGTCGGGCTTCGCCACGGCGATCCTGGGGGCGGTGAACAACGAGACCGTGCGCCTGCCGCTGGTGTTGACGCCCTCCAACTACGCCTTCGCGGCGCTGGTGGTGGCGCTGGCGACGGCGGCCTCGCTCTGGTTCGCGTGCCGTCGCCTCGACCGACTCGATTTGGTGGGCGTCCTCAAGGCCCGCGATTGAGGCCTGGCGCTGCGGGGCGGTTGACGCCCGCGGGCTTTGCGGCGCCAATTGGCGGAAATGCAGCCCGCAGACGCCCCGGCCGCCGCGGCCGACGACAGCTTCGATCCTCATGCGCCCGATCCGCGGGCGCGCAAGCGGCGTTGGCCGCTCTACGCGGGGCTGGCGGCTTTCGGGTTGCTCGTCCTGGCGGGCTTTTGGCCGCGGGCCATCGCGGTGGAAATCGCCGAGGTGGAGCGCGGCGCGCTGCGCGTGACGGTGGACGAGGAAGGGCAGGCGCGGGTGCGCAATCGCTACGTGGTGTCGAGCCCGGTGGGCGGGCAGTTGCGGCGCATCGAGCTGCGGCCCGGCGCGGTGGTGCGCGCGGGCGAGACGGTGCTGGCCGAGCTGGAGACGGCCGGCACGGATCTGCTCGACGCGAGCGCGCTGGCGCAAGCCGAGGCGCGGGTGGGCGCGGCGGAGGGGGGCCTGGCGGCGGCCGAGGCGCGACGGGCGGCGGCCGAGGCCTCGCGGCGTCTGGCGGAGGCGGAGCTCGGGCGGCAGCGCTCGTTGGCCGAGCGGCGTTTGATCGCCGCCCAGGAATTGGAGACCGCGGAGATGCGCGCGATCACGGCGGCGCAGGAGGAGCGCGCGGCGGGCTTCGCGGCGCAGGTGGCGTCTTTTGAGTTGGAGCAAGCGCGGGCGGCCTTGCGCCGCGGTCTGCCGGGCGCGGGCGGGGAAGCTGCGCGGGAGGGAGCGGACGCGGGCCCGGGTCCGCGCGTGGTGGTGCGTTCGCCGGTGGACGGGGTGGTCCTGCGGGTGTTTCAGGAGAGCGCGCGGCTCGTGCTGGGCGGCACGGAGCTGCTCGAGGTGGGCGATCCGCGCGACCTCGAGGTGCGCGTGGAGGTGTTGTCGCGCGACGGCGTGGCCGCCCGGCCCGGCGCGCCGGTGCTGCTCGAGCGCTGGGGAGGGGAGGGCGTGCTCAACGCGCGGGTGCGCCTGGTGGAGCCGGCTGCCTTCACCAAGGTGTCGGCGCTCGGGGTGGAGGAGCAGCGGGTGAATCTCCTCGCGGACTTCGTGGATCCGGCGGAGCGCTGGGCCGGCCTCGGCGACGCGTATCGGGTGGAGGCGCGGATCGTGGTGTGGGAGGAGGCGGAGGTGTTGAAGGCGCCCGCGGGGGCCTTGTTTCAACGCGGCGGCAGGTGGATGGTTTTCCTCGTCGAAGGAGGGCGCGCCCGGCTGCGAGAGGTGGAGGTGGGCCGTGGCAATGGCGTGGAGACGCAGGTGATGAACGGACTGCAGGCGGGCGAACGCGTGATTGTTTACCCGGGTGACCGTGTGACCGACGGCACCCGCGTCTCGCCCCTGCGTTGAGCCGGGGCGAGGGTGTCGTCCATGATCGCAGCCGGAGAATGGCCGCTTCGAACGGCTACAGATCCTAACGGACCGGCTGGGGCAGGCGGAAGCTGGCGGCGCAGGCGAGCAGGGCGAGCACCGCGGCCACGACGTAGAGCGTGGAGGCGCCGGCCGTCCAGTAGATCACGCCGGCGCAGATCGGCGTGACGGCTCGGGCCAGGGCGCCGAGCGAACGGTAGATGCCGAGCACGCGGCCTTGTTCCTCGGTGCCGGCGTAGAGCGAGATTAGGCCGGTGTTGGCCGGGTTGATCAGGCCGCCGCCAAAGGCGAGCAGGGCCACGGCGGCGTAGAGCAGGCCGACCGAGGGCGCGAAGCCCACGCCGAGCAGGCCGGCGGTCGAGCAGAGCAGGCCGGCGGCGAGCATGCGTGTCTCGCGCACGCGGCCCACCAGCTTGCGCACGATGTAGCCCTGCGTGATGATGGAGCAGAGGCCGAGAAAGCCGATCAGCTTGCCGTTGGCCATCTCGTCAAAGCCGAAGCGTTCGGCGCTGAGGAAGACGAGCGTCACCTCCATCGAGACGAAGGCGAGCTGGTAGACGAAGCCGACCAGGTTGGCGCCGCGGATCGCGGCGTTGTCGAGACCGAGGATGGCGCGCAGCGGGTTGCGCAGGCGGGGCTCGGCGGAGCGGCCGGCGGCCTCGGGCGTGAGCGTCTCGCGGAAGCGGGCGCGGATCCAGAAGACGTTGACCACGCTGAGGGCGAAGGCGGTGAGGGCGGGGACGGTGAAGGGGTTGACGCCGATGGCGGCGAGGCCGGGGGCGTGGTCGAGCAGGTTGAGCTGCACCGTGAGGGCGCCGATGAGCGGGCCGGTGACGAGGCCGAGGCCGAAGGCGGCGCCGACCAGGCCCATGGCCTTGGCGCGCTCGGCGCGGCTGGTGACGTCGGCCACGGCGGCGGTGGCGACGGAGAGGTTGCCCCCGAAGATGCCGGCGAGCACGCGGGCGAGGAGGAAGAGCCAGAAGCTGCCGCTCAGGGCCCAGAGCAGGTAGCTGAGCGCGGTGCCGGCCACGGTGTAGACCAGCACGGGGCGGCGACCCACGCGGTCGGAAAGGCCGCCCCAGAAGGGCGCGAAGATGAACTGCAGGATCGAGAAGATGGAGCTGATGATGCCGCCAAAGAGCACGGCGCGGAGGGCGGTGGAGGTGCCCTCCTCGTTGCCGATGGCGAGGGCGATGGAGTTGATCCAGCCCATGAGGGCGCCGAGCAGGCCGCGGTCGCCGTCGATTTCGAGGTAGTAGCCGAGGAGGTTGGGCCCGAGGGGGAAGACGATGGAGAAACCGATCAGGTCGATGTAGAGCGTGAGAAAAATCACGCCGAGCGAAAGCGGACGGGCGGCGGCGGGAGTCGAAGCGGTGTTGGACACAAAAAGGGACGGAGTGGGCGGGAGGGAGATGGCCGCAAAAAGGCGGAGAAGTCGCAAAAAGGAAAGCCCCGGCGCCCGGGGGCGTGGCGGGAGGCCCGGCGGGAGCTACTTTTTGCGGCGGTATTTGACGCGGAGGATCGCGACGGTGAGGGCGGTGCTGCCGACGAGGCCGGTGACGACGCCGAGCGGGAAATCGATCGAGGCGAGGTCGCGGCCGCTCAGTTTGAAGAGGCTGTTCGCCATGCCGTAGAAAAACATGAAGGCGACGAGCGCGATGGCGACGATCACATGCCCGGGCATCTCGTCGATCAGGTGGCGGACGAGTTTCTTGAGCGAATCGGACTCGGGCGCCTCAAAATCGTCGTCGTCGCGGCGAGGCGGTTCGGGAGCGGGCGGAGGCGTGGGATCGGCGGACATGGGAGGAGTCATTCAACGCAAGGCGTGGAGGAGCGGAGAACCAAAAAAGCGGGCGGGACACGGAAGGCACGGAGCGCGGACACGGAGAACACGGAGGAGCAGACAATTCTCTCAAGGCCTCGATCTGCAATACCTCGCCCCGCCTTGTTTGCCGCCCCGTGCAGCCTTGGTCCGGACTCCGTGCTCTGCGTGTCCGAGCTCCGCGGACTCCGTGGCGAAAGCCGAAGAGCGTGTCGTCACGCGCGTTTGGTCAGTTCGCGCGGGGCGGTCTCGACGGGGGGGAGGGCGGCGGGCAGCTCCTTGTTGCCCTTGGCGCCGAGTTCCTCGAGGCGGCGGCCGGCGGGGAGCACGCGGCTTTCGAAGGCGCCGATGGCCTGGTTGTAGGCCTTGGAGGCGTTTTCGAGCGCGGGGGCGATCTTGCCGAGGTGCTCGGTGAAGCCGGTGATGCGGTCGTAGAGCTCGCGGGCCTGGGCGGTGATCTCCTCGGCGTTGCGGGCGGCCTTCTCCTGGCGCCAGCCGTAGGCGGCGGCCTTGAGCAGGGCGATGAGCGAGGCGGGCGTGGCGAGGAGGACTTTTTTGGTGATGGCCCGCTCGAGCAGGCCGGGGTCGGCGGAGAGGGCGCCGGCGAGGAATTGGTCGCCGGGGAGGAAGAGCACGACGAATTCCGGCGAGGGTTGAAACTGTTCCCAGTAGGCCTTGGCGCCGAGCGAGTCGACGTGGGCGCGCACCTGCGCGGCGTGGGTGAGGAGGCGGGCGGCGCGGGTCGCCTCGTCGGGCGAGGAGGCGGCGTCGCGGTAGGCTTCGTTGGGCGCCTTGGCGTCGACGACGATCTGCTGGCCGCCCGGCAGGCGAACGAGCAGGTCGGGGCGCAGGCGAGCGCGATCATCGGTGGTGACGGAGCTCTGCTCGGCGAAGTCGCAGTAGTCGCTCATGCCGGCCAGCTCGACCACTCGGCGGAGCTGGAGCTCGCCCCAGGTGCCGGCGGTGGTGGTGGAGCGCAGCGCGGTGGAGAGGCGGGCGGTCTCCGTTTGCAGGGTGTTCTGGGCTTGGGCGAGGCCCTGGAGTTGCTGGGCGAGGGCCGCGGCGGACTCGGCGCGGGTCTTGTCGAAGGCGGTGATCTTGGTCTCCACTTGCACGAGGGTCTCGCGCAGGGGTTTGACCAAGGCCTCGATGGCGATCTGGCGTTTTTCGAGGTCGTTGTCGGCCGCCTGTCGGGTGCGGCCGAGGGTTTCCTTGGCCAGCTCGAGGAAGGCGGCGTTGTTGGCCTGGAGGGCGGCGGCGGAGAGGGCCTTGAACTCGTTGGCCAGGCGTTCCTGCGCCTCGGTGAGGGCGGCGATTTTTTCGGTGGCGGAGGCGCGTTCGGCGGCGAGGGCGGTCTGGGCGGAGGCGAGCTCGGCGCGGGCGCCCTCGGTGGCGGCGCGGGCGGCGGCGAGGGCGGCATCGCGGGCGGCGAGCTCGCCCTGAAGGCGCTCGGCGTCGGTCTCGCGGGCGCGCAGACGCTCGGCGAGCGCGGCGCCCTGGGCGCGGAGCGCGAGCCAGGCCAGCGCGGCGCCGAGCAGGAGGCCGAGCAGGAGAAACAGGGTTTCGGTCATGAAAATCGGTTGAAACTTTAGCGGAACTAATGGGTGCGGTTGACAGCTACGTAGTCCGGGGCTGTCTAGCGAGCATGGGTCCAACACTCGCCGCCGACTGCGGCTGCATGCATGGCGCGAAGCCGGGAGCGGTCAATCCGTCCCGCTCGGCCGGGTGGGGACGCCGTTTTGTCGGGAGGCAAGGCAGGGAATGAACGAAGCTTCGAAGCCCTCGGTCGATCCGCGCCTGTTTATCACCGGCGAAAGCGCCAACCCCTTCCCGCTCGACGGGCTGGCGGTGCGGCGTCAGGACGAGGTGGCCTTGCCCTCGGTGCTGGTGGTGGCGACCGACGGGGAGACGCGGGGGCGCGTGCACCAGCGCCTGGAGGAGGAGTTTGAGATCACGATGGTGCGCAGTTTCGAGGAGGCGGTCGAGTTGCTGCGCGAGCGGCGCTTCGCGCTCGCGGTGATGGATCTGCGCTCGGCGGGGCGGAGCAGCGAGGATCTGGCGCGGGACCTGCGCGAGCTGGATACCGAGATGTCGGTCATCGCGCTGGGGGCGGGGCGGGCGGTGAAAGTGCTCGGCGAGCAGTGTCTGCAGGTGCCCTTCGATTCGCCCGACATCGTGGCCCTGGCGCAGCACGAGGTGGACGTGGCCCTGCGGCGGCGCGGGCGCAGCGCGGTGATCCGCGAGATGGAGGGCGTGATCGCGATTTTGCAGCGCGAGCTGGAGGCGAAGGACAGCCTGGCGCAGCACGGCGAGGCCTCGGCCTCGATGGTGCACGATTTGAAGAACGCGCTTTTCTCCACGATGGGCTACACCGCGCGCCTCATCCAGGAGACGGCTCAGCTAAAGAGCACGGTGGGCGACCAGGCCAAGCCGATCGACGCGATCGCGAAGAAGCTCGAGCACACCTCGAACTACCTGCTGCACCTCGCGCACACCTGCCGGTTCAACGACGGCACGCGGCCGGAGCGCGAGCGTTTGGATTTGCAGGCGGAGATCGAGTCGGTGCACGCGGTGTTGTTTTTCAACAGTCCCAACGTGCGCATCACCGGGCAGCGTTGCGAAGTCGCGCCGGGGCGCTCGGGCGGGCCGGGCGCCGGCAGCGGGTTGTTGGTGATGGGGGATCGCTACGAACTGCACCGCGTGTTCCAGAATCTCTTCAAGAACGCGTTCGAGGCCGGCGCGGATGATGTGCGCGTGATCTTGCGCGGCGAGGCGGGCCGGGTGGTGGTGGAGATCGGAGACAACGGTCGCGGCTTTGCGGAGGGCGAGGCGGAGCTGGCTTTCACGCAGCCGCTGCGCTCGAGCAAGCGCGGCGGCCAGGGGCTGGGTCTGCGGATCTGCCGGCAAATCATCGAGCGGCACGGCGGCACGATCTCCCTGCGGAGCGACCCCGGGCATGGCTCGGTCTTCACGCTGGTGCTGCCGGCCGCGAAGTAGCGCGCCGCGGACAGGGCAGGGGCTTCCGGCGATTCGGCCAAATGACGCGTGGCACGGGCGTCTCGCCCGTGGGTTCGGAACAGGGGCGGGGGCAGGTTTCGGCGTCTCGCCGAGACCCCGCGGGAAAGACGCCCGAGCCACTCCAAACCGGCCACAGCTCCTGGGGTGTGTCTGGGAAACAAACTCGTCGTGCGCCAGAGGAGAAACTCGCTCGGCCAAGGCGACCGAGGCGGCAGTGGAGACCGCAGATGCCGCAGATGGACGCAGATGCCCAAGACATTGAGGCGCTGAAACACCTCACCTCGTCGGTGATCAGATTCAGCCAATCAGTTCTTCGGGAATCAGCTTTATCTGCGCACTCTGCGCGATCTGCGGTTACTTTCTACCGCCGGATTCAGGCTAGACTGCCGCCACCTTCGGGCACTCGGCGAGGGCGGCGTCGAAGGCCTTCAGCATGGTGGCGATGGTCTCGTCGGTCTCGTCGCCCATGTTGGAGATGCGGAAGGTCTTGCCCTTGAGCTTGCCGTAGCCGCCGTCGATCACGAGGCCGTGCTTGGACTTGAGGGTCTTGTTGAGCGCGGCGAGGTCGTAGCCGAGGGTGTTGGCGAAGCAGTTGAGCGCGACGGAGCCGTAGCCCTCCTTCGGGAACAGCTTGAACCCCTTCGCGAGCACGTGGTCGCGCACGGTCTTGTTGAGCCGGGCGTGGCGGGCGTAGCGGTTGTCGATGCCCTCGGCCTTGATGTCCTCGAGCTTAGACTTCAGGGCATAGATGAGGGCGATGGCGGGCGTGCTGGGCGTCATGCCGGCCTCGTGGTTCTTCTGAAACTCGACAAAATCGAAGTAGTAGCCGCGGTCGCTCAGCTGGGTGGCGCGCTCGAGGGCGCGCTTGGACACGCTGAGGAGCGCGAGGCCCGGGGGCATGGCGAGGGCTTTTTGCGAGCCGGTGATGAGCACGTCGATGCCGAGCTCGTCCTTCT